>CAYXVY010000236.1:0-8057 GCA_964468745.1 uncultured Planctomycetales bacterium | reverse complement strand
ATGCCGGTGCGCAGCTCGGCAGACTGGGTGCGCGACCGCTCGATCCCCTCCACGAGAACGTGGAGCCGCGCGAGGTCCGAGATCAGCGCCCGTTCGATCTCGGCCTCCGGCAGCGTGCCCAGGGCGCTGACCGTCCCCTCCAGGATCGACGGCGGCGGCACCGTCACCCGGCCAGCGTAGACGCCCGCGGCGAAGAGAAGGGCTGGGACGGAGACGAAAAGCGCGGGGCGCAGCGCGGGCCACCGCTTGTACCAGGGGATCTCCGACTTCGTCGCCCAGATCAGGAGCACGGTGCTTCCCAGGATCCCCGCGACGTTCGAGGCGATCAGCGCCCAGAAGAGGACGGGGCCCGGGAGCGAGAAAACGTCGCGCCGAGCGCTCATCGAGATCAGGAGCACCGTCGAAAGCGTCACGCCTCCGAGCGTGACGCGCCGCACCCGGAGGGCCCAGGGTACGCGCTTCACGATCAAGAGCAGCAGCATGTGCGGAACCGCCACCGCGACGGCGCCGAAAACCCACCACAGGCGCCAGAGCCGGCCGTCGATGATGAGCCCCGTCCAGATGAGGAGCAGTGAGATCAGCGTGCCGACCGCCAGTGCCGCGAAGCCGAGCCATCCGAGCTTCTTCTGGCCGGCGCTCTCAGCCGTGTTGAAGTCGATGACCAGGAAACCGCCGGCGACCACGGTGAGGAGAAGCGTCACCAGGATCCGCGAGCGCCACCAGCCGATCTCGCCCGCGAAGAGGGAGTAGAGGAGCAAGAGCGTGCCGACGATCAGCGCCGCCGAAACGACCCTGCGAACCCAGTGGAGCATGCGCACATCCCAACAGCGATCGGGGCGGCAAGCAAGCGATTGCCGCATGGCTTGCCCCGCCCTCGGGCTCCCCTATTTCTCGGAGAGCTTGACGTCGGAAAAGACCGCGCGACCCGCCCCTATGCAGAGCGCCGCGACCCCCGGCTTACCGCCCTCGGCCGCGCCGATCTCCTTGCCGTCGACGAGCGCCCGCACCTTTCCGCCGACCACCTCGAGCCGAAGCCGGGGCTTCGCGCCCGCCTCGACGGACGCCGAGCCGGGCGAAAAAGTCGCCGTGCCGTCCCTCAGCGAGAGCGCGAATGTCCCGCCGCCGGCGACCCTCAGCTCAATAGACGCGCCCCCCTTCGACGGCGCAACCGTGGCCTCGACGGAGGCGCACGCCCAGCGCGTCGCGATCGACGCCGACGTTTCCGAGTGGCCCACGATGTCGCCCCCGCGCTCGTCCCAGTTGATGGTCTCGATCTTCCACGTCGGGCGCAGTGCGGCGAGGAACTTTCGCGCCGCCTCCGATGCGACCTCGGCCTTGGGCGCCAGCAGTTGCTTCGAAACGTCGCCGCCCGACTTCCACAATTTCGACTCGACGCCCTTGAAGCCGGGGGTCGACATCATGTAGTGGACGACCGCCCAGCTCGTGCCGTAGTCCGACGCGACGGTCCCGCGCACGAGTCCGGCGAAATCGAACGTCCCGGCCCGCACCGCGTCTACGACCTTCGGCACGCGCTCCTCGAGCGCGACGACATCGTAGAGCCCCGTCTCCAGCTTCTTCCCGTCCCACCGGTGGTACGCGAAGTACTCGGCGATCCCCTCCTGGTACCAGCCGGGTCCCTTCAACTCGTTGTTCGTGACCGCGAGGAAGTGGAACTGGTGCGTCAGCTCGTGCAGGAACAGGTGCCGCGTCGCATACAGAGACGGCTGCTTCCAGAAGTACGCGCGCTTCGTGCCGGTCCAGTAGACGCCGCCCGCCTGAAGCCGGTCGGCGGCCACGCCGTCCGCCTTGCCCCCGGCCTTGAATGCGTCGGCCGTCGTCCAGAACTTGATCTCGAGCTTCCCCTTCTCGCGCGGCTCCGCCCCGAAATGCGGCTTGAGCTTCGCGTGCAAGGCCTCGGCGAGATCGACGAATTCCTGCGCATCCGCGAATTCGCCGTAGGTGGTCAGGCGATAGTGTGCCGACTCAACGGTCTTTTCCTGCGTGAGGCAGGCGAGCGTCGCGAGGAGCACGAACATCCCCTGAATTATACGGGGGACGATCCGCGCTCCGGCGCAACAAGTCGCGGGGGGATTGCTCGATCGCTGCCATCGGTCGCAGCATCGTCCTGCCCCGCTCGCGACGCATCGGATGCTATTTCACCAGGTACGCCTCGACCGTGATCGTCACCTCGCGACCGGCGGCGCCCGACAGAAAGACAGCCAGGGAGGTCTTCTTGCCGCAGACGGGGACCCTGATGACCTTCTCGTTCTTGTGGAGCAGCGCCAGACCGTCGGCGCGGGTCTCGATGATGTCGACGAGGTCTCCATTCGCCGCGATCGTCTGGGCCCGCCACTGGATCTTCGTGTCTCTGTCGAAGCCGGTGTTGAACGGAATGGACAGCTGGACCGTGAAACGGACTTCTGAATACCCGAGGGTGTCGACGATCCAGGACTTTGTAAAACTCGCGTCCTTGACCGTTGCCCTCTCGCCGACGGCCAGCGTGATGTGTTTCTTGCCGTCCGCCTCCTGCGGCGGCGGGAGCGGATTCGTCTTGTCCTAGCCCAGCACCGGCGGGAGTTTCTTGTCCTGGTCCAGCATGGGCGGGTTCGGTTTTTCCTGGGCCAGCACGATGGCGGCGGCGATCGAGAAGAGGGACGCAGTAAGCGCAACGGTCCGAAGCATGGCGACCTCCAAATTGATGGGAGATTTCGCGACAGGGTGAGTCATCCTACTCCGGAATCGGGCCGGCTCCGGCCCGGTCGTCAGAATTCTAATGCTCGCCGGGGGGGGGCGTGACGGCAACATGACCCGCATCACCAGCCGCGGCATCGTCCTGCCCACTTCTGCACCCGGCCTCAAGCCATCTGATCGACCCTCCACGGGCGGCAGGTGGCACCGCGGCCCCTGCGCCGCTCGTCGCGTCCGATCAAGAGTCCTATCCGGCCCTGAGCAGGAACATGAGCGCGGCCACGGCGCCAACGGCGAACAGGGCGCCGAAGAACACGTAGGGGAAGGGGGCGTGGACGGGATCGCCAGGGGCGGATCCGCGGCGGATGGGGGGGATGATAAACATGGGGGTGAGACGGCGCGAGCGTCGATTTGTGACATGAGGCGGATCTGCCGTCGCCATCCGCCCCGGACACACCTCACTTGATCCTGAATTCCACGCGATTGGACTCGAGCGTGCCGGACCAGAAGTTGTCGGGCTTCTTGTCTACGTCTCCTGATCTGTACTTCATCCAGATGGCGTACCGTCCCTTCACCGCCCCCTCGACCGCCAGGTCCGGGCGCTGGAGCGTGTACGCGGCCCCGGGCGCGATCGTCAGCGCGATGCGTGAAGGCTCTTCGATTGTGAACGTCGCGCCCGTCCGTGCCCCCACCTCCTCGTCGAGCTTCACTTCCTCGTAGCGCGCGTTTCCGGAGGCGTGAGCGATGGACACAGGCGCCTTGGTCTCGTTCACGAAGACCTCGACGCCGACGAGTTCGCCCCCCTTCGACATCTCCGTCTCCAGGAGGATGAGGCCATACCGCATCGGCGTGATGCAATCCAACGCGAGCAACGCCTCGATCTGTGTCGAGCGGCCGCGCAACGCGGCGCCGCCTTCCTTGACCGCGACGGCGAGCGCCTCGCGGAGCTTCGCGCGCTCGACCTTGAAGAGCGACTCGACGGCATTCGCCAGCATCTCCGTGTCCGTCGCGCTCTGCAGCGCGTGCATCGACTCACGCGTCGACGCGTCGATGGGCAGCATCCGCGCGTCCGACAGCAACGCGCGCACCCGCGACTGGAAGTCTGCATCCTTCTGATTGGCTGCGGCCTTGAGCGCGTCGCGCGCGGCGGTCCCGAGTTCGAGAAGTTTCCGTTCCGCGGCGGCGCGGGTGTTGAGATCGTCGCTTCCGAGGTCGTCGATGAGCCTGCCGGCGTCCTGGGCGATGAGCGCGGCGAGAAGTGTGAGCGTGAGCATGGTCGAGTTCCTCCCGATGTTCGACGCCACACGCGCTCGATCACAGCAGATGGAAGCGGACGCAGAGGACGCTACCGCTTGTCGAGGGCGTCCGCGAGCGCCAGGAGGAGCTTTGCGCCGTCGCCGCGCCACGAGCTGCCGTGCATCGTCGCGAGGGTCCCCGGCCGGGTCGCGGCGAGGCGCTCCAGCATCGCGCGTGTGTTCTTCGCCTCCGCGTAGTAGTTCATCGCCGAGCGCATCTGTTCGCTCGGCCCGAGGATGTCCGATTCGGTGATCGCCGGCAGCTCGTTGCCGGGTTGCGTGAAGAGGTCGCCGCACAGCATCGTGCGCGTGCTTTCCTCCGTCATGAATCCGCACTCCCACGAGTGCGGAAGGTGTGGCGTGTCGAACCACTGAACGGTATGTCGGCCGAGGCTCAGGCGCTCGCCATCGGCGAGGGCGCGCGCCGGACGGTCGGCGAGGTCATCAACGGAGACCATGGCGGCCGTGCGGCTGCAGACGGGAACGGCGCGAGGCGAGGCGGCGAGGAACTCGTTCAGCGATCCGCACTCGTCCGCCTCGACGTGCGAGAAGGCGATATATCGCAGGCGCTCGACGGGGAGCACGCTCGCGACCGCCTCCTTCACCAGCGGGAACATCTTGCGCAGGCCTGTGTGGAAAAGCAGCGGCTCGTCGTCGACGATGAGAAACTGGTTGAAGGTGAAGCCGCCCGGCACGACCTGCGTGGGCGTACTGATTCGGTAGATCCCGTCCGCGATCTCGTGGACGTTCGTGCCCGACGCCGCGTTGGTCACACCCACATTCGCCTCCCTGGTTGCGATCGACCGCGCGCAAGTATCGCTCATGCGGCTGCGACACGCATCGATATTGCGCGGGTGTGATGTCGTCGGATGCGAGGAGGTAGCGTCGCGCTCCGTTACTGTTTCACCCTGAATTCGCGCAGCTCCAGCTTCCCGCGGCGGGCCTCGAAGAAGATGTTGCCGTCGTTGGCCGGGTTGTTGTTGTTGCTCCGGTGTCGCATCGTCGCCGCCTTGCCGTCGATCGTGGCCCGCAGCTCTTCGGCGCGCAGCGTGGCCGTGATGTCATGCCATTTTCCGTCCGCGGGGAGAGCGAGATCGGTTCCCACCGTCTCGCCGTTGTAGCGAAGGCTGAGCACGGCCTCTCCGGCAGCCTCGATGCGCACCTTCGCCGCCAGGTCGCACACGTCGAACGGCAAGATCGTGCGCGCGGCGAAGGGCGGTTCCGCGACCAGCACGCCCTTTTCAAACGTCCACCGGTCCGCGCCGGACATGATGCGCCACATCGGAAGGCCCGGGCCAAGGACATCGGTCCATCGTGTGAGCGGTGCCGGAGAATCGATCGCCTGGAAGCGTATGTCGCGCAGCAGGACCGACGAGCCGCGCAGGACTTGCAATCCGATCGGGCCGGGAACCACCGCCCCGGAGCGCGCCTCGATCTTCACCGGGACGCCGTCGACCCACGCCTGCGCGACCTCCTCGATGAAGAGCATCTCGAGCCTGCGCCACGTCGCGTCGAGGCTCGGTACATAGATCTCGATCATCCCGTCCCACGCCCAGCGGTGGACGATGCGCACGTGTCGGCCCCGCTCGACCCGGAACTCGAGCGAGAGCCGTCCGTTCCGATGGCGGCGTTCCGTGAGGAGCGCGGTCGTGTCGCCATCGCGCGGCGCGTCGCCGCGGAGCATCCCGTTCTCCACGCGCCAGCCGCGTTCGTTGGGATCGACACGCCATCCCTGCAGCGTGCGGCCGTTGAAGAGCGAGGCGACGGGTCCGGCCTTCAGGTCCCGTTTTGCCGGGTTCGCCGCCTTGCGCGCCCATGCTGCATCGGGGATCCCCTCCAGCGTCGCGCGCTTGATGAGGACCCGCTGATTCGGTGCCGGGTTGACGCGCAGCGCGACGGGACTCGACAGCGCGTCAATGGTGCCCGAGATCTCGACGCCCGGCGCCGACGCCGTCACCGAGCGGCCCCGGATCGACACCTTCAGGATCGCCTCCTCCATCGCTGGTACGGGCGTGCCGCGACCGACCGTCACGTCGCGCGTCGTTCGTTCGTCGCGCAGACTCACCCCGCCGTTTTGCGGATTCCACGTCACGACGATCGGAGACAGCTGGAACTGCAGCACTCCCACGGAGTTTTCGCAGACGACCCGGAGCTCGAGATCCAGGGCGCCGGACCACGGTGGCCCGATCGCGAGAGCGGCGTTCACGAGTCGGAATCCATCGGGTGTTCGCTTGAACTCCAGGCCTTCCGTGTCGTTCGCCCCGACGAGCAGCCGGTCCACTTGAAGGTCCGGCAGTTCCTGCTCGCTGAACGCGTACTCGAGATGCACTTTGGCCGGTCCCGCCGGCTTTTTCACCGAGGCGTGCGCCAGCGCCAGGAGGTCGATGCCCGCCAGCTCGATCGCCGCCCGGAATTGTGAGAGTTCTTCACGCGCCGCCTGCGCGGCCTTCGTCGTCGCGAATTCGCCGTCGAGCGCCGACAGGAGGGCTCGGACGCGGGCCGGATCTTTCGTCTTGCGGAGCGCGTCCAGCGTTCCTGCCGCGGCGCGTTCGAGCCGCTCCGTGGCTACGGCCTGCGCAACGTCTTCGAGACCCGCCGCCGCGAGGCCCGCCTTGCCAGCGACACGGTCGCCCCAGAGGAGATGGGCCATGGCGATCGTATCGGTGTGCAGGCCGCCCTTGGTGGCCGCCGTGATCACGTCCGGCATTGCCAGTTCTTTGATGCGGTACGCGCTCTCCGACTTGAATTCGAGATCGTGCACCACGACGGAATCGCCCTTCACGCCGGCGAGGCGGACTTTGACGACTTGGCCGCTCGCGAGGGCGAGCGTCGCCGTCTCGCCCGCGCGGGCGGCGAATCCGTCCAGCGCACGCGGGCCGAGTTCGTCGAGGCCCACGAGGATCTTTGCCAGCGCAGCGGCGCGCGGTCCGGCGCCGGAGGCGATCTCCCTCGCGCGTGTCGTGTCGTCCACGGCGAGCGCCGAGGCGACCTTTGCCACGCACGCATCCCAGTCTCCGGACGGCGGCGGCGGGACGGGCGGGGTCGCTGCTAGCGACGCGATCGCCTCGTCCACCCGCGCGGAGATCCCCGGGATCCCGAAGGCCCGCGCCTCCTCCAGCAGCAGGCGCGCTTCGGCCGCAGGGAGCGCCCGGGCCCGGCCCGCCAGTTCGTCCCACGCCGACTCTGCGCCGCGCGCGATCTCGCGCTGCAGTTCGTCGAGTCGCGCCCGCGCCGCGGCCACGTCGAGCTCGTCTCCCAGCGAGATCGATCTCTCGGCGTCCGCGAATTTCCGCTGGGCGCAGGCGGAGCGGACACGGGCTTCGACTTCGAGCAGCGCGCGCGCCGTCTCGGCAGCCCGCATGGCCTCGATCTCCGACTTCAAGCGCCGTACTCCCTCTGCCTCGGGCGCGGTGGCGAACTCGGTCAGGAACTTCGTGGCCGCAGCCAGGTTTTCACGGAAAGCTGCGGGCCGGGCCGCCACACGCTGCTTCAGCGCGTCGAAGGAGACTGAGGCGCGTCCGTCGACGGCCGGAGGTGGCGTGACGGGCGGCGGGCCCTCCAGCTTCGATCGCTTCTCGCGCAGCTCGCGCTCCAGCGCGGCGCGCTCCTCGACCGTCTTCGCGCCGTCGAGGCGCCTCTGAAGATCGGAGAGCTCGCCGCGCAGGCGGTCCGATTCCACGCGCCCCGATCGCAGCGCGACGAAGAGCGTGAGTCCGAGCACGAGCGCCGCGGCGCCCGCCGTCGACGCCAGCACCCAGGGTCGGCGCTTCAGCCAGCGCGCCGCGCGCGTCGGCCCGCCGATCGGCATCGCGGCGACCGCGCGGTGCTCGAGGAAGGAGCGGAGGTCCGCGGCCAGCGCGCCCGCGTCCGGATACCGACGGTCGGGAGACTTCTCGAGGCACTTGAGCATGACCGTCTCGAGGTCCTGCGGAATCCGCGCGTCGATCTTCCGCGGCGCGACAACCTCCTCTGAGACGATTTTGTGGAGGAGATCGTAGATCTGCGGCGCATGAACGACCGGACGCTCCGTCACAAGCTCGTAGAGGACCGCGCCGAGCGAGTAGACGTCGCTGC
>CAYXVY010000235.1:0-6400 GCA_964468745.1 uncultured Planctomycetales bacterium | reverse complement strand
TATTTCTTCATGCGCAAGTTGTGGTTCGTCTATCTCTCGTGCGCCTTGGTCGTGTTCCCGGGCGGTTTCGGCACGATGGATGAGCTTTTCGAGGTGCTGACGCTGATACAAACCCGCAAAGTCGACCGGCCGCTCCCCATCGTCCTTTATGGCAGCAAGTTCTGGAACGACTTCGTCGATTTCAAGGCCTTGGTGAAATGGGGCACGATCTCTCCGCAGGACGTAAACCTGTTCCGCATGTGCGACAGTCCCAAGGAGGCGTTCAATTACCTCCGCGGTCAGCTGCTGCACCACTACCCACGTCCGCTACGCTGGGGACCCATCAGCCCATCCACGACGGTTTGATCCATGGGACAGATGCCGGAGGTGAAGGCGTTTCTAATCGCCGACCAGGTCATCCAGGAGAAGGGGACCAACAAGTGGTCCCTCATCGGAGTGTTCGATCGCGTAGCGGCCGCGCGCTTTCCGACCTCGCGGCCGACGTTGGGCATCTACATCAAACTTGCCGACGTTCGCGGACGACTGGATTTGGCGATCGAATTTCGCGACGCGAAAGACAGGATGCTCAATCGGCTCGACGGAATCAAAGTTGAAACGAGCGGGCCGGCAGGAACCGTAGACCTGGGTCTGCAAACATTCAATCTGGCGATCCCTGCAGCCGGGAAGTACCACGTCGTGCTGTACATTAATGGCGAACTGGCGCAGATGGTGCCGATCGACGCAGTCGGCATCGAAGCCAGCCCGCCGCCTTCGCCCCAAGCCCCGTCAGAGCCGATATAATTACACTGTGCCCCCCGATACCTCATCCCAAGATCGACGACGCCAACTTCGCTATTCCCCCGAAGGCGCCCGCGTCATAGCTCAGAAGACCGGCTCCCTCATGAGCGTGTTCGGCAGCAAGGGGGCGGACTTGGGCGGCGACGTGCTCGACATCAGCGCAATTGGTGTTCGATACATCGCGGCCACGAAACTGGCGCTCAATATCAAAGTGAAGATGACCATCACGTTTCGGGACGCAGGTAAACTCGAGTGCACCGGCGTCGTGAAGTGGTCGCACTCGCACACGCAGGCGGGGAAACACGTGATCGGCGTCGAATTCGATGCGCTGACGGACGATCAATTGTCCATCTTTGACAAGCTCTTCAAGCTTCCGAAGAGCTGACAGAGGTCTCTCCCCGGGCTTAGCTGAGCAGTCCCCACGTCTGCAGCAAATCGCCATCGCGGGACCAGCGCTCCCCGATGTCGGTGCGATAGAACATGTTCGGGATGAGGATCTGCTTGACCCTGTTGTACGCCTCGCGTCGCGCATCGGAGACCGTAGATCCGGAGCCTGTAAGCACGAGGGCATATCCTGAATTGCCGGCCAAGAGCCACTCGTTGTCGACAATCTTGATGTCACACGGGTGCAAGCCTTCCGTCAGCGGCCGCTTGAAGATCACGGCCGCGTCAGCGCTGTAGCGCTCAAACGCTTCCGCATCCACGAACGGGAACGGCGGAACGGCGACCACCACGGCGATTTGAAATCCACGCTTCGTGCGCAGATTGAACGATGAGCCTGTCGCCATCGCGGCCAGGAACTCCCCCCACCTGGAGAGCACTCCTTCCAGTTGGAGATTGATCGTCGGGTATCCAAAACGAGGGGTGATCTCGAGGGGATAGACCTTGTGCGGAGTCGCGATGCAGTTGATATCGAAATAGCCCACGTACCCGGCGATGCGATCCTTCATCTTCGCGAGCGTTTCGTTGAAAAGCGTCTTCGCCTCGGTCCAGAACGCGAGCGTTCCCATTTCGCCTGTCGACGGCCCGATGTCGTCGTTGAACATGCGCTTGTGCTCGAAGTTTACGAATGTGGGCAAAATGAAATCTTTGCCGTTGTAAAAGCCGCCGACCGCCACCTCGACACCGCTTGCGAATTTCTGGAGCTGGAAGCTCTTGATGCGCGCCCCCCACCCCTTGCGGTAGTGCTCCAGCATGGTGATGACGTCGCGCCCGTCGTCTTCCTGCCCGACGTACGACAGCACCTTCTCGTTCTGCGCCTTGCCATTCGGCTTGACGACGTAACGATCGGGGGTCTTCCTGATGAAGTCGATTGCGGCATCGAACCCTTCGAAGTCCCAGCACGGCAGCGTCGTCAACCCGCACGCCGCCATCTCCGCGGAGGCGAAGTCGCGATCCGCTTCGAGCCGATCGGCGTACTTCGTGCCGCCGACAACCGCCTTGCCTTCCTTGCGCAGTTTTTCGCACGTCTCGCCGAAATCCGAATCGTCGAAGACGAGCACGTCCGCCCAGTCCTTGTGATCCTCCCAGCGATCGACCTTGGCTACGAAACCGTCGCCCACGTCGCGATCGGCCTTCGACTGGATCCAGTACTTCACATCGTGACCCTCGCGCTGTACCTGCCACGCGAGGTCGTGGATGAGCGCCCACTTCGAAACGAACAGGAATTTCATGAACGTATACTCTGACGAGGATGTCCGACGAGCATATCAACGAAGCGCGCGCACTCGTGCGCGATTCCATGCAGATCGTCGCGCTGACCGGCGCCGGCATTTCCGCCGAGAGCGGCATCCCGACGTTTCGCGGCAACGGCGGACTGTGGCGCACGCATCGCGCTGAAGATTTGGCGACGCCCGAAGCGTTTGAACACAATCCCAGATTGGTCTGGGAATGGTACGACTGGCGGCGCGGGCTGGTGGCAAACGCGCGTCCGAATGACGGCCATTCGGCACTCGCACGACTCGAACATGACAAGGGCGGATTTCGAATCGCCACGCAGAATGTCGATGGACTGCACCAGCGCGCGGGGTCGCAACGCGTTCTCGAACTGCACGGCAGCCTCTGGACATTACGGTGCAATTCGTGCGGCGACGAATCGATCGATCATAGCGCGCCGCTCACGCCATTGCCGCCCCGATGCCCGTGTGGCGGTTTGTTGCGACCTGGCGTCGTCTGGTTCGGTGAACCGCTGCCAACCGAGACGTTTAACGCGGCCATGCGTCACGCCGCGGACTGTGACGTCATGCTCGTAATCGGCACCTCGGCCCTCGTTCAGCCGGCGATGGGGATCGCTCATGCCGCGCTCGCCGCGGGACGTCCGGTCATCGAAGTCAATTTGGAAGACACCCCCTTCACCTCGCATGCGACGATTGCCCTGCGCGGCAAGTCAGGGGAGATATTGCCCCGCATCGTACGCTAGAATCCGCTTGGCCTGTGGATCGCGCCGCGCAAGGAGCCGGTCCGCGCGGGCCGAATTTCCAGCGCCTGTCTTGCCTATATAATTGAGTGAAAGAATTCGCACTTTTTTCATGCACGTCGCGTCGAAACGACGTCCCTACCTGGTGAGGCAATGAGCGAAAGCGACGAAGACCTGGTCCGACGCGCCCAACTGGGCGATCGCACGGCATTCGAAGAGCTCGTGCGGCTCACAACGCGCATGGTATACGCGCGGCTGTATCTCGAGACGGGCGACCGGGAACATGCGGAAGATCTCTTACAAGAAACCTACCTCATCGCGTTCCGGTCGATCGCGCAGCTGGAGTCGCCCAAGGGCTTCAAGTCGTGGCTCTTTACGATCGCGCAGAACGTGGTGATCGATTCCGCGCGGCACGATTCGCGCAAGAAGCGAAGCGCGCCGCCGCGGTCGGACGCCGACGTTCTCGAGGGCGTGGCGGGCGCCACGCCGGCGCCGGACGAGGAGCTGGAGAAGCAGGAGTCGCGAAAGCGGGTGCTGTCGGTGCTGCGCTCAATGCCGGAGGAGTTCCGCGTGCCGCTGATGATGCGCTACCTGGGCGGCGCGGATTACCACACGATCGGGGCGCAATTGGGACTGTCGAATGGCACGCTTCGAGGAATCGTCCACCGCGGCCTGGAGTTGCTGCGGGGCGAACTGAAGCGCGCCGAGGCAATGGGAGGCTAACCATGTCGGATCACGCCTGGGTTCAGGAGAATATCGCGACCTACCTCACGGGTGGGCTCGACGCAAAGGATCGCGAGCGCGTGGAGACGCACGCGTCGTCTTGCCACGGCTGCGCGAAGCTGCTCGACGAGTCGCGCTCGGTGGACCGCGAGATGCTGGCGCTGTTCGAGCCGGCGCGGCCGACAGCGGGAATCGAGGACCGCGTCATCCAGCGGCTGCGCTTTGCGCCCGCGACGGCGGGGCCGGTGGCGCGCCCTTTCTGGATGCGGATCGGCCTCGGTGTTGCCGCCGCTGTGCTGATGGGCGTGCTGGGCGCGATCATGACGGGGTCGATCGATGAGGGTGTGCGCGAGACGCTGAAGTCTCCCGCGCCGACGGCGGCCGTGCGCGCGAGCCGGCCCAGTGACGTCGCATCCATGGCGCGCAACCTTCGCAACCAGGCGACGGAAAAGCTCCGGTCGAAGGGCGAGTCCGAGCGACGGGGTGTCGACGCGAGCGTAATGACCCTCGCCGAAGGCAAGGAATCCGACCACAACGAATCGGCCGACGACGAAGTCTACAAGCAGGCGAAGGGCGATTCGAAAGACTTCCTCGGCTACGCCGGCGACACCACGGGCGCACCCCGTCTCGCCGGGCGGCGTGCGGATGCCGCGCCGGAAGCGCCCGGACAGTCCCGGGGCCAGCAGGACTACTACTCGTGGGGCGACAAGGAGAAGGCGAATGCCGAACCCGCCGCAGACCCCGGGTACTTTGCCCCCGCTGCGGCGACGCCCCCTCCTTCCCCGAAGAACGAACCTACCGCGGATCGCGTACGCGAAGAACTGAAAAAAGTCGAGCTGGTGCAGAAGGGGCTCGCGAAGGACGACAAACGGCAGGACCCGCCGAAGCCGCAGCCCGTACGCAAGATCATCCGCACCGGCGAGATGGAGTTCGAGATCGAATCGTTCGACTCGACGGTGGCCACCATCACCAAGATCGTCGGCGAGGAAGGCGGCTACGTCGGGACGATGAGCAGCGACCGGCTCGCGAACGGCAAGGTTCGCGGCGTGGTCGTCGTACGCGTCCCGCCCGACCGCCTCGACACGCTCATCCTCAAGCTGCGCGCGCTCGGGGAGCTCAAGAACCAGAACATCTCGAGCCAGGACGTGACGAAGCAGTACACCGACCTCGACAGCGAACTGCGCGCCCTGCGCGCGACGGAGACGCGCCTCCTCGAGATCATCAAAAGAGGCGACGACATCAAGGCGCTGCTCGAGGCCGAGAGCAAGCTCGGCGACTACCGCATCCGAATTGAAAAGTGCGAAGGCGAGCTCCGCTACCTGGGCAACCTCGTGTCGCTCAGCACGCTGACCGTCACGCTCTCGGAGAAGGACATCCGCCAGGCCGCCAGCGCGGTCGAACGCGAGAACGTCCAGATCGGAATCGAGGCCGAAGACGTCGAGAAGTCCCACAAGGACGCCCTCGCCGCCATCGCCGACGTGAAGGGGCGCGTCACGCGCTCCGACCTCAAGAAGCACGACGCCGGACAGTTCCACGGGACGATCATCGCCGAGGTGCCCGCCGACGCTTCCGGCCCGCTGCGCGACCGCCTCAGCCAGCTCGGCAAGGTCTCGCGGCTCGACATCACGAAGTCGCAGAACACGGACGGCACCGGCCTGCAGGGCGACATCAAGGTGAAGAAGCTCGAATCGATCTTCCAGCTCTCGCTCTACAACCTCGCGAACGTACAGCCGCGCGAGACGGCCGTCGTCAGCATCGCCGCCGTCGACGCAGAGGCGACGTACAAGTTGATCCTCGAGCGCCTCGAGAAGGACAAGGGGCGCATCCTGACGGCGACGTTCAACCGCCAGAAGGGGGACCAGAGCACGGGCCGCATCAGCTTCGAGATGGGCGCGGCGCTCGCCGAGGCCGTGCTGGATTACATCAAGGGCGCCGGCGAAGTGATCTCGTCGTCAATCGTGAAGAACGCCGACACGCAAAATGTGACGGCCGCGAAGCGCGGGTTCAATCTCACCATCGTCGCGATGGGGCTTGTCCAGCCGCGCGAGACGGAAACGGCATCCATCGCGAGCAAGGATGTCGCCAAAGCGTACAACAACATCCTCGCCGCCGTGAACGAAGCGAAGGGGCGCATCCTGCACGCGCAGCTCGACGAACGCAACCGGTCGAACATCTCCGCGGTGATCCAGTTCGACATCCGCCGCAGCGACGAGGGAAAGGTCCTCGAGCCGATCAAGGCCGCGGGCGACATCTACTCGCGCAACGTGGCGCGGGCGCAGGACGTCGACAACGTCCTCGATTCGAAGCGCCGCGTCAATCTGACTCTCTTCAACATCACTCAAATCAAGCCGCGCGAGGTCACGACCCTCGCCATCGAGGTGGGCGACGTTGACAAGTCGATCACGCAACTCGTCGGGATGCTGGGCGCATTCGGCGCCCAGACGCTGCCGCCTCAGATCTCGCGCGAGGCGGACGGTCGCGTCA
>CAYXVY010000234.1:0-15033 GCA_964468745.1 uncultured Planctomycetales bacterium | reverse complement strand
CCCGCGCCGCGGCGTGCGCCTCCAGCAGCTTGTTGTAGACGTAACGCTCCGCCTCTTCCTTGTTCGTCTTCGGCGCGTTCTTCTGCAACTCCTCCTCGGTGGGCAGGTCGCTTTCGTCAATCCACCGGCCGTCGGGCCCCTTGGAGCGATCGACGTCCTTCAGCAGCCTGTGGATGTCGAGCGCGTTGCGCAGCTCCAGCAGCTTCTCGAGGTACGGCACGGCGTCCGGGCCTATCGCGAGCAGCTCCTTGCGACCTGCCGCGCGGATCTCGTCGGACGGATCGCTGAACCAGTCGATCGCCCGCTTGATGCGCTGCGCCTTGTCCTCCTGTCCCTCTTGAGTGGAGCACGGGAAGGCGAACGCGGCGAGGAACAGCGCACCCAGCAGGACTTTCATTCGATCCACATTTATATGACGGAAGAAGGTCACTCGACTGTGACGCTCTTGGCAAGATTCCGGGGCTGGTCCACGTCGCGCCCGAGCGCGCTCGCGGTATGGTACGCGAGAAGCTGCAGCGGCACCACGGCAACCACCGGCGTCCACATCTCGTCGAGCGGCGGGATCCACAGGACATGCTCCGAGATCGTCGGCAGCAGGACGTCCCCTGTCGTCCCGACGCTCACAATGTGCCCATCGCGGCTCACGATCTGCTGGATGTTCGAGATCATCTTGTCGTAAACGCGCCCCTGCGGCGCGATAGCGAGCGTCGTGAGATGATCGTCTACGAGCGCGAGCGGCCCGTGCTTCATTTCGCCGGCACCGTACCCTTCGGCGTGCTTGTACGAGATCTCCTTCATCTTGAGCGCGCCCTCGTACGCCGTCGGGAGATTGTAGCGGCGCCCGATGTACATGAAGTCGTATCCGTCCTTGAAGCGCTGCGCGACTTGCTGAATCGCCGCCGAACCGTCGAGCACCTGCTGGATCGCCGCCGGAATCTTCAGCGCCGACTCCATGCGCGAGCGCATGTGCGGCCCCGGCATCGTGCCGCGCCAGCGCCCAAGCTGCATCGCGAAGAGGAGGCCGCACAGGAGTTGCGAGGTGTAGGTCTTCGTCGCCGCCACGCCCACCTCGAGGCGCGACCGCATGAAGATCACGCCATCCGCCTCGCGCGCGATTGAGCTGCCGCGTACATTCGTGATCGCAAGCACCTTCGATCCCGCGTCGTGCGCCATGCGCAGCGCCGCGAGCGTGTCCGCCGTCTCGCCCGACTGGGACATCGCGATCAGGAGCGTCGAAGGGTCGAAGGGGTAGTCGCCGTACCGCAGCTCGCTGGCGAAGCCGCATTCCGTGTGCAGCGCCGCGAATTCTTCGAGCGCGACTTTCGTCGCCAGTCCGGCATGCCACGACGTGCCGCACGCCGCGATGACGATCCGTTTCACTTTCTTGAAGTGGCCAGGCTTGATGCCGAGATCTTCGAATTCGATGTGCCCCCTCGCGACGTCCATGCGACCCTGCAACTCCTGCGCGGTGGTGTCGGCCTGCTCGTGGATCTCTTTGAGCATGTAGTGCGGAAAGCCGTTTTTCGACGCCGCCTCGGCCGACCACTCGACGGTGAACGGCTTGAGCTGCCGAACCACGCCCCGGAGATCGACGGCGCGCACGCCCGCGCGACTCACCTCGACCACGCGGCCCTCTTCTACGGCTGCGACGGTGCGCGTGTGCGGCAGCAGCGCGTGCAGATCGCTCGCGAGAAGCGACTCGGTCGAGTCGAGACCGACGACGAGCGGTGCGTTCAGGCGCGCGCCGTAGAGCCTGTCGGGGTGATCGGCGAACGCGATTACGAGAGCGTATGCTCCCCTCAATTCGCGGACGGCCGCGAGCACGGCCTCCATCGGATCGCCCTTGTAGTGCTGCTCGACGAGGTGCGCCACAATCTCGGTATCGGTCTCCGAGCGAAACGTGTGCTTGCGGAGCTTTTTCTTCAGCTCCGCGTAGTTCTCGATGATCCCGTTGTGGACGATCGCGACTCTCTTGTCGCACGACATGTGCGGGTGCGCATTCGCCTCGGTCACGCCGCCGTGCGTCGCCCAGCGAGTGTGCCCGATGCCGAGCGAGCCCACGAGCTTGCGCTTCTTTAGGCGGGCCTCCAGCACCCCGAGCTTGCCGGCCGCCTTTTCGAACTGGAAGCGTTTGCCGTCGTAGACGACGACGCCCGCGGAGTCGTATCCGCGATACTCCAGCAGCTTCAGCCCGCCCATCAGGATGGGAAGCGCCTGCTTGCCTCCGACGTACCCAATGATTCCGCACATAGCGTCACATGCCGCTACCGAGACACCGATCGGGATCCGGATCGGGATCGGGATCAGAGGGGGCCGTGAAGCTCATCCACGGCCCCCTCTGTATATCGACGATTAAGCGCCGTCGGTCTTCGGAGCAGTCGCCGCAGGAGGCGCTCCGGGCGCCGCGGGCGCTGCAGGCGCCGGTTCCTTCGGCTTGGCACGCTCGACCACGCGCGAGAGCGAGAGGCCGATCTTGCCTTCGTTAGGCTCCAGCTTCACGACCTTCACTTCGACGAGATCGCCGGCGTTGAGGCCCGCCTGCTCCGTTTCCTTGTCCACCTTCGAGATGTGGAGCAGACCCTCGAGGTCCTTCTCGAGTTCGACGAACGCTCCGAAGCTGACCAGCTTCGAGATCCGGCCGCGCACGGCATTGCCGATCTTGTACTTTTCAGGAATCGACGTCTCCCACGGGTTCGGCGTCAGCTGTTTGAGGCCGAGCGCGATGCGTTTCTTGTCCTTGTCGACGGACAGCACGACCACGTCCACCGTCTCGCCCTTCTTGACGACCTCGTTCGGGTGGACGACCTTTTTCGTCCACGACATGTCGTTGATATGGAGCAGCCCGTCGATGCCATCCTGCAGTTCGACGAACGCGCCGTACGTGGTGGTGTTGCGCACCTTGCCGTTCACGCGCTGGTACACCTTGTACTTATCCTCGACCTGGTCCCACGGATTCGCCTCGGTCTGCTTCAGGCCGAGCGACAGCTCCTGCTTGTCGATGTCGATCGCGAGGACCTGCACTTCGACCTCGTCGTTGACGTTGAGCACCTCGCTCGGGTGGTTGATGCGCTTCGTCCACGACATCTCGCTGATGTGGACGAGGCCTTCGACGCCGGGCTCCAGCTCGACGAATGCACCGTACGGCATGAGGTTGACGACCTTGCCCTTCACGCGCAAGCCGGGCTGGAATCGTGCCGCGACGTCCTGCCACGGATTCTGCTGGAGCTGCTTGTATCCGAGCGCGATGCGTTCGCTCGCCTGGTCCACCTTGAGGATCTTCACGCGGATCTTCTGGTCGATCTTTACGACCTCGGTCGGATGTTGCACGCGGCCCCACGACAGATCGGTGATGTGGAGGAGGCCGTCAATGCCGCCCAAGTCCACGAACGCGCCGAAGTCGGCGATGTTCTTCACAACGCCGTCGCGAAGATCGCCCTCTTTCAGCTCGCCCAGAAGCTTCGTCTTCGCCTCGGCACGCTGCTCCTCGAGGAGCTTGCGGCGCGAAACGATGATGTTCATGCGCTTGTCGTCGATCTTCAGGATCTTGCACTCGACCGTCTTGCCGAGGAGCTCGCCGATGTCCTCGACGCGGCGGACGTCGACCTGCGACGCGGGGAGGAAGACGGGGACGCCGACGTCGACAAGCAGGCCGCCCTTGATCTTGCGGATGACGCGGCCGCTGATGACGTCGCCTTCCTTGTTCTGCGTGATGATGCGTTCCCAGCCGCGGATCTTGTCGGCCTTCTGTTTTGAAAGGACGATCATCCCGCTTTCGTCCTCAATCGTTTCCAGGAAGACCTCGATCTCAGCACCGGTCTTGATCTGGTCGGCGAAGGGGAAGTCCGTGCGCGGCACGGCGCCTTCGGACTTGTAGCCGATGTCGACGAGCACGTCGTCGCCCACGACGTTGAGGATCTTGCCCTTGATGATGGTGTCGCTGGTGAAATTCTTGACGCTGTCCTCGTAGCGTTTGGAGACGACCTCCACGGGGAAGTTCGTCATGCATTCCAGCGCCGTCTTCTCGGCAGATTCATCGCTGATGCCGAGCAGGCGGACGAGTTTGCGGTTCGCCATTCGAATTTATCTCCTATGCCTCGGTATTTCCCGTTTGAGTCCCAAGACCGCGTCGCGCAGATTTTCGCCTTCGAAGATGTCCAATCCGTGCGGGCGGCCGAACACGATATCCATCTCGCCCAGAGGGTGGAATATGGGCCTCCCTTTGGGCCAGATCTGATACGCGCCATCGATGAGGACAGGGACAATGGGGACGGCGGCGCGCTCCGCCAACAGGCGGATACCGGCCTTCATGCGGCCGATGCGACCGTCCCGCGTCCGGGTACCCTCCGGGAAAACCAGGAGAGCGGCTCCGTTCCTCAACCGGTCGATTGCGGTTTTCACCCCCTTCACGTCGCGGCTGTCCCGTGCTATTGGAAATGCGTTCATGGCGACGATTACCCGGCCGAGGATCGGGATATCAAAGAGCGTTTTGCGGGCCAGGTAGTGGATCTCACGATCCAGGCAACTGCCCACCATCGGCGGATCCAGGTAGCTCTGGTGATTCGCCGCCAGCAGGACCCCGCCCCTCTTCGGGACGTTCTCCGTGCCGTGCGCCCTCAGCTTCCACATCGCGCAGCCGCTTATGCGAAGCACGAGTTTGCAGCCGAGGTACCACCAGCGCATCTGGGGAGGTGGGATTCTAGGCGTGTCGGCCGCGGGAATCAAGCATCACCGCCGTCGAGCGCCTCCATGATCCGCCCTACCACCTGCTTGATCGACAGCCCGGACGAGTCGATGACGAGCGCCCCGGGCGGAACCGTGAGCGCACCCACCGGCCGCCCGCGATCCCTCTCGTCGCGGGCCGCAATCGCCTTCCGCAGCGCCTCAAGATCGCCGCCGATTTCCTCATGGCGCCGCCGGGCGCGCTCCGCGATCGACGCGTCGAGATAGAAGCGAAACTCTGCGTCGGGAAACACGACGGATCCCTGATCGCGCCCTTCCGTCACGAGCCCGCCGGCCCGGCCGATCTCGCGCTGCAATCGCACGAGCTCCGCACGCACCTCCGGGGGATCCGCGATGTACCTCGAACTCTCCGTCACCTTCTCCGTGCGGATCTCCTGGGTGATGTCGCGTCCGTCGAGAAGCACCCGGCCGTGACTCATGTCGAGATGCGTGGCGCGCACCATCGCGGCGAGCGCAGGCGCATCGCGTACATCGACATCCGTATCGAGCGCCTTCCACGTCATCGCGCGGTACATGGCACCCGTGTCGAGAAACAGAAGACGGAGCTGACGAGCGACTTCGCGTGCAACCGTCGACTTCCCTGCCCCTGCGGGCCCGTCGATGGTGATTACCGGCTTGCGCATCACAACCGTATTGTAGTCCTTGCGCAGCTTGCGCACATGCGTTAGGGTTCGTCGTCTTCCCTGTAATTGTTTGGAGGTTTTCATGTGCGGACCTGTTGCAGCCCCCAGAGTTGACGCTACCGTCGCACGGTCCTCGATGCCCCGCATCGGCGACGCGGCGCCCGACTTCACGACGCAGACCACGCATGGCGAGGTCACGTTCGGCAAGTGGCGCGAAGGAAAGTGGACGCTTCTCTTTTCCCACCCCGCCGACTTCACGCCCGTGTGCTCCACGGAGCTCGTCGAATTCGGCCGTCGCGTGAAGGAGTTCGACCAGCGCGGCGTGCGCTTGATCGCGATCTCGGTAGACAGCATTCACAGCCATCTCGCGTGGGTCCAGAATCTGCAGAAGATCATGGACATCCGCCTCCCCTTCCCGATCATCGCCGACTCGACCCGCCGCATCAGCGAGCTTTACGGCATGATCCACCCCGGCGAGAGCGCCACCGTCACCGTGCGCGCCCTGTTCGCGATCGACCCCAAAGGCACGATCCGCGCGATCATCTATTACCCGCTCAACGTCGGCCGCAGCGTGGACGAGGTGGTCCGCGTGGTCGACGCTCTCCAGACGGCCGACGGCAAGGGCGTTGCCTGCCCCGTGAACTGGAAGCCGGGCGACAAGGTCATCGTGCCGCCGCCGAAGACCGAGAAGGAAGTCGACGAGCGTCTCGCGCTCACGAACGTGGAGCGTCTCGACTTTTATCTCACGAAGAAGAGTCTGTAGACAATCGAAAGGGCCGGGGTCTAGAATTCCCCGGCCCTTTTTCTTTTGAGCGAGATCCATGAAAGCCTTCACGAACGAAGTCATTCGAGACTTCTCCAAGGCCGACGACCGCAAGGGCATCGAAGCGGCGATCGCAAAGGTGGAGAAGGAGTTCGGCCGGAGGATCGCCCCTGTCATCGGCGGCAAGACGTACGAGACGCCCGCCATCCTCGAGCGCCGCAACCCGAGCAATCCGTCCCAGGTGATCGTGCAGGTCTGCCAGGCGGACCGGGCGCTCGCCGAGCGGGCCGTGCAGACCGCCGTCGCGGCGTTCGAGACGTGGAGGCGGACCCCCGCGAAGGAGCGGGCCGACGTGCTCTTCCGCGCGGCGGAAATCATGCGCAAGCGCCGCTTCGAGCTCGACGCGACAATGGTGCTCGAAGTCGCAAAGACGTGGGTCGAAGCGGATGGAGACACCGCCGAGGCGATCGACTTCCTCGAGTTCTACGGCCGCGAGATGCTGCGGTATGCGTCGGAGAATCCCGTGACGCCCGTCGCCGGCGAACAGAATCGCCTCGAGTACATCCCGCTCGGCCTCGGCATCGTCATATCGCCGTGGAATTTCCCGTGCGCGATTCTCGCCGGCATGACCACGGCGGCCATCGTGACGGGCAACACCGTAATCATGAAGCCGGCGTCCACGGCGCCCCTCATTGCCTACAAGACATTCAGAATCCTGGAAGAGGCGGGCCTCCCCCCTGGCGTCGCAAACTATCTCCCGTGCCCCGGCGGCGAAGTCGGCGACTACCTCGTCGATCATGCGCTGACGCGCTTCGTCTCGTTTACCGGATCGAAGGACATCGGCATCCGCATCTACGAGCGCGCCGCAAAGGTCCAGCCAGGCCAGCGGTGGCTGAAGCGCGTCGTCGCCGAGATGGGCGGCAAGGACGCCATCATCGTCAACGACGATGCGGACATTGAGGCGGCCGCGACCGGCGCCGTGCAGGCGGCGTACGGATTTCAGGGACAGAAGTGCAGCGCGTGCTCCCGACTCATCGTCACCGAGCCGGTTTACGAACGGGTCATTGCGCTCGTGAAGGAGCGCACGTTGAAGCTCAAGGTCGGCGATCCGCGCAAGGGCGACACGAATGTCGGCGCGGTGATCGACGAGAAACAGTACCGGAAGATCCTCGAGTACATCGAGGTCGGCAAGCGCGAGGGTCGTCTCGTCGCCGGCGGCGCGGCCGCCACCGAGGCGGGCGCCGGTTACTTCATCCAGCCGACCGTGATCGCGGACGTCAAGGAGGACGCGCGCATTGCGCAGGAGGAGATCTTCGGCCCTGTTCTGGCTGTCATCAAGGCGAAGGACCTCGACGACGCGCTGCGCATCGCGAACGGCACGGAGTACGGTCTGACCGGCGCGATCTACTGCGGCGACAGGAAGAAGCTCGCGCGCGCTGCGAACGAGTTTCACGTCGGCAACCTCTACCTCAATCGCAAGTGCACGGGCGCACTCGTCGGTGCCCATCCCTTCGGAGGCTTCAACATGAGCGGCACCGATTCGAAGGCGGGCGGCCGCGACTACCTGCTCCTCTTCATGCAGGCGAAGACCGTGAGCGAAAAGGTGATCGGGCCTCCGAAGAAGCCCAAGAAGCCGCCTGCCAAGCCACGTCGCTGATCAGCGCAGGGACGGCTCGTCGACCGGCGCCGCCTCGCGCAGCGCACCCGCCGCCAGCGGCTTCCCGCACGCGGCGCACGGCTCCTTCTCGAGTTCCCGAACGAGATGGCGTCGGCCGCCGCACGCGCACGGAGGCAGCAGCGTCGCAAAGCGCCGATCGGTCTCCTCGCGCTGAGCGACGACCTCCGCGACCGTGTGCTTGGCCTCGGCGAGCGCACGCCGGAAGTCCGCGTCCGCCAACGCATCGAACCACGCATGCGCGCCGCACCCTGCACAACGCACGTCCCAGATCGTCTCCATGCCGCACGCGGCGATCGGCATCAGCAGGACGTTCTCCTGCCCGCACGCGCACGCACGAATGGCGGCTGCACGTTTCATTTCGTTCATTATAATCTCGGGCCCATGACCGTCGAGAGCGCCGTGCGGCCGTTTCCCTACATCATCGAGGGCATCGGGCAAGGCGCCGACCCCTACCGCGTCCTCTTTGCGAAGGACGGCAGCATCGATGACTGGCGAACCGGCCGGCGCGCCACCTATCGCGCCGATCCGTTCGATGTGCTGCGCGACGCGCTGGCCGAGCCGGGGTGCCGTCACGCGGTCGGCTACCTCGGATACGATCTCGGCCGGCACATCGAGAAGCTTCCCGCACGTGCCGTCGACGACCTCGATTTCCCAGGCCTGTTCCTCGCATTCCACGGGACGGCGACCGGCCCGGCCATGCCGCCCGACGCCTACCAGACTCCCACGCCGTCTCGCCGCGCATCGTCGAATTTCACGCGCGACTCATATCTCGCGGCCGTTGCGAAGATCCGCGACTACATCGCGGCGGGCGACGTCTACCAGGTGAGCCTTTCCCAACGCTTCCACGCAACCACCGACGCATCGCCGCGCGAGCTTTACGACCGCCTGCGCGTGGTCTCACCGGCTCCGCACTCCGCGCTCCTCGAATTCGGAGATCGCGCGATCATCAGCGCGTCGCCGGAGCTCTTCCTCCAGGTGAAGGACCGTCGCGTTGTAACGCGACCGATCAAAGGCACTCGCCCGCGCGGCGACGACGAGCGCCTGCGGGCGGAGCTGCTGGCAAGCGAGAAGGACAACGCGGAGCTCGCCATGATCGTCGACCTCGAGCGCAACGACCTCGGCCGAGTGTGCGAATACGGGAGCGTGCGCGTGACCGAGCCCGTGGCGCTCGAGACGCACCCGACGGTCCATCACTTGGTCGCCACGGTCGAGGGGACGCTGCGCCGCGACGCGGATCTGGTCGACTTGCTGCGCGCGACGTTTCCGGGCGGGTCGGTCACGGGGGCGCCTAAAATCCGCGCGATGGAGATCATCGACGAACTGGAGCCGACTCGCCGCGCGGCCTACACGGGCGCCGTGGGGATATTGCGCGCCGATGGCTCCGCGTCGCTGTCCATCGCGATCCGCACCCTCGAGAAGCAGGGCGAAGATGTGTGGTTTCAGGCGGGAGGCGGCGTGGTTTGGGACTCAGATCCCGCGCAAGAGTATGAAGAGACGCTCGTGAAGGCGCGCGCGATGGCGACCGCCCTCGGGGTGAGCCTGTGAAAATCTGGGTGAATGGGAGGCTCGTCGCTTCCGCGACGCCCGTCGTCGCGGCGACGGACCCGGCGGTGCTTTACGGATTCGGCCTCTTCGAAGCCATGCGCGCGTACGGCGGCGTGCCGTTCCGGCTGGAAGACCATCTGCTCCGGCTGCGTGCTTCAGCGCGTCATTTCGGGTTGCGCGTCCCCCACGCGGATCTGCCCCGCGCGATTGCATCCGTATGCCGCGCGAACCGGCTGCCGGACGCCTACATCCGCCTCACGTTGACGGGAGGCGGCACGCTTTCCGTGATGGCGCGCGCCCTCGACATCCCGTCGCCGCGCGAGTATCGCGAGGGGGCGTCGATCGGCGTTGCCCCGTGGCGCCACGATCCGCGGGCGCCGCTCTTCGGGCACAAGACGCTGAACTACCTGGAAAACGTGCGCACGCGAGCGGCGGGACGAGCAGCCGGATTCGCCGATACGCTGATGCTGGGCCCCGACGACACGCTGCTCGAGGGGTGCGCGTCCAATATCTTCATGGTGCGCGGAGGCGACCTGCTGACGCCCTCGACCGCGCTGCACATCCTGCCGGGCGTCACACGCGGCGTGGTGCTCCAGATTGCCGGGCGCCTCGGACTCCGAACCGGCGGGCGCCGATTGGTGCTCGCGGATCTCGGCCGGGCCGACGAGGTGTTCATCACCGGCTCGACGATGGAAATCGTGCCGGTCGCCCGGCTCGGTTCGAAACGCGTCGGCGGCGGACGCCCCGGTCCCGTGACGCGGCTCCTCGCGATGGCCTACCGATCCGTTGTGCTCACAGAGACGAGGTAAACGATGGCCTTCATGCTCGGCGGTCTCCAGGCGTACGCGGTCGAAAGCGAGGAACTCCGTGCCGCGATCCGTGATGACGCGCGGCAGCCAAGCACCTACGTCTTCAACCGCTTCTATCCACAGGAGTTGTGGAAGGAGGCGGTGCTGGAACTGAGAAAGACGCTCGAAGGAGGCGGTGAAGTAAGCGAACTCGCGTCGTGCGCGTTCTGCGAGCTGGCGGCGACGACGGGAACGGACGCAGGCTTCATCAAGGTCCCAGCCGAGGTAGGCGAGGAATTCGCGCCCTTCGCGAAGACGTGGTTTCCGCAGATCCTCGACGATCCAGACGCGGGCGACGTCCTGCTGCGCGGCGGCTGGCGCGGCATCGTAGGAACACAGCGATTCGCGTTCGGCACCCTCTCACCGGCGCACATCACGGCACACGACTGGGAGGACTTCGAGTTCAGCGATGCAGACAGCAAGGCGCTCGTGGAGGGCGGATCGCATTTCCCCGACTGGGCCGAGATGTTCGTGGACATCGTCGCACGCGCGGCCGGCGAGCCCCGCAAGGACGTCCTCTTTATCCCTCATTGGATCGACGTCTGGGACGCGGACGCGCCGTACGAAGATCGCCCGCCCGGCGAGCGCCCGACGGTGCCGTCGACTGCCGGCCACTCCCTGCTGGAACTGCTGTCGACGGCGATCGCGCGCAAAGCGTCGGACCTGCTGCTGACTGCGAATGTGCCGCCGACGCTCCGCATCGCGGGTGAGCTCGCGCCGCAGGGCGACCGCGCGCTCACGCGCGACGACGTCTCGGCCGTGATCCGCCCGATCCTGACGGACGCGCAGCTGGCCCAATTCGAGCGCGAGCTGACGCTGCGATTCTCGTTCGGCGTGAAAGACCTGGGCCGATTTCGCGTCGCGCTATTCCACCAGCGCGGCTGCGTCGCCGTGAGCGTCCGCATCCTCCCGATCGCGCCGCTCGAGTTGTCCGCGCTGGGATTGCCCGCGGGAACGGTGGGCGAGCTCGCCCGCATCTCGCGCGGCCTCATCGTCATCGCGGGCGCCGCCGGCTCCGGCAGAACGACGACCGCTCACGCCATACTCGACCGCCACAACGAAGCGCATCGACATCTTCTGACGATCGAGGATCCGATCGAGCTGGTGCACATGAACAAGGGCGGCATCGTCACGCAAATCGAGCTCCGCACCGATGCGGCGACCTTCGCCGCCGCGCTCGCCGTCGCGCGACAGAGCGACGCGAACGTCGTTCTCATCGACGGCCTCGACGATCCCGACAGACTGCGCGGCGCCGTGGAGCTCGCGAACGGCGGGCGACTCGTCACCACGACGATCAGCGCGCCGAGCGCGGCCGCGGCACGGGAGCGGGTGCGCGAAGCACACGACGTGGTGGTAATGCACCAGACCCGGCAGGGGGGACAGATCAAGGCCGAGCTGTCCGGAATCGCGTAGCCGTTGCGTCCGGCTCTATCGCTGCGGCCGCTCAGCAACCTCGAGCTGAACCTCGCGCTGCTTGCGGTCGCGCAGAAACTTCACTTTCACCTTCTTGCCCGGGTCGCATTCCGCCACCCGGAAGAAGAGATCCTGCAGGTGCTTGATCTCGCGAGCGTCGAACTCCGTGATCACATCGCCGTGCCTGAGGCCCGCCTCGGCCGCGGGTCCGCCGGGCGGGACCTTGTCGATGAAGACGCCACGCGCGGCTGGAATCCCGATGTCCGCCAGCAGATCGTCGAGGCTGCGGATGCCCTCCTGGCCGAGGTAGTCCACGAGCTGCTGGTTGATCTCAAGCGGCATGACACCCAGGTATCCGCGGCGCACACGCCCGTCCTTCAGCAGCCGGTCCTTCACCCACGACGCCAGATTCGAGCTGATCGCCAGCCCGATCCCCTCGAAGCCGCGGCTCTGGCTGACGATCGCCGAGTTGATGCCGACCACCTCGCCGTTCAGGTTCACGAGCGCCCCACCGCTGTTGCCGGGGTTGATCGCCGCGTCGGTCTGGATGAAGTCCTGGTACGGCTGGCCCATCTGCGTGCGACGGTGCTTCGCACTGACGATGCCGGAGCTGACGCTGTGCGAATACCCAAGCGGGCTGCCGATCGCGAGCACGAAGTCGCTGATCCGCACCCTGTCCGAATCAGCGAAGCGTACCGGTTGCAGCTTCATGTCCCCGGCATCGATCTTGAGGAGCGCGAGATCGCTGTCCTGGTCGTCCCCCACCACCTCCGCCCGGAACTCGCGGCCATCGGAGAAGCGCACCACGCGCGTCTTCGAGTCACGCACGACGTGCGAGTTCGTCAGAATGTGGCCCTTCTCCGTGACGATCACGCCCGAGCCGACGTTCTGTTGCGGCTGGAGCCACCAGTCGTCGCGGCGCGGCTGCGTCTGCGTCGTGATGTGAACCACGGAGCGCATGGCATGCTCCGCCGCCCGATTGAACGCCTCCTGCAGCTGAAGCGCGCCGGGAGCCACGTCGAGCCGCTCCTGTGGCGTCGCGACCTTCGAGCCGACCGCCTTTTGCAATCCGACGCCGCCGGCCACGCCCAGCGTCAGAACGGCGACAAGCAGCGTCGTCGATGTCGCCCTATTCACCCTTCACCCTCACCGTTTCGCGCTTTCCCGCGCGCACGATCTCGAGCTCGAAGCCCCTGCCCACGAGCTCGCGCACGGAGCGGCGGAACTCCCACTTGTCCACGATCGCCTTTCCGTCAAGCTTGAGGACGACATCGTGCTTCTTCAGGCCGGCCTTCTCGGCCACGCCGCCCGCCTTGACCTCGGACACCTGCACGCCCTCGCCCTCCTTGAGCTCGAGCTGCGCGGCGAGCGTCTCGTTCACGGATTCGATCTTCACACCGAACTCGCGGCCGCTGTCCGCCGGCGCCGGCTGTTCCTGCCCCGGGAGTTTCCTTTTGCGGAGCTCGTCGATCATCTTCCGCTGCTCCTCGAGCCACTTCTCGAGATCCTGGTCGAGCGGCAGCTTCCATTCCTTGAAGAGCTCTTCACGGTCCTTGAACCACTCATCGTTGAAGCGACTCTTCCAGTCCTGCCACCACTTCTCGAAGTCGCCCTGGTCGAGCGGGCCCCAATCGACACGCGGCACGAACTTGTCGACGTCGTACTGCTTGGCGATATCGGGGTGCTTCTCCTTGAAGGCGTCGAGCGAATCCGCCTTGTACGTCTTGTAGACCTTCTTGCCGGTCTCCTTGTCCTCCTCGGGAACCGTCAGTTCGACGTGCCCATCCGGAAAGAGATCGAACGTGACGCCGCGCGCGAGATCGCGACTCGTGAGGCGCACGCCCTTTCGAGGTCCGGGCTTCTCCGCGGGCTTGGGCCCGCCCTTGTTCACATCGGCCAGGATCTTCCGGGCACGATCGGCGCGTTCCGCGTCCTTGTCCTCGAGCGCCCTCTTCAATTGCGGCGCGGCGGGGGCCCCGATCCGGCGCAACTCCTTCTCGGCCGCTTCGCGCGTGCCGAACTCCTCCGACCCGAGTTCCTGGATGAGCTTCGCGATTCTCGCCTCGTCGTCCTGGGCCGAGACGGAAGACGCGAAGAGCAGCATGGCCGCCAGACTGATCATGCTTCTCATTTCACGGCTCCATTCTGATGATGACGTCCGCCTCCCGGCGCTGACCGCCGCGGAGGAAGACGACACGCACCGTCTTCTCTGCCTCCAGTTCGGTAACCCACCTCTTCAGTGCGCGGACGTCCGTCACGGACTTTCCATCGACGCTGAGAAGCACGTCCCGACGTCTGAGCACCTTTGCGGCCGGTCCCTGCGGATCGACGGACCACACCTCGCACCCCTCGCCCTGCGCCACGGCGAACTGCTCGCGGGTTGCGTCGTCGAGGGGGCGCGCCGTCATCCCCATCCAGCCGCGGACCATGCGGCCATGCTTGAGGATCCGCTCGACGACGAACTTGACCGTCGATGCGGGAGTCGCGAATGTCATCTTGCTCGCGCCGCCCGGCAGGAGATCGGCATAGTCCTTCCCGAAAAGTTTCAGGATGCCGAGGCTTTCGATGTCCCCCGCCTCGCCCTGCCACGACGAGTGGACGAGGCCGATCAGGTGTCCGCGCGAGTTCGCGACGAACCCGCCGCAGTCCCCGGAGCTTACCGCCGTGGTCAGCTGGATCATGTCCTCGTATCGCCGGCCGCCGACCTGCACCGATCGGCCCAGCCCGCTGACGAAGCCGATCTCCACGCTGGACGCGAGGCCCATCGTGTTGCCGATGACGATTCCGTAGATGCCCTGGCGCACGTCCTTCGCGTCGGCGATCTGCGCGGGCGTGAGCTTCTCCGCGGCGACGCGCAGGACGGCGATGCTCGTGCGGCGGTCGATCGAGATGAGTCGCGCTTCGACCTCGCGACCGTCGGGCAGTCGGACTTTGATCTCGACCGCTTTGTCGAGCGCGGTTCCGTCGGTGATGATCACGCCGTCGGCGGAGTAGACGATGCCGCTGAGCTTGATCGACTCCTGGATCTGCACGCCCGGCTCCATCTGCGCCGCGTAGGTCGCCGTGATGCCGACGACGGACTTGCGCGCCGCCTCGGCGACCGCAGCCACCTCGCGCTCGGTGCGTTCGAGGGTGGAGGGCTCAGATTGCTGACCCAGAAGGGCCAGCATGAAGAGCAGCGTGCTCATGAGAAATCAACCCTTCGACTCGCCTGCGGCTCACTCCCGCCTTCGCCTGGCTTCGGCGCGGCAGGCAGGGTGAGCGGTCCGCAAGGTCGCGTATTCATCGGACCGCTCAAAAATCGACTTCGTTCGGATCGAGCATCGCCTCGACGCGCGGCAGGTAGTGGTTGCCGTCGAGCTTGAGCGTGCGGCCGCTCTTGAGGCGCGTACGAGGGCTGATCATCATGCTGCCGTCGGGCGA
>CAYXVY010000233.1:0-9553 GCA_964468745.1 uncultured Planctomycetales bacterium | reverse complement strand
GGCGAAGTCGTGCGGTGGCTGGAGCGCAACGCGGAGGCCGGCATCTCGAACGTGCAGTTCGACGGCGCCACGCGCGTCGCCCAATTCAGGGGGGCGTGGACGTTCCAGCAGATCCGCAGCCTCGAGGGCACGCTGGCGACTCAGCATTATTCGGTGCGCGTCCTCAGCCCGATGCGCATGGACCTTCAGATGAACCCGCGCAACCGCGGCACGTTCCTGACCAAGGACATGATCGCCGCGCTTCAGGAGATCGGGGCGCTCAAGGTGACATCCTTCGGCGCGGGCTCGTACGAGATCTGGGCGCCCATGTTCAGCAACTCGACCGAGTTCCTCAAGACCCTGCAGGAGCGCGTCGACAAGCTCGGCGTGGACGTCGAGTTCCGCTCCCACGAATACCTGTCGTTCCAGATGACGACGGGTGCGGCCGGCTACGCGGATCGCGGCGCCATCTACGGGGCCGTGTTGTCGATCAAGGAAGTGCTGATCATCGAAGTCGATGGCTCGTATTTGCGGATCGTTGCGAAGCTGGGCGCCGTGAAGCATGAGAAGCTGAAGGCGGCGCTCGCGGCGATCAATTTCACGCTGAAAGATCCCGCGAAGAAGTAGACACGCGACACGTGGGGCATCCACCCGCCGCTGTGTTTTAATCGCGGAGCCCGCGGAGATCCCGCCCGCCTCCGTCGTGCTCCTTGCATCCCCGATCGCTTGCGGACTACGGCGGGGCAAGCAGGGTGATTTTGGGCGCAGAGCCGTTTTTGGGGGGGGATGCTCGAGCTTCGTCGTCCTCGATGCGTCCCATAAAGGCATACTCCGCGCCCCAAGCCACTCTGCGTCGCCTCCGCGCGCTCTGCGTTAATCCGGAGAGTTGCCGGGCGGTTTCCAGCAGGTGTCAGCTGAGAATCTGCGGCAGGACGAAAAGGACCAGCGCGTCGAATGCGAGGTGGCACAGCAGCGGCGCCGTCACCCGTCGCGTGCGCGCGTAGAGCGTGCCCCAGACGATGCTCGTCCCGAACGCGGCAAGGCAGAGCCAGAGCGATCCCGACGCGGCGTGGATGGCGGCGTTGATCGTCGAGCATCGCACCACCGCGTGCCAGAGCGGGCGGTCCTTCGCGAGCTCCTCCACGAGACACGCTCGCCAGAAGATCTCCTCGCCCGCGACCGCGAGGACCAGGGTCGTCGCGATGAACCACGACGGATGACCCCCCTTCCATTCGAACATCTCGATCGCCCACTCGCGGATCTGCGGCACGCACATCGCGATCGCGGTTCCCGCCGCGAGGACCAGCGTTCCGAGAGCCGCGAGCAGGAAATCGACGGGCTTCGCGGAGAGGCGGGCCCGGCGGTCGCTCATCGCGGCGAGCCCGATGACGCCGAGGACGGACGTCGCGATAATCATGCGCGTCCAGACGTCGAGCGCGGGGGTGCGAAAACCGGCGACGACGAGGACGAACGCAGCCGCGGTGAGCCCGACGATCTTCAACACGCCGCGACCCACAGGTAGAGCGCGCTCCAGCCGGCGAAGAGAAGAGTCGTCGCATGTCGCCCGACCACGGCCCACGTGCCTTTCGGCCAGTCGGTCGGGTCGTAGTAGAAAAGCTGCACGAGGAGGCGCGCGAGCCAGAAGACGCCGATGAAGGCGGCGAGTGAGCGCGCTGTCGTGTCGCCCGCAACCATCGCGTGTCGTCCCATGATCGTGAGGATACCAAACCCGACGATGGTGAGGACGATGAAGGCGCCGTGCACCCAGACGATGCGCCGGTTGAACGGCGTAAGCGCGGCGAGCTGGCTCTTCCAGTCGAGCACGATCGGGACCGAGAGGCTCACGGGGAGCAGCGCAAAATGGAGTGCTCCCGCGGCCAGGAGCGCGAGGGCGAGTGTGTCTTTCATCGCCCGTTAGTACAGAGGAAGCGGAGGCGAGTTGCGTGACATAGGGTGCGAGAATCATGCGAGCAGATCGAGGGGAACACCTCATCACAAGTCCACGGAAAGACAAACACCGAGACATCCGAGATAACCGAGGAGGAATTCCCTGAAAATACGTCTCGGTTTCCTCGGATGTCTCGGTGTTGTCTTCCACAGCCTATGTGTGGCTCGACAAATGTCGGACGTCTCACCGTCTGCGTCCTGATCGGGATTGGGATTGGGATTGGGATTTGGTCCTACAGCCCCAGCAACGGTAGGACCACGTTGGCTACAAACGCCCCGTGGAACAGGATCGGCAGCGGAAGCAGGACGAAGAGCACCGTCGTCCAGCGTCGCGGCCGGAGGATGCGACGTCGCTCGAGCTCGACGAGCACGCCGTGGATCGCGAAGTAGAGCGTCGGCAGTCCCCATCCGCCGCGTGCGGGGAGACTGATGACGAGCTCGTGAACGAGACCCGAGAACAGGAACGCGGCCGCGAGCCCCGGGGTGCGACCCAACCGTCGCGCGATCGGCAGATACACGCGGTCGCGCGCGAAGACGTGGAACGCGTGGTTCCATCGCACGCTCCAGAATTCGCCGAGCGAGCGCGCGAGCCACGGCTCCGGACAGATGCGCTCGACGCGCAGGCCGTTCCAGCGAAGGATGCCGGCCATCGCGTCGAACAGGCCGAGATGGATGAACGCGATCGCCGCGGCCATTGCAAGCCATGCGCGCGCGAGCGGGTTGTCGCAGGGGACGGCAAGAAGCACGATGCCGACCGCCATCGTCGCCGTGCCGCGGCCGAGCAGGCGGATGCCGTCGAGGTCCGGTGCGCGCGCGGCTTCGAACGGGCGCGGATCCATGCCGGGCCACGCGAGGAAAAGAAGTCGATGTCGACGGGGAAGCGTCAGCGCCTTGAACACGACGAGATGTGCAGCCATGGCGATCGCCATGATCCACGGACCGTTGAGCGTGATCATGCCTCCCTCCGGGAGGGCGCGTCGGGGCCGGTGCCTCAGCCGGCGTCGCTGGAGTTGCGCAGCTTTTCGAGGTCCGGTGCTCCCATCAGCATCGACAGCCAGCCGCGGCTGGCGGAGACGAGACGGAACGCCGCCTTCGCGAAGGGGCGCAGCACGGGGGACGACAGTTCGTCGGCCAGCTCGCGATACTCCGTGAGCGCGTAGAGGCACATGATGAAGGCATCGGGCCCGCGGTAGATGCCGCCTTCGTCGTCGATGACCGTCAGGTCCCGCGCATGATACGCGTCGGCGAGGGAGGGGAACCGCCGGGCCGCTTCGGGCGACCCGGCGGGCATGAACTCGAGCGGGATGTACGCGGGCTGCATCGCGAGCCACCAGCGGCAGCGCACGCAGAAGGCGCAGTCGGCGTCGTACAGCACGCGGAGTTTTTCCATGGCTAGGTACGCTCCGTCGCAAGGTATCCCGCAGGACGAACCGGGGGAGGCGCGCCGCGGAGCATCGCGCGCTTGCGCCACTTCGCGATCACGATCACGTTCATGAAGTGCATCGCGCCGAGGACCAGCAGCACGAGCCCGATCTTGAAGGACAGGAACTCGATCACTTCGCGCTCGTTCGTCGGCTTGGTGTTCCACAGCCTGAGCGCGAGGCTCACGTAGCCGACGTTGACGAGGTACCACCCGACGAGCAGCAGGTGGTTGACGGAATCGGCGAGCTTCTCGTTGCCGAGGAACGCGTCGACGAGAAAGATGCGCCCGTTCTTGTAGAGCGTGCGCCCCACCCAGATCGTGAGCGCGACGCTGACTCCGAGGTATCCCAGGTAGCTCCACAGCGTGTAATCCCGCATTGGCTTCTCCTTTCACCGGCGGATACCGGAAGGCGGGCTCCGAGTTGCACGAATAACGCAGAGCGCGCGGAGGTGCCGCAGAGTCGTCTGGTGCGCAGAGGTCCGCCGTCGTGCGGGCTTGGCCCGCACGGGCGGTCACGCAGACAGACTTTCCGAAACGCTCGGCAGATACAGGAGCGTTTCGGAAAGTCTGTCTGCGCGACCGCGACCGCGCCCTGCGCGGGCCGGCGGACATGCTGGATCTCTCCGCGCCCCGAGCGACTCCGCGGGGTCTCTGCGAACTCCGCGTCTGTCCGGAATCGGTCCGCAATCTCTCCTCACTCCGAACGAATCTGCGCCCTCTGCGTTAAGCCGGAAATCCCCGGCTAAGGATTCCACTTCATCAGGTCGGTGACCAGATTCGCGACCGGCGGCAGGAGCGCGATCGCGAATCCGATCCAGAGGAGCGGCTCGCGACGCAGCGGACGCGACACGCGCCAGCACTTGAGGATCGTGATCCATAGATAGTAGAGGGCCGCGATCTCGATGGCGGCGCCGGCGATCGGGATGTATTCCGCCGCGCGCAGACCACGCCACTCCAGCAGGAGCCGCACGCCGTAGACGACGCATGCGATCAGTCCGATCGTGAGGACGAACCTCGACTCCACGATGCGCGTCTCGGGCTGCGGCCGCTCCAGTCCCGCCTGCCGCCAGTGGCGTCGCAGAAACCCGTACGCCGTGATCGCGACGGCGAACGTCGCCAGCGCCGCGAACGTCCACCAGATCTCGAAGCGTGCCAGCGTGCGGAGCTGTCCGTTCGGCAGCTCTTCCGGCTTGATCACGATCAGCGGCAGCATCTCGCCGCGCGACTGGATCTTCGGCGTCACGCTCTGCAGGAACGCGTAAATCGCCACGCCGGTCGAGATCGACTGGAGGATCGCGACGGCCCTAATCCACAGCTCCTCGTCGGGCGGAAGTCCCGTCGCGGGGTTGAGGAGCTCGCGACGCATCTCGTCGATCGACTGGTATCGTCGCGCGGCCTCGGGCGAGAGCGCGCGGCAGATCACGGCTTCCAGGGCGGACGGCGGCGGCTCGAAATCGCCGACCGGCAGATGGCCCGTGACCATCTCATACAGCAGCACGCCGAGCGAGTAGACGTCCATCCGCGGATCGGGCGTCGCGCCGCGCAGTGCTTCCGGCGCCATGTAGTGCGGCGTGCCTATCAACTCGTCGGTGCGCGTCGCCGTCCAGCCGTGCCCGTCGGGATTCACGATGCGCGCGATGCCGAAATCGGTGACCTTCACGCGGCCCGCGGCGTCGATCAGGATGTTCGCCGGCTTGACGTCGCGATGTACGACACCTTGCGCGTGCGCGTAGGCCAGCGCGTCGCAAATTTGAAGACCGATCGGCACGGCGCGCTCGACCGACATGGGCATGAGCTTCTCGAGGGACTCCCCGTCGACGTACTCCATGACGATGTAGCTCTGTCCCTCGTCGACGCCGGTCGCATGCACCGCGACGATGTTCGGGTGGTTGAGCATCGCGAGCGCGCGCGCCTCGCGGTCGAACCGCGTGCTGAACGATTCCTGCGACGCGAGTTCCGCCGGCAGGAGCTTCACGGCGACGGTGCGTCCGAGCTTGAGGTCCTTCGCCTTGAAGACGGCGCCCATCCCGCCGCGGCCGATCTCTTCGCCCAGCTCGATGTGGCCGGCGAGGATCGCCGTCGGGAGGTCGCCCTGCAGCAGGCATCGCGGACATGCGCCCACGCGACCTTCCGGCAGGGTCAGCTTGTGCACGGTGCATTGAGCAGTCATGACGCAAGCGCCTTGAGGAGGTACTCGATCTCGGCGTCGGCTTCTCGCGGATCCCCGACCGTCTGCGCGACCTCCTCGCGCAGCAGGTCGCGGAAGCGTCCGCGCGTGCGATGGAGGAACGCCTTGAACTGCGCGGCCGACATGCCGCACGCGGCGGCGGACTCCGCGTACGACGGGGGCGCGTTCCCCTGGAAGTGCCGAAGCGCGGCGTCGACCGATCCCTTCCTCATCCCGGCCTCGAATTCGTGGCGAAGGCGTGCGATCGTGCGCTCCATCACGCCGAGGGCCCATTCGCGGTCGTATGCCGCGTCCGCGGCCGCCGGCGCCGAGGCGCAGTCGCGCTCGGCCACGTCCCAATCTAGCGCCACGGTTCGCGCGTCGCCACCCCGCTTCTGCGCCGCCGCCGCTTCGCGCTCGTTTGCGAGCCAGTGATCGATCGCCGTGCGCAGGTAGGAGCGGAAGCGTCCGCGCGCGGGGTCGAGTCGATCGAGAAAATCGCGCTCGAGGAGCTGCGCGAAGAACCCTTGCACCGCGTCCTTGGCCGCCTCGATCGTGAGCCCCTTGCGCCGCACGAAGAAGTAGAGCGGCTTCCAGTAGATCGCCAGCAGCTGCTCGAAGGCGATGCGACGTTCGGGGGCGCCCTGCCGCGACGACAGGATCACCGTCCAGCGCGTCGCGGGAAAGTCGCGCGCGGGTCCGCCGATCGCGGTCTCATCGACCACGAGGTCAGCGTAGCAGGCAGGCGCGCAATGCGCCAATCCGCGTGCTCACGCGCTCGTGCGATGAAATCTCGGAGAGGTTGTCGAAAACACCGGCTCATGCGAGCCTCTCGCGAACAGCGGCGATCCTGGTGCGTTCACGCCCGGCCGGGCATGGACGAACGGTGCACCCGAGCTGCCAGGATGTCTCTCCCTGGCGCTCGTGGCGACTGTTGCACTCCCGTTACGGGATGAGGTACGCGGTCGCTTCGATGGACATCGCGTTGGTCTCGATGCCCGAGTATGCGATGGACACCTTCGCGTACGGTCCGAACAACGGGATGCGACACTCGCCACCGATTGCGAGATTTAGCGGAGCCGCGGCCGGCTCGAGATTGTAATTGGCGACATTCCTCCAATCGACTCCGGCTTTGCGCTGGAAAATGTAACGGACCACGCCCTTGGGCGCCGCCCCCAGCTTCGCGCCGCGCTCTGCCGCCTGCCCGTTCGCCACGATCCGGATCTCCGAGTAGCCGGTGGCGTCGATCGTCCAGGCCTTGGCGGCCCAGCCGTCCTTGGTCTGGGCGGGCACGGTCCCCTCGTCGAGCACGATGAACTTCGGGGCGAGCCCGTCCGGCGCGGAGGTCGTGTCCGGCGGAGGCGTCTTCACCTGCGCGAAAGAGAACGTGACCGAACCCAGCACCGCGATCAGCGCGATCGCGCCAAGAGTCCTGTTCAGCATGCTTCCTCCAAGTTGGATGACAGGGCGTGAAACGCCACGAACTCCGTGACGGTCGGGAAAATGAGAGAGGGGATCGTAGACGGCGGAGGACATCGAGGCAACAGCATCGCATCCCGGCGGTCGCCCTGGCGCTCGAGATCGAGGCAGTCGACGAACCGCACGACCCTCCTCTGCGCGGGTGGAACTGCAAGCACCGCTGCCGTTACATCGCGTGGAGGTAGAGCCACCGCGCGACGACGGCGGCGACGATGAGCTGCGCGAGGGCGGCGACCATCCACGCGAGGACCCAGACGTTGCCCGTCAACGGCGGACGCGGGCGGTCGGCCCCCGACGACGTGATCCGCGTCTCCTTCGACGCCCGGATCTCGTCCAGCGCCTGCGCGCCGAGGCCGAAGACGACGAACGCGGCGATGCACGCCAGCGCGCCCAGCACCTTTGCGCCGTCGCCCGGCTGGTACAACGCGCAGAGCCCCCACAGGAACGCCTCGCCCATCGCGACCCACACCATCCGGTCCGCGCTGTCGGGACGCTGCGCCGACAGATCGAGCTTGCCGTCGGCATAGTGCGCCAGCGCGACGCTGAGCCGCGGCTGCCACACAAACGTGTGCCCCTGCGCGCGCATGCGCTTCACGTTCTCGCGCGCGATCACGCGGTCGAACTCCTCCTTTGAGAGCCCGGACTCCGGCTGCGCGTCCTCGTACGCGACCCAGTTGAGCACGTCGAGCCCCTTGCGCAGCTCGGCGGCGTCCTGATAACGCCGCCCCGGCTCCGGCGCCAGCGCGCGGCGGATCAGATAGTCGGTCATCTCGTGCACCGGCGCCTTTTCGGACGGCGCGACGAAGTCGCCCGACGGCGGATGCCCCATCACCGCCTCATAGAGGAGCACGCCGACCGAGTAGAGGTCGGATCGACGGTCGGCCGCCTTGGCGTTCTTGATCTGCTCCGGTGACGCGTAGTGCTTGCTGCCGACGAACTCGCCCGCCTGCGTCGAGGCATCGCGCGCGCGCAGGGTCGCGAGGCCCGCGGCGGTGGCGTCGATCTTCGCGAGCCCGAAGTCGGAGACCATCACGCCGCCGAAGAGGTGCGGGTCGTACGGCGAGCGTGCCTTCGGGTTGCGACGGACGAGAATGTTCTCCGGCTTGATGTCGCGATGGACAATTCCGTGCGCGTGGGCGAATTCGAGGGCGTCGCAGACGGCGCGGCCGATCGTGCGGACGTCGCGCGTCGCCAGGCGGACCCCCGCGTCGAGGTGCCCGTGGATTAAGAGCCGTCGACCGCCTCATAGCTTGCGCCCCCGAAGCTGTTGGGCGTCGTCGGGGCCTGCGTTCCTCGTACAATCGCACCCGTGAGGGCATTCGTCTGCGTCCGCTGCGGCCGGTCCAACGCGCGCGATGGCAGCCCCACCACTGGCCTCATGACGCTCGAGTACCTCTGCGACTGGTGTTTCGCGGACGTCGGGACCGGTCGCGCGGGCCTTTTCGAGTGGGGCATGAAGGGGATGTTCTTCGCGGCTCGCGTCTTCGTCGGGATCGCGGTGACGACCGTCCTGGTCCTCGCGCCGCTGGTGATCGCGTTCCCCGACCGCTTTCAGAACCTGCCGCTGCGCGCGGCGATCGCGCTCGTCCCGGGAATCGCGCTCGGGCTTCTTCTCTGGTGGCGGCGCCGCGGGAAGTGACCCCGACGCGCATCCAAATCACCGCTTTGTCCCCCGTGGCCCGCAACAGGTTGCGTCCACGTGGAACGGCGAAGGGGGCGTCTCGTGTGATGTTCCGTATCATGCGACGCGTCCTCCTGCTCACCCTCGTCCTGGTGATCTCGAGCCGCACATAATCCTGCAGGCTCCCGAAGTCCTCGCGCCCGAGGAGGTCCTTCACGTGCGCGGGATTGGCGCGGTTCCGGATCATCCCGGGGGCGGGGGTGCGGCACAGCGCGGGAGCGCCTACTTCGACTCCCGGATCAGCCGCCGCCGCGCGACGAGCCCCGCGGTCGACATCTGGTACTTGATCGCGGACTCGATCGCCGCGTCCACCGCCTGGAGCGCCTCTTCCTTGCGGCCCATCTCGAGCAGCACGTCGGCGCGCATCGTCAGGAACAGGGGATGGGCCACCTGTCGCTTCAGCATCTCGTCCAGCAGCTTGAGCGCGCCTTCGGCGTCCTTCACCGCGACGAGGTATCGCACGGTGGCGGACACGCCCTCGAACGAGATCCGTGACGCCGAGGCAACGAGCGTGACGCGCGCATGGCTTCGAAGCCGCCCCTTCCAGGCGGGGCCGTCCGACACCAGCGTCGCCCGCACCTCGACAACGCCGGGCGGTCGCGCCGCCGATTCCTCCGGCGAGACCGTCCACGCGAGGCGTCCGGAGTCGGCGGCCTGCGCGACGGGCTTTGGATTCCAGCCTTCCGGAAACTCGACCTTCACGAGGTCGCCCCAGTTTCCCAAGGGAGCTTCCGCGGGGGCGTGGACCGTCAGTTCGATGACCATGGGCCATCCGGCCGGAACGCGCGGCACGTCGGTGCCGTTGACGGTCAGGTACATCTGCGGGCGCGGCGGCGGGGGCGTGCGCGGCACGAGCGGGCGCGGCGGCTCGGGCGGG
>CAYXVY010000232.1:0-17984 GCA_964468745.1 uncultured Planctomycetales bacterium | reverse complement strand
GGCACGCGGAGGTGTCCGGACGTCCGCTACCCACGCCCGTTGCGACAGAGGAATCGCGCGATCCTGAAGATGCGCGCGAGCAGGTGCAGGCGGCGCTGGCAAGGCTACCCGACCGGTACCGGCTGCCTGTGACGCTGCATTTCGTGAACGGGATGGAGTACGGGGCCATATCGAAGACGACGGGGCTCGGGGACGGCTCGCTGCGCGGGTTGATTGCCCGCGGCGTGGCGAAGTTGCGCGAGGAGCTCGCGCCGTGGTGGCGCGCGCGTGCGGATCGCAGATAGCAAACAGCAGATAGCAAATCGGGAAGGCGGCAACGATGCACGAGAAGTTTGAAGGCCTGGTCGATGTCCTCGTGGCGGGCGGACTCGACGAGCGCGAGAGTCGTAACGCGGAAGAACACGCGGCTCGTTGCGGCGAGTGCGGTTCACTTCTGCGGGACGCACGCGAGTTCGCCACATGGGTCCGCGCGACGGTTGCGAAGGACGCGCCGCCGGCTGATCTCGAACATCGCATCGTGGGTCGTTTCCGCGCGAGCGGGATTGAGAACACGCCGATTGTGTGGCCGACTGTGTCCCCCAAGCTCTGGAAGCCGCTCGCGGCGGTCGCAGCCGTAATCGCTCTCGTTGTCATAGGCCGCCAATACCGTGCGCACTCGATCATGGACGCATCCAAGAATGCAGCCGAGACAGCCAACAGTCCAATCGTGGGCCACGAGGGCGAGGGGCGCCAGATCGCCGGATGGACGGGCTATCCCGGGCTCGGCGCGGGAGATCGCCCCTCTTACGAGTATCGCAAGAGAGCCGAGCACGATCATGTGCCGGGATACACCGTCATGAACGGCGTCGAAATGGAGACAGCGACGGCATCCGGCCCTCCACGGCATCGAGAGGCTAATCGGCGCGACTTGTCGATGCCGGCCAGTCACGACGGGATCAGGTCTCGCTTTGCGGGAAGTACAGACGGCTGGACGGGCATGAAATTGGGTTTCTCGGCAAGTACCGCGGATACGGGCAAGCTCTACACGCTCGCTATCGCCGCGGACATTCATGATTCAATCCGAAAGAGCGCAGCCGCGGGAGGGCCGATTCTGACGCAGCAGACTCCAAGCGATCAGAGGATCGACGGCGCCTACAGCGAGCGGAATGAACTGCCGCCCACCAACAGCACTTCGCGCCCCGTCGAGGCGCCCGCCATCATTCCGCTCGATCGCGTCAGCGACAAGCTCACGGAAGTCGGCACGTGGGTCGAGAAGATCGAACAGTCCGGACGCGGGAGTCCCGAGGCGGACGCCATGTATCGGAAGGTCAATCGCTACTACGAAGTCCTCCGCAAGATGTGCGCTGCGGACCCCGTGAGGCTTAATCAACTCGATGCGTACAAGCAGCGCGCCGACCAGGCCGCCGCCGATCCCAACGGGCAGGATCGCAAGATCATCCATAACGCGTCCCTCACTCTGGAAGTCGACAACTACGACGCCGCCTACACCAAGCTGAGCGACGTAGTCGCCGCCGAGAAGGGATTCATAGCGGCGGCCAACGCGCAGAAGCTGCCGAACGGAAAGGCGCAGGCCAAAGTCACCGTGCGCGTGCCGCCGCATCGCGTCGACGCCGTGCTCGCCGTGCTGCGCACTCTTGGCACCGTCCGCAATCAGTCGATCGACTCGCAGGACATCTCGAAGGCCTACATCGACCTTGAGATGCGCCGCCTCAGCAAGACCACTCTCGCAGAGCGCCTCCGCATCATCATCAAGGAGGGCAAGGGGACCGTGAAGGAGCTGATGGAAGTCGAAGTCGAACTCGGCAAGACCGTCGAGGCCATCGAACAGATCACGGGCGAGCTCAAGTATTACGACAACCTCGTCAGCCTTGCGACGATCGTCCTCAACATCGCCGAGAAGGATCTCGCGCAGCCGTTCGAATACGTGCAGACGCTCCAGGCGAACCTCGGCCTCACCGTGACCGAAGCCGACCTCGCCTACGCCGCCGCGCAGAAGGCGATCCTCGACGCCGGCGGACAGGTCGTCGACGCCAAGATGGAGAAGCAGAGCGACGGATCCGCCGCCGCCTTCATCCGCGGTCGCGTCGACGCCACGAAGTTCCCCGACGTCCGCGGAACGCTCAAGAAGCTCGGCCACGTCGACGTCGATACCGTCAACGTCCAGCAGAAGGCGCAGGGGGGCGATCCCAACGTCGCCAAGTCCGACGCGCCGCTCCGTCGCGAGCAGGCCGTCATCGACATCACCCTCGCGACGACCCAGATCGTCGTCACGCGCAAGGCCGGCGTCGCACTGGAGACGAACACGGTCGATAAGGCCTATCAGACGGCGCGCAAGACGATCGAGGATGCGGGCGGCCGCATCATCGACGGCTCGATGATCGATCGCACCGACGGTTCGACCGCCACCGTGCGCGCGCAAGTCGATGCCGACAAGTTCACGGCCGTCTTCGAGGCGCTCAAGGCGCTCGGCCCCATCAAGAACGCGGGTGCCAGCAGCGTCCTCCCCCCCACGGCCGCAACCGGCGGCACGCCCCTCATCCGCGAGCGCGCCGACATCGAGCTCACGATCAACACCCCGCCACGCCTCCTACCACAAGAGCGCGGTATCGCCCGGACATTCTCCCAAAGCATGGCCGGCCTGATGTGGTCCGTCGAGAATCTCTTCGTCGGAATCTCCCTAGCCGGCCCTTGGGTCGTGCTGGCTCTGATTGCCTGGCTGGTTTATCGCAAGGTGCGAAGCAGGAAGACTCCGGCTGCACCCACTTCGACTCCAAACTCCTAACTCAGAACTTCCAACTTCCGCTCCTGGTTGGTGCAGGCTAACGCTTGCTTGGCGGCGTCGTATCCTGTAAGGGATTACCTCATGTCAGACGCCGCGGTGATGATTCAGGCCGACAAGCTCCGCCGGCTCTACGGCGACTTCGTTGCGCTCAACGACGTCACGTTCACCGTCCCGCGCGGCCAGGTCGCCGCCTTCCTCGGCCCCAACGGCGCCGGCAAGACGACGACGATGAAAGTCCTGACGGGCTTCCTCGCCGCCACCAGCGGCAGCGCCCGCATCGCCGGGTTCGACGTCGCCACCCACCGCCTGAAAGCCGCCGAGCAGCTCGGATACCTGCCGGAGAACGGCCCGCTCTACCCGGACATGACCCCCGTGTCGCTCCTGCGCTTCTTCGGAGAGACGCGCGGCATGGAGGCCGTCCGGCTCAAGGACCGCATCGACGCCGTCGTCGAGCTCTGCAATCTTCAGAAGGTCGTCGAGAAGCCGATCTACAAGCTCTCGAAGGGCAATCGGCAGCGCGTCGGCCTTGCGCAGGCGCTCCTTCACGAGCCCGAAGTCCTCATCATGGACGAGCCCACGAGCGGCCTCGACCCGAACCAGATCCGCGACGTGCGCAAGCTGATCCGCGACCTCGGCAAGTCGAAGACCATCCTGCTCTCGACGCACATCCTGCAGGAGGTGGAGGCGATCGCCGACAGGGTCCTCTTCATCCACGAGGGATCGATTGTCTTCGACGGGACGCCCGACGAGATGCGCAAGCGCGGCGCCAACCTCGATGAGGTCTTCTACTCGCTCACGGGAGGGAAGGCGTAATGCGCGCTTACGTGATCAAGTCGGTATTGCGCCGCAATCTCGTCGCCTACTTCACGTCGCCGACCGGCTACGTCTTCATCACGATCTTCATCCTGCTGTCGGCGATCGCGGCGTTCTGGCAGGACAAGTTCTTCCTCAACAATCTGGCCAACCTCGGCCCGCTGAACGACTTCTTCCCCTATCTGCTCCTCTTCTTCGTCCCGACGATCTCGATGAGCACGTGGGCCGACGAGCGCCGCCAGGGGACGGACGAACTGCTCCTGACGCTGCCGGTGACCGATCTCGAGCTGGTGCTCGGCAAGTATCTGTCGGCGCTGGGGATCTACAGCGTCTCGCTCGGATTCTCGCTCGTCCTCGTCCTCTTCCTCGCGGCGCTGGGCAAGCCGGACTTCGGGGTCATGCTCGGCACGTATCTGGGCTACTGGATGCTCGGCGCCTCGCTCATCGCGCTCGGCATGGTCGGCTCGCTGCTCACACCCAGCACGACGATCGCGTTCATCTTCGGCGCGCTGTTCTGCGGCGCCATGATCTTCATGAAGCACGCGGGTGGCCTCTTCAGCGGCGCCTTCGGGCGCTTCATCGAAGAAGTGAGCCCGCTGGAAGCCTTCCGCGACCTTGCGGCGGGCGTTCTCTCGCTCAAGGCTCTCGTCCACTTCGCCGCGATGACTGTGGGGGGCCTGTACTTGAATCTCGTCCTGCTCGCGCGCCGCCACATCGCCGGCGGGCAGGGCAGCGGCCTCGCGTGGGTGCACTTCGGGCTGCGCGCCGCGAGCATCGCCATCGCCGGCATGGGCCTCACCGTCCTCGCCGGCCGCTTCGGCAGCCGCGTGGATCTCACCGAGGAGCGACTGCACTCGCTCTCCGCCGAGACGCGGCAGCTCATCTACAAGATCGATCCGCAGAAACCGATCTACATCCAGGCGTACGTCAGCCCGACCGCGCCACGCGCATTCGTCGAGGCGCGCGAGACGCTCATCGCGCTCCTGCGCGAATACGCCGCGATCGGCGGTGCGCGCATCCAACTCCGCATCACGGAGACCGAACGCTACACGCTCGAGGCGCGCGAGGCCGAGGAGAAGTTCGGCATCAAGTCTGAGAAGATCGGCGAAGTCGATGCAGGCCGCAGCACGGAGGAGGACGTCTTCCTCGGCGTCGCGATGACGTGCGGCACGGAGGAGACCGTCATCCCCTTCATGCACCGCGGCCTGTCGATCGAGTACGAACTGACGCGCTCGATCGGCGTCGTCTCCGGCGCCCAGCGCAAGCGCGTCGGCCTCGTGATGAACGACGCGCGCGTGATGGGCGGCTTCAACTTCGAGTCGATGTCCAGCTCGCCGGCGTGGCAGATCGTCGACGAGCTGAAGAAGCAGTACGCCATTGTTGAAGTGCAGCTCGATCAGCCGATCGTGGATGCGTTCGACGCACTCGTCGTGCCGCTCCCGTCGTCGCTGACGCAACCGCAGATGAACAACCTGCTTCGCTACATCCACAGCGGTGGACCGACGCTGCTGGTCGACGACCCGTTCCCGTACTTCTCGAACGGACGGCTGGCGCCGAACGAACAGAAGCCGCGGCCGGGCGGCATGATGGGGATGGGCGGCCCGCAAGGCGAGCCCAAGGGGAACATCAACGCCTTCATGACCCAGATAGGGGTCAACTGGCCGACCGAGGACGTCGTCTGGGACACGTACAACCCGCACCCCAGTTTTGCGAACGTGCCGCAGGAGGTTGTCTTCATCGGCGCCGCGAGCGGTGCCGAGCCGGCGTTCAACCCCACCGATCCGATCACGTCCGGCCTCCAGGAAATGGTCGTTCTCTGGGGCGGCCACGTCAGCGCCCGCCCGAACACGCCTCTCACCTTCACGCCGCTGATCCGCTCGACGAAACAAGGCGGCGTTCTCCGCACCAGCGAGATGAAGTTCGGCGCCCCGCCGCACGATCCGACGGGTCGCGACTATGTTCTCGCGGCCCGCATTCGCGGCCCCGTCCCTCCGACGCCGCCCAAGGATGGAGAGAAGCCCACGCCGCCCGCGATCATGCACGTCGTGATGCTCGCCGACTGTGACCTCCTGTCCGACCTCTTCTTCGGCCTTCGCCGCCAGGGACAGGAAGGGATGAACTTCGACAACATCACCTTCGCACTCAACTGCATCGACTCGCTCGCCGGCGACGAAGCCTATCTCAGCGTTCGCAAACGCCGCCCGAAGCACCGCACGCTGACCAAGGTCGAGGAGCTGACGAAGGAACACTCGGAGGCGCAACTCAAGGAAACCAAGGACGCGGAGGCGGGCGCCAAGACGAAGCTCGAAGACGCGAAGAAGCGCCTCAACGAAAAGATCGACGAACTCCGCAAGCGCACCGACATCGACGACGCGCAGAAGGACCGGATCATCGAAATGGCGCAGGAGGCCGAGCAGAAGAAGCTCGATGCCTCGACGAAGCAGATCGAGGACGAGAAGAACCAGCGCATCGAGCGCAGCAAGGCGAAGACGTCGCAGGAGATCCGCGCGATCCAGATCAAGATCCGCTGGTTCGCGCTGCCGGCCGCGATTCTCGCGCCGCTATTCATCGCGTTGATCGTCGTCGTCTTCCGCGTCAGCCGCGAGAGGAGATCCGCATGAGCGACAACGTACGCACGGCAACGTTCGTGGCAGTCGCCGCCGTTCTCGGACTCGGCGCAATCTTCGCCGTGCCGAAACCCGCGGCGCCCGAGGCGTTCAGCGACGTCGGCCAGCAGTTCTATCCGGAGTTCACGGACCCGCTCAAGGCGGCGTCCCTCGACGTCGTCGAAAGCAAGGCGGGCACGTCCGAGCCGAAGATTTTCCAGGTCAAGCAGGAATACGGTCGCTGGCTCATCCCTTCGCATCACAAGTATCCGGCCGACGCGAAGAAACGCCTCGCGGAGACCGCCGCGAGCCTCATCGGCCTCCAGCGCGACCAGATCCGAACCGACCGCACGCAAGACCACGAGCAGTGCGGCGTCATCGATCCGCTCGATCAAACAGTTACGACCACGCAAGGGCGCGGCCGCCGCGTCACCCTGCGCGACGCGAGCGAGAAGGTGCTCGTGGACCTGATCTTCGGCCTTGAGACGCGCGAAGGGTCGGGCATGCGGTACGTCCGCGTCCCGGGGCAGAAGCGTGTCTACGCCGCCAAGACCAAGGCGGACATCTCGGCGAAGTTCGAGGACTGGATCGAGACCGACCTTCTTCTCTTCAACCCCGTCTCGCTACGGCGCGTCACCATCGACGACTACACCGTCGATGAAGGGAACCGCACTATCGTGCGGAAGGGCACGTACGACCTTTCGCGCGATGACTCCGCAGCCCCCTGGAAACTCGGAGAACTGAAGGACACGGAAGAGGTCAACACGGGCACGGTGAATGATCTCGTGACCGCGGTCGATGAGCTTAAGATCGTCGGCGTACGCCGGAAGTCCGAGGGGATCATCGCCCTCCTGACGGGCAAGGCCGACAAGCTGACGCCGCAGGACAGCATGCGGCTCCAGTCGTGCGGTTATTTCATCACACGCGACGGCGGGCTCGTTTCGAACGAAGGGGACGTCTCCATCCGCTGCGACGACGGCGTCATCTACACCCTGCGCTTCGGCGAGGTCGTGTACGGAATGGGCGACTACATCTCGCACGGCGACACGAAGGATCCGAAGAAGGACCCGACGAAGAAGGAAGGGGACGAGTCGGAGCACCGCTACCTGTTCGTGACGGCGCAGTTCAACGAGTCGTTCTTCGGCGAGGCGCCGCTGCCCCCGAAGCCCAAGTCGACCGACCCCGCCCTGACCGACGAGCAGAAGAAGGCCGAGGAGGAGCGCTTTACCAAGGAGCAGCGCGAGTACGACACGAAGAAGCAGGAGCGCGAGCAGAAGATCACGTCCGGCAAGAAGCGCACGGACGATTTGACGAAGCGCTTCGCGGACTGGTACTACGTCATTTCCGCCGACTACTTCAAGAAGCTGCGGAAGACGCGCGCCGACCTCGTGAAGGCGAAGGAAGTTCCGAAGAAGGACGAGCCGACGCCGCCCAAGAAGGACGAGCACAAGCACGATTAGCGACTGCGCGTAATCCAGATCCCAATCCCGATCCGGAGAGGCAACGGCTTTCCGCCTGAGGTGTCGGGCACCAGAGCGTTACGAGTCCGTTGATCGGGATCGGGATTACTTGGTAAAGACGTAGAGCCCGTACGAGATATCGCTCACGTAGACCTTCGACCCAAACGGCCAGACCATCCACGCGCCCGCGTAGCCCGACCCGTCCGATGGCGTGTACGTGTCGTAATGGTAGATCGACACAGGCGTCGCCGGCGTCGAGACGTCCAGCACGACGAAGCCGTACGTATAGTGCGCGATGTACGCGTAGTCGCCGACGACTACGACGTTGTGGATGATCGAACCGGTCCCGGGGTCGTAGGACCCCACCTCAGCCGCGGTGCCTGCGATCTCGTCGACGCTCCACACGCGCAGGTGGCCGCCGGTGGTCTCGTCCGTCGTGAACACGTGCGATCCGGTTTTCGACGGCCAGATGTTGTGCGTGAACGCGCCGCTGTACGGCTTGTGCACCAGCGTGGTGATGCTGGCAATGTCGCTGACGTCGAGGATCCAGAATCCATCGTAGAGCGCCGCGACGTACAGCTTGTTCCCGACGCGCTGGCAATCGTGCACCGCGGACGCCGAACCGCTCCACGAGCCGACGAGGGCCGGGCTCGTCGGATCAGACACGTCGTAGAACTGGATCTGCGGCGCCACGCTGCGCGACGTGTTGATAATCACCATGTTGTCCCAGACCCCGACGGTGTGCGCCGCGGTGAGGCCGGGCCCGAACGTACCGATCACCACGGGAGCGTCCGGATCCGCGATGTCGGTGATCGACCATGCGTCGGTCACCGACGGTTCCGATCCTCCCACCATGTAGTGCCCGCCGAAGCAGCGCGTTTCGCGCGCCATGAGGCCGGTCGTCGTCACGACGGAGCGCTGCACCGGCGCAGTGGCGATCGACGTGTCGATGATGTGCATGTCTCCGTTCGACAGGCGCGGCACGAGGGCGAGATCCCCCTGCCCCGAGAGCCCGCCGCACCCCGAGAGCGGGAAGTTCGAGCGATAGGTCATCGAGGGCGCCGACTCGGCCGCGACGTTGACGACGCGTTGCGCCGTCGATGTGCCGTTGGAATTTGTCGCCGACAGGGTGCAGGTGTACACGCCCGTCTGCCAGTACTGGTGGGCCACTTCCGGGCCGGTGCTGGCCCCGCTGTCGCCGAACGTCCACGCGTACGTGATGGGGCCGGGCCCGGTCGTCGTGCGCGCGTCGAAGACGACGGACTCCCAGATGCGGATGTTCAAGCTGCTGGTCACGAGACCGATGGTGGGAGATCCTGGCGGACCCGGGATCACCGCGCCCCCGCCGCCGCCACCCCCTGATCCCCCGCTGCACCCGAGGACGGAAACAACAAACGCAAACGCAACGTATCTCATGCTCAGCCCCCTGAAGTGAGACACCGCTGGGCGGTGGAGTACCCGCTCCAATCCGCCGTCACCGCAACCACCCTTCTATTTGCAGTCCGGCACGCGACTTCTAGGCAGATCCCGATTCCAGACACCGGATGCCGGATGTCGAAAACGCAGATCCGAGGACCTGATGGCGTTTCGAACCGCGAAGCGCGCGACGGCGCAGGGACCGTCTGCTTTGGAGGGCGTGTGGACGGTGAGATGTGCGGTCGTGTCCAGTCAGGGAATCGCGTGGACGCGCAAATGTGCGTCACGGAAGCGTCGGGAACCCTCGTGGACGCGTCAACACGCGTCCCGGACCGGTCGGGAAAGCGCGTGGAATCGTAAACGCGCGTCAGGGGACGGTCGGGAAAGCGCGTGGACACGAAAATGTGCGTCCGGGTCCATCCGAGACGGCATCCAAGCGCTTACGCGGAGCGGTCAGGCACGACCAAACACGCGCACCGCGAAATTGCGCCGATTTCAGCGCACGCGCTCGATCGCAAGGAGCGCCAGCGCGGTGCCGTAGGGTTTGTGATATCCCCACATCGCGAAATCCCACCACGAGCCGTCCGGTTCCTGGAACGGGAGGATGCCCGCGAGCAGGTCCGGCGTCAGCTTCGCCCGATCCTCCGCGGGCAGTTCGGCGATCAGCCGCGCCGCGTAGTAGTGGCCGAAGTAGTAGTAATATCCGGAGTTGAAGTAGTACGCCTCGTGCGGCCACTGGCGCTTGCGCCCGCACTCAAGGAACTTGCGATCGCGAAACATGCGTTCGAGCCCCGCACGCACCGCGTCCTGGTCGAGCAGTCGTCCGTGCATCCACAACGCCAGATTCGGCGCTTGCGCCCGTCCGAGACTTCCCTTGTCTCGATTGGCCGGGTGCATCGGATACATTCGGAATTCGTAGTCGTAAAGATAGCTGCCGTCGGGCTTCCGGCACTTCTGGATGACGCGCAGCCCGCGCTCCACGAGCTTCTCGGGGACGTCGATCCCCGCCGCCCGCGCCTCCTCGAGCGCAACGACACCGGCCCCGGTCCCGAAGCTCGTCCCGGACGACGCTGGCGTCTGCGCTGCCGCCGTGAAATCGTAGTAGTTCCAGCCGCCGTACATCGTCTCGTACCGCTCGAGGAACCGGATGTGTTTGCGCGCCGCCTCCGCCACGCGCGGGTCCTTCGTCTCGGCGTAGACGGCCGCCAGCGCCTGCAGCGCGTACGTATGCGTCCACGTGTTGTACAGCGTGATGCCGTCCTGCCGCCGCACGTCGGCATGCGTCACCAGGAACTCGACGCCTCTCGTGCGCGCCGCCTTCGCGTCGGGCTCCTGCGCGTGGCGCAGCGCCATCACGCACAACGCCGTCGTCGCCCCCTTGAACGCGTGCATCGACCCCGGCACGGGCGCGTAGATGTCGAAGCCGCTGGACTTCGAATTCCCCCACGAGCCGTCGGCGTTCTGCGCGCCGACGAGGAAACGCACCCCCTCGCGGACCGCTTCGTCGACGGGGCGCGCGCGGACTTGCGCCGCCCCGCAGCCCGCGGCGAAAACGGCTAGAACGACGAATCGCATTATTTTTTCAGGACGATCTCGTCCCCTTCCTTGAGCCCCTCGAGGATCTCGACGTTCGTTCCGTCGGTGTGCCCCGTCTTCACCTCGCGCGGCTTGTCGCTTCCCTTCAGCACGACCGTCTTTTTTCCGTTTTGATCCGTGATTGCCGTCGCCGGAACCTGCACGCAGCTTGAGATGTCGGCGATCTTCACGGTGATCTTGCAGTGCATCCCCGGCGCGAGTCGTGCGCCCTTTGCGCTGAGCGACACGTGCGCCGCAAACAGGCCGTCCTGCACCGGCACCGGCGCCGGTTCCGAGAGACTGCCGTTCCAAGATATCGACGGGAAAGCCGTCGGCACGACCGTGGCCGACTGGTTGCCCGTCACCTGCCACAGATCCTTCTCCGGCACGTCCAGGCGGGCGTCGAACTCATCGCCGACGATGGTGAACAGCGTCTGTCCCGCCTGCGTCTTCTCGCCGACACGATACCCCTTCATTCCTTCGGCGACGCCGCTCCAGCGACCGCCCTCGTAGGCGCCGTAGTAGGCGCGACCGGCGACCGGCGCCATCACGCTGAGGGCCGCGACGTCCTGCTTCAGCTTCGCGATTGCTTCCTCCTGTCGCGCAACCTCTGCCTTCGAGCGAACGAGCCCCGTCTCGCGCTCCTTGCGCGCGTGCGGCGCCGTCTTCTGCAGCGTCTCGAGACTGTGCGCCGACTGCTCGGCCGACGCCTTGATCTGCGCCTCCTGCTGCGGCAGCGCGTGCTCCTTCTGCCGCTTCACGCGAACCTTCGTCAACTCTTGTTGGACGAGCGAACGCTCCAGCTGACGCTTGGACCTCATCACGACGATCTCCGCCGTCGCATTCGTCAGCTCTTCGGACTTGTACATCTTCTCGAGCTGCGCCAGCTCCTCGCGCTGGTCGTCGATGGAGTCCTGCATGCGCAGCACGTCGAGTTCCAGGTCTTTCAGCGTCCCCGGGAGATCGACGGTCTTCCACAGCTCAAGAGTTTCCGCCGCCGTCTTCGCCTCGCGCACTGCGGCATCCATCTGGATCTTCTCGCCGCGCTCGAACAGCTTCCACTCCTCGTCGCCCTTGTCACGCCCCGCACGTGCGGCCGCGAGGTCGTTCTCCGCCACGCGAAGCTGCTCCTCCAGTTTCTTCGACTCGAAATTCATGAGCGCATCGCCCTTCTTCACCCGCTGCCCGTGCGACGCGGGTTTATCGGCGATGACCAGTTCGCCCTGGTACGCCTCGAGCTTGCAGTGCACGGCCGACGACAACGTCGGATCGAGGATCCCGTCGTAGGCCAGCTCGACCTTCATCGGTCCCGCGAGCACCTTGTGCGAATCCTGCGGCGGCGCCGGATCCTGCGGCACGGCGGCCGTGAGCGCGATCAGAGCGGCGAAAGCGAAGCGCATGAAGTCCTCCGTGGTTTATAGGACGTGAATTGTAGTGCGCGGTCGTGGTACTGTCATTTGTTCCATGCGCCTTGCCTGCCTCGTCATCCTCCCGCTCCTGGCGTGCGACGCCGCGTCACAGGACGCCAACGTCGAAAAGCTCGCGGCGAAGTGCGGGAGCGAGATCGGCTGGAACGTCGATCCGTACGAACCCCACGACGGGATCGAGAGCGTTCCCAAACCGCCGCCGAAGTTCGACCGCATCGCCGTCCTCGAGCAGGCGAAGAGCGACGCCCGCAAACTGAAGCGGCTCATCCTCTGCTACTTCTATCGCATCGAAGGCAAGCACATGTATCGCGCGCCCCTCCTCGACGCGTACATGCAGTCGGTCATCTGGAGCGATCCGGAGATCGTGGAGATCGTGCGCCATCGCTTCGTGCCGATCCGCCTCTACTGCGACGCCAACCTGAGCAAGGTGCTCGGCATCAAGGCGCTCGACTTCGTGGAGCCGATGATCGCGATCCTCGACGCCGACGGCAAGATCGTGCGCGCGATCGACCGCATCCGCACCTTCAACGCCGACTGGGTCCGCACGCAGTTGCTTCACCACGTGAAGCCCGCGGGACAGGACGGGATTTCGGCCGTCGCTCGAGCTATCAAGCTGCGCCGCGAGCGCAAGGGGGACGACGCGCTGAAGGTGCTCGCGAACGAGAAGGGGGCCGACGCCGCCGCCGAGCGCGGTCTGATACTGTTGAAGCAGGGGAAGCTCGAGGAGGCGCGCAAGGAACTGCAGGCGGCCACGGGAGCGAAACGCGCCGCCGAGGCCGAGTACCACCTCTCGCTTGTCGAGTACATGACCGGCGACGAGAAGGCCGCGACGGAGCGCTGGCGAGCGCTGACCCGCAAGCACGGGGACATCTGCTGGGGTTGGAAGGCCGCGTCCAATCTGGTCATGTGGAAAGACACGACCGCCGTCGGCCCGGTGCCGCACGCGTTCGAAGACGTATTCTGGGCGCCCGACGATGCGTACGCGAAGCAGGGGCGCACGCGCCTCTCGCGCACCGAGAAGGACGTGGACGAGGTCGCGCGCCGCGCGATGACGTGGCTCCTGCGCCATCAGCGCTCGAACGGATCGTGGGACGACACCCGCTACGCGTACTGGGACTCGCCGAAGATCCTGCCTAATGTCCGCGTGGCGGTGACGGCGCTCGCCTGCGCGGCCCTCTTCGAATGGCGCGAGATCGATCCCGAGAAGATCGACGCGGCGCTCGCGCGCGCTGAGAAGTACGCGCTCGACGAGAACAATCCCGCGCGAGGAGCGAACGAGGAGTGCTACGCAGAGGCGTACAAGATCCTCTACCTCGCGCGAAAGGGGGACGCCGCGGCACGCGCCGCCATGGTCGCGCCCGCCAAGCGTCTTGAGCAGATCCTCGGCGCGGCGGGACTCTGGGCGCACGAGTATCCGAATCCCTTCGCGACGGCGGCCGTCATAAACTGCCTCTGGCGCGCCAAGCAGCAGGGGGCGGAGATCCCTGACGGCCTGATTCGCAAGGCGGCGGACGGACTCGCCAAACAGCGCGGCGAAGACGGCGGATGGACGTACGAGGCATCGCGCGCCGCCAGCGGCACAAAGGACTCGACGGCGAGAATGCCTGTCTGCGAACTGGCGCTCCACGTCGGCGAACGAGGCAGTGTGAAGGCGATCAAAGTGGCTCTCGACACGTGGTGGGCCAATTACAGCCGATTCGAAATCGTGCGCAACTGCGACTTCCACTCCGATGGAGAGCTTGCGGGATTTTTCTTCTTCCACGGGTTTTTCCACGCGACGGAAGCGGCGCAGGCGCTCGAGGAGAAAGACCGGCTGGAGCAGCAGTCGAAGTTCCTCGCCGAGCTCGTGAAGCTGCCGGAGCTGGACGGCAGTTTCATCGACGACCACGAGCTGGGAAAGAGCTACGGCACGGCGATGGCATTACTCGCCCTCAAGAACTGCCGGCGGCCCTAGGCGGCCCGAGAAACGCAGAGGTCGCGGATTCGTACTCGGAGAGGTCGCCGAGATTCCCCCATTGGGAATTCTGCGATCTCGCAGCTTGCGCTCGGCGCCCTCGGCGTTTAGCGGAAGGACTTGGACGATATACTGACACCCGGTGGCCAAGCCGTTCGGCGACTACGTCCTCGAGAGCCTGCTCGGCAAGGGCGGATTCGGCGAGGTATGGAAGGCGCAGGACCCGTCCCTCGCGCGCTCCGTCGCCCTCAAGATCCTCCGTCACGACGACCCCGACGAGCTCACACGCTTCCTCCGCGAGGCGCACACCGCCGCGTCCCTCATTCACGCCAATATCGCCGCCGTTTATCGAGTAGGCCAGTTCGACGGCAAGCACTTCATAGCGATGCAACTCATCGACGGGCACACGCTCGCGACTTTTCCACGCAACAACATCAACGGCGTCGTTCGCGTCATGCGCGACGTCTGCCGCGCCGTCGCCTTCGCCCACGACAAAGACATCATCCATCGAGACCTCAAGCCGGCCAACATCATGGTCGACCGCGACGGCCGCGCGTACGTCATGGACTTCGGCCTCGCGCGCCAGCTGAAGCCCGGCTCCTCTCTCACCGTCTCCGGCATGATGATCGGAACCCCGGCGTACATGTCGCCCGAGCAGGCGCAAGGACGGCGCGCCGACCCCCGTTCAGACGTCTACTCGCTGGGGGCCACGCTCTATGAGCTCCTCACCGAGAAGCCGCCCTTTCAGTCCGACGACGTCATCAGCCTCCTGACGCGCGTCGTGGCTGAGGATCCCGTCGCGCCGCGCACGCGTAATCCGCGCGTGCCGCGTGAGCTCGACACCATCGTGCTCAAGTGCCTGGAGAAGGACCCCGATCGCCGCTACGCGACCGCGGCCGCCCTGGCGGACGACCTCGAGCGCTGGTTGAACGGCGAGCCGATTTCCGCGCACCCTCCGAGCTTCGTCTACCTGCTCCGCAAGCGCATCGCCAAGCGCAAGTGGTCCTTGCTGGCCGCTGCAGGTCTTGTCGCCGCACTGGCCGTCACGGCCACGCTCCTTCCGATATTGCAGTCAACGAAGAAGCAGCTCAACGAGACGCACGCGCGCCTGCGTGAGCAGATGCGCGACATGACGGATGCGTACCTTCGAACCGTCCTTGCGGAGCGCCGCTCGGGCAACGTTCGCGGCATGCTGGACGTCGTACCCACGGCGGAGTCGATATGCCGTCAATGCGCCGACGCGATCCCCGAGCTCTCGGAACCGCACGCGAGGCTCGGACGCATTTATCGCGCCGCGCTGCGATACGACGACGCCCTGGCGGAACTGGATCGAGCCCTGGCCAAGAACGGAGCCGACGCGGACGCACGGTACGAGCGCGGCCTGCTTCGCGCACAGTACTTCGATCGTCTGAGACTCCGCTATGCGCGACGCTACGAGGCGCTGCCGGGGCGCCCTGCCGGTCACCGTCCGACCCTCGCCGATCTCGAGCGGCTGAATCCCGATCTCGCGCGATTTCGAGCCGGCGCACGCGAAGACATGCTCGCGGCAGGCGACCGGCCAACGATCCGCGCCGTCCTCTCCTGGCTCGACGAGAACCGAGTCGAGGCCAAGCGACTCCTGGAGGAGGCGATCGCGAGCGAACCCGATCTCGAAGCCGCCATCGAACGGCTTGGCCAACTCGCGCTGGATGACGAGCGCTACCAGGACGCCTTGGATCTATTCTCGCGGGGCATCGAGAGTGATCGCGGGTACATGCCGTATCTACAGGGGCGGGGCAACACGCTCCTCAACCGGGGTGTCGATGCGCAGAATCGCGGCGAGGATCCGACGGACCTGTACACCCGCGCCATCCGCGACTACTCGGTCATCGCGACCCACGGAAACGACGAGCAGTTCGCGATCATGAACCGCGGACAGGTTCGCATGAATCTCGCCGTCTATCGCTCCGAGCGCGGCGACGACGTCACCGACTTGATCCGCGAGGCCACGCTCGACTTCGATCACCTCGTGAAGCGCTGGCCGCAGCGTTTCGAGCCCTGGGAAGGGCGCGGGATCGCACGCTCCACGCACGGCGAGATCCTCCGGATGAGGGGACAAGAGGCGCCCGCCCTCTACGAGCAGGCGATCGCCGACTTCGACAAGGCGCTTGCGATCGAACCGGACGATGGCGGCACGTACGATCGACGCGCCAACGCGCGCACGGCTTGGGCAAACCTGCGCCGCGACAAGGGGGAGGATGCCTCGGGCCCTTACGTGGCGGCGCTCCAGGATTACGAACACGCACTGCAACTCAGCCCCGACCGGCCGCTCACGATCACAGACCGTGGCATCGCGCGCACGAACTTCGGGCTGATGATGCACCGGAGGGGTGAGGACCCGTCGGACCTGTACGCCGCGGCGCTCAGGGACTTCGACGACGCGCTTCAGCGATCGCCCGATTACGACCCGCCGCGTACCGCGCGCGCCGAGCTCCTCGTGAACCGCCTCCGCTGGGACGAGTCGCGCGGTCGGGACGTCACCGCGAACTACAAGGAAGTGGAAGCCCAGCTTTCGGCGATGGCCACGCGGCGGCCCCATCACTTCGACACCCATCGCCTCCTCGGGCACGTGCGCGCGAACTGGGCGTCGTATCGCCAGCAGCGGCTGCAGGACCCGACCGACCTGTTCCACGGTGCGCTGAAGTCGCTAGGCCAGGCGCTCACGATCCGGCCCGGCGACGAAGTGGCACTCGTCCTCCGTGCCGACACGAACATGAACGTCGCGCTCTTCCGCGTGGGCGACGCGGAGGCGGTGCAGCTCGCACTGGCCGCCGCCATCTCCGACTATACCGCCGTCCTCCAGCGCAACCCCAGCCGAGACGAAGCGTGGTACGGCCGTGGATACTGCCGCAGCAATTTGTCGACCGTGTGCCGCGCGCAGGATCGCGACGAGCTCTGGAACAGCGCGCTGGACGACTTCGAGAGGTCGCTCACATTTAATCCCAACTCCGCGGAGACCTATCGGTACCGGGGGTACGCATACGCAGAGCACGGCAAGCATCGCGAGGCGCTCGACGATTTCGAGAAGGCGATCGTGCTCAATTCGTCGCTGAAGAGCGTGCTCGATGGCGAGATCGCGGACTGCAAAGCGCGGCTCGACAAGTAGCCTGGGATCCCGATCCCGATCGTAACCTTCGGCCCCCCGGAACCTATAATCCCCCCGTGGATCTTGACGGTCTGAAGTTCGGCTCCGCCGCGTCGTACTCCGTCGTCGCCGAGATCGGCCGCGGCGGCATGGGCATCGTCTATCTCGCCGAGAAGGACTGCGAGGGGGTGACGGACGTCGTCGCACTCAAACTGCTGCGCAGCCAGGCGGACGAGATCGAGACGCGGTTCAAGGGCGAGGCCAACGTCGCCACCAGCCTGCGCCACGAGAACATCGTCAAGACGTACGGACTCGAGGCGATCGCGTACGAGGACCTGCCCGAAGAATTTGTCCGGGAGCTGGAATCGCTGAGCGAGGACACGGGCCGCAGGGCGGCCACGCCCCACATCGTCCCCGGCCGCCCGCTCCAGGGCGGCCTCCGCGCCCGCCTGCGCACTCGACAGGTGCGCGACGAGCGGCGGCTCCTCATGATCGTGATGGACTACATCGAGGGGACGGACCTTCGGACGCTCCACCAGACGCACGTTCAACGGCAGGTGCTGCTCCCTGTCTCCCTGGCGGCGTTCATCGTGAGCCGCGTCGGCCGCGCCCTCGGATTCGCGCACCAGTTCATCGTGCACCGCGACATCTCTCCCGAAAACGTGCTGATCAACATGCAGGGTGTCGTGAAGCTTTCGGATTTCGGCGTGGCCGCCAACGCGAGCGAATCCAAGGGGACGTTCGCCGGCAAGCTCCCTTACATGGCGCCCGAGCAGCTGCGCCGCGAGGCGGTCGACGGCCGCACTGACCTTTACTCGCTCGGCATC
>CAYXVY010000231.1:0-9296 GCA_964468745.1 uncultured Planctomycetales bacterium | reverse complement strand
CAGCCTAATGTTCACGGCGCCCTCGGGGGTCGCCGTCACGCTTGCCAGCATGAGCATCCCTGGAGTTCTCGCGGGGCTGAACCGGGTCGGTCCTGGAGAGCAGTTTGGTGCCATCGGAAGCGACGATGGAGTCGTCGCGATCGCGCAGCAGCCGCAAGTATTCCAGCATGCGGAAGGCCGGGCCGTACTGCTCGAGCCGCGCGACGCACGCGCGCTTGAGCTCCACGTCCGAGCTGCGCAAGCCGAGGATGATGTCGAAGTCGCGGAGCTTCGCCGCCTCCTTCGACATGACCTCCTTGTCGACGGGCGCCCAAAAGTTGCGCATTGCGATCGGCTGGTCCTGCACCACGATCTTTGTCGACGCGCTGAACTGCTGCTGGCCGTCGGTCACCGTGATCTTGATCCCGTCGTAGACGCCGCCCTGCGCGTACCCGAGGTCCCACGCGATCTCGCCGGTGGCGCTGTCGATCGTCGCCCCTTCCGGAAGCCCCGTCGCGGTGAACGTGAGGTGATCGCCGTCCGGGTCGAACGACTGCACCGCGTAGTAAAACGTACGCCCCTCGCGCGCGTCGATCTCCGGCGGCAGCCGCAGGAACGGCTTCAAATTCTTGCCGTCTTTGCGCGCCACCAGGAACGAGCGCTCGTCGAGCCCGAGGAGCGCGCCATCCTTGTCGAGAAAGCCGAATCGCACGCGGAACGAACCGGTGAGCGCGTCATCCGGCTTGTACGTGACGGCGCCGGTCGGTTCCCATTCCGTCCCCTCCGCGCCGTGCAGCAGGGCCGCGCGTACACCGGCCCCGATCGCTGCGCCCTCGGCTTTCGCCGTGAGCGTCCCGCGCCCGAGCTCGCCCGTGTACACGATCTTCGGACGGTTGTGCGCGAATACTTCGACGTCCCACACCCGATGACCCGACAGCAAGCCCTCGTCGCGGCGGATCCGCTTGTTGAGGAAGTCGATGCGAAGCGCCACCTCGTGGGTGCCGGGCTTGAGGTCGGAACCGCGCACCTTCACGAACGTCGTCTTGTCCTTGGACGAAACTTTGTCGGTCTTTCCGCCGTCGACGTACCAGGCTGCGTTGAGCGTGCCGAGCGTAGCCGACTTGCCTTCCGTGACCACGGCGCTCGCGCTGAAGACGAGATCGTCGTCGAGGAACGCGCGCCACTTGCGCGTCGTCGGCGAGGCGGAGTCCACGGGCGACACGAGCGTGTAGAAGCACTTCTCCATCTGCTCGAAGCAGACGGGGCACATCGGATCGCCCGCCGATCGCATGCGGCAACGCTGCGACGGCCGGAAGAATCCTTGGGCGCGATAGAACGCCCCTTCGTAACAAGCGACGTCGATCCCTTTCTGCGGGATGGGCGCGTTCCAGTAGTGCCACTTCGACCGCTTGGGGTCCGGCTCGCGCGTCGTGTTGATGTGCTGCGCCTCGTCCTTGGCCGGCCATTCCGGATATCGGTCCTGCACGGACTCGTCGACATATTCGTCATCGAGATCCGCGAACGCGTGCCCCATCTCGTGGACGGCCGTGTCCTTGATGTCCCCGCTCGCGTCGAGCGTGAGTACGCCGCCGCCGCCCGTGGCGCGCACATTCTTGACGTTCGCAATGACGCAGATCAGTTCGGCGTCGGGGGCGAGTTTCGCGACTTCCCACGCCGCGAACGTGTCGCAGGTGAGAATGTTGCTCGACACCTTCGACCCGAGCTTCGTCTTGCGTCCCGCGATACCGCTGGCGGGCTCGACGATGTTGATGCGGTGGAAGTTGATGTAGCTCGGGTAGTTCGACATGGGCTCGACCTTCAGGAGCCCCTTGACGAGGTTTTCCGCGAGCGTGTTGAAGAGCGGCTGGTCGGCCGCGGAGTATCCGTCGCAGATGAGGACGATGTCCAGCCGGCGCGAGACGTCGCCGTTGTTCACGAGCGTGACCACGTCCGTGACACCCATCTTCTTTTTGAGCGTCTCGTGCTGGTTCTTCTGCGCGACGATGCGGGCGGCGGACGCTTCGACGGCTTCGGCATCGAGTTTCTTGGCCACCTGATCCGACGCGAGGGCGAGGATGCCGGGCATGAACGCCTCCGCGTCCTGCTTGCGGAGATCGTCCAGGTCGGGGATGGCCACGTTCGGATCGCACGCGCGCGCGGCGGCGTACTCCCACCGCGCCTGGCGCACCAGTTTCTTCTCCTTGCAGAACGCCGCGAGCTCGAGGCGCTTTGCGGCGTCACGCCCCGCGAGCGCCGATTTCATGCGCCACGTGCTCTGCGGAAGGAGGTCGGCGATTTTGAGCGTGCGCTCGCCGCGCTCCGTGCGCAGCGCGACGACTTCATCGTCCGTCCACGCGAGCAGCCCGCAGGCGGCGTCCTTCGCCGTGGCGAGCGTCATCAGCACGGCCGGGAGATCGCGTTTGGGCTTCGGCGGGGGCGGGGCATCCTCGTCCTGCGCGCAAACAAGCGACGATAGAACCAGGACCGCAACCCATCGCTTCATGACTCGCCCTGCCACAATCCCCACAACCGGTACGCTATCTATACACACGCGTGCAGGGTGCGAGTGGCCCGAATTCGCGACCTACTGGCGCAGCAGCCGTTCGATTTCCGGCTTCAGCAGCGGCGCGAGCGCGCGATCGAGCTCGCCCGCCTGCTCGAGGTCCTTCGCGGCCGCGGCAGGCGCCCCCGTCATTTCGTGCGCGAGCGCGCGGGCGAGGTATGAGTACGGATGGTCGGGCATCACGTCCATGAGGCGCTTCGCGTCCGCGAGCGCATACGTGCGGTCGTTGCGGTCGCCGCTGCGGGACTGCAGCACCGATCGAAGGTAGAGCGCCTCCGGGGACATCGCATCGAATTCGAGCAGCGTCGTCAGCTCGCGGATCGCCTCCGCCGGCTCCTTCTCCTCCACGCGCAGCGCGGCGAGGATGAAGTAGTACGACCGCGTCGCGCGCCCCTCGGCGGCCACGCGGCCCAGTGCGTCCGACGCGTCCGAGTAGTTGCGCGCCTTCATGTGCGAGAGCGCCTTGGCCGCCCAGCGTTCGTACGGATCGGACGACAGCTTCGCCGCGAGATCGGCGGCTCGACCGAGCTCGGCGGACGCCTTGAGCGACTCCTCCTGCATCGGAAGGTACGGCGCGCTCGTCAGGAATTCGTACCGGACGAGCTGCGTGATCGCGGCGCCGAACGCGGCCGGGGCGAACGTCGCGTCGGTCTTGAGCGTCGCTGCGAAATCGTCGGCCGCTCCCGCGAAGTCGCCCGAACGCAGCCGGATCTGTCCGCGCAGGTAGAGCGCCTCGACATACGTGGCGTCCTCCGCGAGGCAGCGGTCGAGCAGTCCGTCCGCCTCGTAGTACTTCCGCCGCACATCGGCGGCGGTCCCCGACTTCAACTTGAGCCGCTCCGCGGCGTCGATGAGCTGCCGCGCCGACGCGTAGAGCGCGAGCGCGCGGCGGCGCGCATCGTGGCGTTGCTTCTCGTCCTCCGCCCGTTCCTGCGCCTCGCGCACCTGGCGCTCGAGATCGGCGACCAGCGCGTGCTCCTTGCCGACGCACTCTTCGCACAGCTTGATCCGCGCCTTCAAAGCCGCGTCGGACAGCTGCGCCGCGGCGCGCTCGTACATCTGCAGCGCCTCCGCGTACTGCTGCTTGTCGAAAAGGGTGTCCGCCTGCCGGCGCCACTCGCGCGATTGCGTGAGCTGCGCGGCAAGCGCCTGCTCGCACGCCCGTTTTCCGCTCGCCGCCGCCTCGTTCCACTTGTCGAGCGCCAGCGCTTTCTCGAACTGCACGAGCGCCCGCGGGGCGTCCTGCTTCTGCAGCAGCGCGTCCCCCTGGTGCACGTACTCGGCGATCTCGACGTGGTCGCGCGAGCGGGCGATGCGGACCGCGAGGATGATGATCGCGATCGCCATCGCCCCGATCACGCTTGCGACGGCCGCGACGGGATGCGCGCGCAGGGAGCGGATCGCGCGCTCCGCCATCGATTGGCGCCGCGCGCGGACGGGCTGTCCGTCGAGGTAGCGCGCGAGATCGTCCGCCAGTGCCTTGCCCGAGTCGTAGCGCCTCTTCTTGTCCTTTTCCAGCGCTTTGAGGGCGACAAGTTCCAGGTCGGGTGGCACCGTTGGATTGATCGCGCGCGGCGGCTGCGGATCGTCGGCGAGCACCTTCATCAGCGTCTCCGCCGGGGAGTGCCCGCTGAAGGGGGCATGACCGGTCAGCACGTAATAGAGGACCGCGCCGAGCGAGTAGACATCCGTGCGGCGGTCGACGTTCTCGCCGCGGGCCTGCTCGGGAGACATGTAGGGCGGCGTGCCGAGAATCGTATCGCCCATCGAGATGCCGTCCTGGTTGCGCACCGGCTTGGCGAGGCCGAAATCCATGACGTACACGCGATCGGCGCCGCGCTGCAGCATGATGTTGTGCGGCTTCACGTCGCGATGAATGACGCCGCGCGAGTGTGCGTACTCGACGGCGAGCGCCGCCTCGCGGACGATCTGGATGCCCCGTTGCAACGGGAGGTTGCGCGGAGCTCGGCCCCCGTGCCGCGACGACTGAACCGCGCCGAACTGGATCGTCGAAAGAGCTTCGCCGTCGACGTACTCCATCGCGATGAAGTGCTTGCCTTCGTGCGTGCCGACCTCGTAGATCGTCGCGATGTTCGAGTGCGAAAGGCTGGCGGCCATCTGGGCCTCGCGGAAGAAGCGTTTCAGTTCGTTGTCGCCGAGGAGGCCCGCGGACATCTGCTTGATCGCGATGTATCGTTCGAGGTCCTGCTGCCACGCCTTCCAGACGACGCCCATGCCGCCGCGACCCACCTCGCGGATGAGCACGTACTTGCCGCCGGCGTAGCGGTTCGCCGGGTCGCCCGCCGCCTTCGCCACGTCATCCGGCAGGGGCCCGTGCGAGACGGGGAGCAGCGCGTCGTCGGGCGCGCGGTCCTCGCGCAGGAGCGGTGCGTCGCACTTTTTGCACGTGTAGCGCTTGCCCGGCTCGTGCGTCAGCGTGGAGAAGCGTGCGTCGCAGACCGTGCAGTAGAAGAAGGCCTTCGGGGCGAGGTGCAGCGCGCTCGCGACGGCGTCGGTCGTCAGGAATCCCTTGCGCACGAGCAGATCGCCGAGTTTCGGCGCCGGCTGGTTCTGCTCCGACAACTCCGCCTGGACGCGCAGGCACTCGTAGACCTGCTTCTCCGTCGCGAGCCCCTGTCGCACCAGCAGGCGGCCGAGGATGGCGTCCTCGAGCTTCGCGTCGGTGAGTTCGACGGCCTCCGCAAGGCGTTGCTTCTGCTCGTCGAGCAGGCTGTCCAGGTCGCGCTGCTTGATGAGGCCGCGTTTGAGGAAGATGCTGCCGAGCGCCGGCGCGGAAGTATACGGAAGCGACGCCTGCTCCTTGAGGCAGTCGGCAAGCTGGTCGCGGTCGATGAGCCCGCGCTCGAGGGCGATGCGGCCAATTAGGATGTCGATGTGCGTCGCCACGCGGGCTGATTATAGGGGAAATTTGAACGTGAATGACGTGAAGATCGCGCAGACTCCGTCCTCGTACTTTCGGGCTTGAAGACGTCCGCTTTGCGTGCGAGAATTAGAGTCTCCGCGGGGGACACGTCACGGAGGGGAATGCCATGTCGGATCGCGAGGATCTTCCGTTCATCACACATCCGATGGACGATACTCCGCTCCCCGCGGCCAAGCCGGCGGCCGTCGTGCCGAAGCCCGCGCCGCCGAGGCAAGAGCCCGTGGACATGGTCGCGAGGCCGGCGTCCAAGGGCACGGATCCGAAGCTTCAGCAGCCGGTCGCCCTGCGTCCGGTGGCGACATCCTTGCCGTCACCGGTGGCTCGCGCGCCGGATCCGAAGCCGGTGGCACTCGCCCCTGCCGCCGCTGTTTCACAGCCGACGACGCCTCCCGCCAGGGCGGCGGAGGTCAGGCCCACAGTTGAATCGAGTGCATCCGCACCGGGGCCGGAACTCGACTCGCTCATCAGCAGTTTTGAGCAGCAGCAGAAGGCGATCCAGGAAGCGCTGCGCAGTCACGCTATCGTCAAGAGGGAGCTTGCCGAGGCGCGCATGAAGGTCGCCGCCGCCGAGCACGAACTCGCGCAGCTTCGCCAACAGCTGGGCGAGGCGAAAGCGGGCGCAGACCGTGCCGTCGGCCTGCAGAAGCAGCTCGACGATTCGCTCATGTCCCACAGCGCGCTCTCGGCGGAGAACGCCAAGCTGAAAATGCGCGCGAACGAGCTGGACGAGAAGGTCAGGGCTGCGACCGCCGCGCGCGAAGAGGCGGAGAAGCGGATCGCGGCCGCGCAGGCGGCGCTGCAGAAGAAGTAACCGCGGCGGATGCAGACGTTCTCGACCGGCCACGGCGGGGGTCTCGTCGACCGTTACCGCCAGCTCCTGCGCCAGTATCGTCACAACCGGCGATTCGCGACGATGGACTGGTCCGTCTTCGAGGCGTCCCGCGCCGCGCTTGCGAAAATTGCCGGACGTGACGTCGATGGCGCGTTCGTGCTCGATCTCGGGTGCGGCCAGCGCTTTCCGGCGGCGCTCCTCTTCCGTACCTTCGGCGCTCGCGTGACAGGGATCGACGCGGACGTGGTTGATCCGCGCTTCTCCGCAACGGCATGGCGGCGGATGATCCGGGAGAACGGGTTCGAGCGCTTCGTAAAATCGCTCGCCCGCCACGTGATGTACGATCGCGAGTATTATCGCGAACTCACCCGGCTCGCGGGGCGCCCGCTCGAGTTCGACGGGCTCGACCTGCGGCTGATGGATGCCCGCGCGATGACGTTTCCGGACGCGCACTTCGATCTCGTGCATTCCAACGCGGTGTTCGAACATCTGGTCGATGTCCCGCGCGTGCTGGACGAGGTCGCGCGCGTCCTCAAGCCGTCGGGGATCGCAGTGATCGGCGTGCACCTGTTCGCCAGCCTGTCGGGCGGCCACAATCTCGAATGGGCGTTTCCGGACGAGTTCCCGAGTGAGCGCGTGCCGCCATGGGACCATCTGCGCGAATCGCGCTTCGGGTCGCACGCTTTTCTCAATCGCTGGCGCGCGCGCGACTTCATCGCCGCCTTCGAGAAGCGCTTCTCCATTTTGGAGTGTGCCGCGACGGGGGAAGGGGAGCGGCATCTCACCGCCGAATTGCAGGGCGAGCTGAGCGCCTGGCCGCGCGAGGAACTGCTCAAGCGCGAGATCCGCGTCGTTCTGCGCCGCCGCTGACCGCGGCTATTCCTCGGTCTTCACCTGGAGCTCGGCGCGACGTCGCTTGATGTGGTCGTATTGCGCCAGGCCCGGGAGCAGTTCGATGGCGCGCGTCAGATCGGCGAGGGCGTCGCGCCACTTCTCCAGCTTCTCGTACGCGGCGGAGCGGTGGAGGTGCGCGTCGACGTCCTTTGGATTGATCTTCAATGCGGTGTTGAAGTCCTCGATCGCCTTCCCGGGTTCCCCCAGTGCCGTACGCGCCGCGCCGCGCTGCACCCAGGCCGGCACGAGCGCCGGAGTCAGACGGACCGCCTCGTCGAAGTCGGCAAGCGCCGCGCGATACTCCTCTGGCGCGTTCGCGTCCGGATGCTCCGCGAGCGCCATGCGGATGCGGCCTCGCTGCATGAAACTCACGGCCGATCGCGGATCCAGCCGCAGCGCTTCGCCGCAATCCGCGAGCGCCTCTTTTCGCTTGCCTGCCACAAGGCGATATCCGGAGCGCTGGATCCACAGGTCGGCCTTCGCGGGCTCGAGCTCGAGGGCCTTCGAGACATCCGCCGCCGCCTCCTCCCATTCCTTCGCGAGAGCGCGCGCCCGCGCCCGCAATGCGTACGCGTCGACGCACCGCGGGTCGATTTCGAGGGCGCCCGTTGCGTCGGCGGTCGCCTTGCCCGTTTCGGCGATGATCAGGTACTTCTCCGCGCGCGCGAGCAGCAGCTTCACGTCCGTCGGCGCCTCGGCGATTTTTCGCGTGAGTCGCGCGATTTCGTCGCGGATGATCTGGCGCGGGTCGTCGTTCTGCGTGAGGAGCAGCGAACAAACGAGTGCGGCGGCGATCATGGCTTTATCTCCCCGGCGATTGTACGTTCATGAAGGTGAAGATTTACACCAAGAAGGGGGACGCGGGTCGCACCGCTCTCTTTGACGGGACCGACGTCGCGAAATCCGACTCGCGCGTGGATGCATACGGCGACGTCGATGAACTGAACGCCGCCATCGGTGCCGCGCGCGCCTTTGTGGAGGCGCGGGATGTGGACGCCGCGCTTGCGGCAATCCAGAAAGACCTCTTCGCGGTCGGCGCGCAGCTCGCGGATCCAAAATACGACGTCGCGAAGCGCAAGGAGAAGACGAAAATCACGGAGGAGCGGATCGTCGAGTTCGAGAAGCTGATCGACGGCTGGGAGGAAAAACTGCCGCCGCTCAAGAACTTCATCGTCCCTGCGGGGGCGAAGGGGGCATCGATGCTGCATCTCGCGCGCACCGTGTGCCGCCGTTCGGAGCGGAAAATCGTCGCTCTTTCCGTGTCCGTCCCGCTGTCGTCCATCCTTATCAAGTACATGAATCGTCTGTCGGATCTGCTGTTCGTGATGGCCAGAATCGAGAATCTGAAGGGCGGCGAGCAGCAGGTCGACTGGTAGGCGCAGATCCCGATCCCAATCCCGATCTACGGGGCGGAGCGCTCGTCGATGCGTGCCTTGTTGTCGAGGTACGTACGCGATCTCGCGTGCTGCATCCGGAGCTTTTTGTAGAGATCGCCCGCCTCGCCAGCGTGTCCGTCGGCGTACAGCAGATCTGCGTCGACGAGAACGCGCCGGGCGCCCACCTCGGCGTACATCTGCGTGATGCGCGCCGGCACGCCGTGCCCCGCCATCTGTACCCTGCCCATCGCCGATGTGGCGCCCGCCTCATCGTCGCCGAGCACGGCGATCAGGACGGGACCGCGCGGGTCGATGCCGGCCGCATCGACGCGCGACGCGAAGTCCACGAGCGACTGAGCGGTGAGCTGCTCCACGCTGACGGTGCGCGGATTCTCGGTCCCGAAGGTGATCGTGCCCGCGGTCGCGCCGCGCACGTGGTCCTCGATCCGCTCGATGCGATCGTGAGCGCGCACGCCCACTGAGACCTTCTCGCCGATGGTCGTGCGGCGCATCCCTTCGGAGGCGAGTTCGAGTAGTTTCTGCGCCGCCGCGAGCCAGTCGGCGTAGCGTTGCACCTCGGCGCGCAGATCGGCGGCGCTGACCGCTTCGGCCATCGAGCGGACCTTCTGAAGGGCTCCCGTGAAATCGCGCGCCGAGGCGAGCGAGAGGATGAGCGGCACGGTTTCGCGGAAGCGCTGGCGCTCCTCG
>CAYXVY010000230.1:0-17197 GCA_964468745.1 uncultured Planctomycetales bacterium | reverse complement strand
TCATCGCGCTTCTTCATCGCCTTCTCGACCGTCTCAATATACGGCGCGAGGCGTTCCTTCCACTGGCCGTCGAGCGCGATCGCCTTTCGCCACGACGCAAGCGCCTCCTTGAGGCGCTGCAGGTTCGCCTCCGCCATGCCTTTGCTCACCCACGCCTCGACGGAGTCCGGCTCGAGAGCGAGCGCCTTGTCGGCCGACGCGAGCGACTCCTCGTTGCGTTCGAGCTCGCCCAGGATTTTCGAGCGCTCCAGCCACATGTGCGCCCATTTCGGGTTCTCCCGCAGCGCCACGTCGAGCGCCTGCACCGCCTCCTCCCGCCGACCCAGCTTCCAGAGCACCTCCGCGCGATTGTGTTCGACCTGCCATCCGTTCAGGCCGAGCTCCCGCGCGCGGTCCAGGTCCGCAAGCGCGTCGTCCAGGCGCCCCGTCATCATGAGGGCCTCCGCGCGTCCCATCCGCGCGTACGGCGACAACGGCGCCATCTCGATCGCGCGCGCGTACACGTCCAGGGCATCCGTCCATCGCTTCAGAAGACAGAGCGCGTCCGCCCGCACCGTCCACGGCGCGGAGTCGCGCGCCGTCGCCCGCTCGCACACATAGACCGCATCCTCCAGCGCGCCGGCGGGATCTTTGCGCTTGATCTTCAGGTGCGCCCGCGAGAGGACCGCACCGATATAGTCCGGTTCAAGCTGGAGCGCCTCGGCGATGTCACGCTCCGCTTCCTGCATCCGGCCCAGCTCCATCAGCGACAACGCGCGCTCGGCGTATCCCAGCGGCACTTTCGGGAAGGCCGCGATGGCGCTCGTGTAGTGTCCGACGGCCTCCTCGTAACGTCGACGGGCTTGGGCAAGCCGGGCGCGGCTGTCATAGAACGGCTCAGGGGTCATCTTCGCCCGCTCCGCCGCGATGAGACACGCCTCCGCTTCGTCGTTCCGGCACGCATCGAGGAGGACGCGCGCCTTGATCGACATCCCGTTGGCCGAGGCCGGGTTGGACGCGATCGCCTGATCCGCCCACGCAATCGCCTTCTCCCAGTCGTCGCGGTCGTACGCGATGTTCGCGAGCAACGACGACGCGAGCGAATCCGACGGGCGATAGCGCAGCACGAGTGTCGCCACGCGCTCCGCCTCCGCGAGATTCCGGAGCTCCCAGTGCATCGTCGCGAGAATCCAGGCGACGAAGGAATCGGTCTCGTCGTCGCGCACGAGGCTCTCGAGCGCGGGAATGGCGCGGTCGTTGTCCTCGAGGTGGCCCATCAGCGCCTGGGCGAGGGCGATCTCGCGCGCCGTCCCGCGCAGCCGCGCCGCCTCCTCCAGGTCCTGGCGCGCCGCGGCACGCGCTACGCGCTCCGCCTCCGACAGCGCCGACGGCTCCACGCGCAACCGGCCGCGCACGTACCTCGAGCTGCGCGTCGTCTCGCGTTCGCGGCACATGGTCACGCGCACCTTGCCGCGTTCGAGCAGCGCCGACGTCCGCGACGGCTCGATGCGAAGCGCTTCCGAGAGCGACTGCTCCGCTCCAATCAGGTCGTTGAGGATCGCGCGCGCCCGCCCTTGCAACTCGAACGCTTCGGCGAAATCCGGATCCGCCGCGATCGCATGGTTGAGCCGCCGGTTGCACTCCAGCTGCTCCTCCATCAGCTCGGCCAGGGTGCGGCTCGTGAGCGCGCGTTTCATCAGACGCTCGAACGATTCCCGCCCCAGATCGAAGCTCGCCTGGGCCCGCACCCGGCGGACCTTCCGCTCCTCGGCGCGCTTCTGGTCCGCCTCAAGCCGCTTGCGCTCCGTCGACTCGATGCCCGCGCGAATCGCCGTCGCGACGCTTGCGACGACCGCGACGACGAGCACGGCCGCCAGCGCCGCCGCAACCCGGTGCTTCCGCACGCGCCGCACGATGAACTCCGCCATCGAGACGGGGCGCGCGTGGATCGGCTCCCCTTCGAGCCAGCGATGGAGGTCATCGGCGAACTCCTTCGCCGACGCGTATCGCCGCGGGATCTCCTTCTCCATCGCCCGAAGGCAGATCGTCTCGAGATCGCGCGGGATCGCCGTGTTCTCGCTGCGCGGGGGCGTCACGTCGTCGTAGATCACCCGGGCGAGCGTCTCCGCGGCGTTGTCGGCCGCGAAAGGCGGGCGCCCCATGAGAAGGAAGTAGAGCGTCGCGCCGAGCGAGTACACGTCAGACCTCGCCCCCACGGAGCGCGTGTCCCCCGTCGCCTGCTCGGGCGACATGTAGTTCGGCGTGCCGATGATTCCGCCCGAAGCCGAAAGGGACGACTGCGAGCCGATGACACGCGCGAGTCCGAAGTCGGTGACGAAGACGCGCCCGTCCGCGGAGATCATGATGTTCTGCGGCTTGAGGTCGCGGTGGACGATCCCCTCGCGATGGGCGTAATCGACGGCGACCGCGGCGTCACACAGCTTTCGAACATGATCCTTCAGCGCGGGCACTCCCGGCTTCGAGCGGACGACGTCGGCGAGTGTACCGCCGTCGACGAACGCCATGGCGATATACGGCCGTTCGGCGCCGTCGACGAAATGGCTGCCGACTTCGAAAACCTGCACGATGTTCGGGTGCTGCAGGCGGGCCGACGTCTGCGCCTCCCGCGTGAAGCGCGCGAGGTCGTCGGGCGTCGTGCTGAGGAGGTACTTGACGGCGACATAGCGCGTGAGGTCGGACTGCCACGCGAGCCAGACGGTCCCCATGCCTCCGCGCCCGAGCTCGCGGAGGAAGACGTACTTGCCGCGGATGTTGCGTTCGTCGGCGCGCGCCCGTTCGACTTCGGACGGGATGTGCGCGGCCGGGTGCGTGCCGGAGGCGCGAACCGCGCTGCTCGGCGGCTTGACGGTCACTTGCTCGACTTCCTGGCGGAGCTTGTCGAGCGCCCCCGCCGCGAGGTGACCCTTGCGGATGAGCACCGCTGAAAGCGAGTCGCCGTCGCGCGCCTCCTTCTTGCACGCGTCCACGTGCGACTGATCGACGAGCCCGAGATTGACGGCGAGCCGGACGAGTTCTACGTCGGTCATTCCGTGCGATTTTACTCTTTGTATCACCGGGATCACGAGACGGAATGCGACGAGCAGTGTTACACGGTACCGCCGGAGCACGGGAAAGGGCGATAGAGCCTGCCGCGCAGATGCGAGGCAGCAGGGCAATCGACATTCCGGACGAGGATCAACACCGAGGGAACAGGGGGAACCGAGGCCGAATTTCCTGGATGGGATCCTCGGATTTCTCGGTGTTGGTTCCGCACTCCTCGCGTGGCGCCTTCCATGTTGGACGTCGCGAGGATCCCCAAATCTCCCCCTGCGCTCCCTCTGCTCGTCCTCCGCGAACTCCGCGTTTGCTCTGGAATCCTCTCGGCCCGCGGATGCCCCGCGTGTTATCGTCCCCCGGTGGCCGACGACCCCATCAAACGCGCGCGCGGGCACGAACACGCCGGCGAGATCGATCAGGCGCTCGCCGCCTATCGCGAGGTCGAGCCCGCTTCTCCGTCGTACGCCGAGTCGCGGATCCGCATCGTCGGGATCACGCTCCTGCGCGGGCAGGTCGAGGCGGCGGAGCGGGAGGCGCGCGCATTCGTCGCGCTGCGCCCGTCGCAGCCGGAGTCGCACGGATCGCTCGGCCAGGTGCTGCGGTTCCAGGGGAAGCACGAAATCGCGATCGAGTCTTTCATCAAGGCTGTCGCACTGACGCCGGCGAATGCCGGATACCACGCGCTGCTCTGCGACGCGCGACGCGCGAAGTACTGGTCGCCCGACGCGGACCTCTACCAGGGGCTGCGGATCGCGGCGGCGCAGGACAAGGCGCAACCGTCGGCGCATTACCGGCTTCTGCAGCTCGAGTACGTCGGGCTGATGATCAATCCGGACGTCCTCCGCTGGCTGACGGGGGACGAGGACCGGATGCCGAAGCGGTTGATGGAGACGCTCGACGGGCGATTCGAGGGCCGGTTCACCCACGCGCTGGCCGACGCCGCAAAATGGCGGGCCGGGGCGCGACGGGCGGGGTCGGAGTTCGCGCCGCAGGAGGCCCGCGTCACGTTTGCAGAGGGCAAGCCGGTGGACGGTGAGATCGAGGACAGCGATACGACGATCGGGGGCGCCCTCGAGGCGATCGAGAAGGACGAGTATCGGATCGTGCCGTTCCGCGAGATCCGGTCGATTGAGTTTGGGGCGGCGGCGTCGTGGGTAAAGTCGAAGCTGACTCTGAAGTCGGGGCGCGCGACGGAGGTCGAAGTGCCTGCGCTCTATCTTCTTACGGAAGGGTGTCGGGCGGCGCAGCTTCGTGAGGGTCGCGGCACCGCGTGGCGACACCTGTCGGACGACTTGCATGTCGGCTTGGGCCTGCGCAGTTTCTGCTTGCGCAAGCAAAGGAGCGAGTCGACGGTCGGACTCAACCGGATCAAGCGGATCGAATTCGCCTAAATTCGTCTCGGACGCGGATTTCCAGGCCGGATTTCGATCGGCGCTAACAGTTAGGGCATGAACACACGTGCCCGCGTTCGCGACACCGCTACTTTCTGCACTTTCTTCAAACCCGGGAGCGATTTGATACTGCCGTTTTGCTCCGGGCCTAACAGGGGTCGTAGAGGAACAGATGACGACTCCAAATGACGGGCGACACATGCCGACGGCGAACGAGAAATGGCGACATGTCGTCCGACATGGCGCTCCGTTGAGTTCCCCTGCGTTGCATGTCGCTCGACATGCTCCTCCGGGGCATTCCCCGGTCGACCCTGTCGCTCGACATATACGTCCGGGGAGTTCCCCGATGCGTCGTGTCGCACGACATGCACCTCCGGGGAGTTCCCCCGCGCGGGGTGTCACGCGACATGGCTCACGGTGCAACCAGAAAGTGCCTCGTGACAGGCCGCGAGGGCCGCCGGAGCGCCTGTCGGAACCTCTGTTTCTGTGTCCGGTGCTTTTTTGGTCAACAACTGAAAGGTAACAAGCATGTATCTTCCCAATGTAACTTGGTCGAGCGAGCGTTTCCTCGACCACTACGGTCCCTATCTCAAGGCTCGCCTGAAGGCGGAGCCGGCCGCGACCGTGTTCGTGACGACCGTCGAGAGCGCGCAGGATGCGCTCCGCGAGGCCAACGAACGCGAGCGTGCCGCCGCGCGCGCCCTCCAGGAAGCCGCCGCCCTCCGCGATCATGCCGAACTGGCGATCGTCCGGACGGTGCGGGATTTCGAGGTGACGCTGCTTGCGCACGTCCGCAAGGACCGTACCAGCGTCACCTACCGGCAGTACTTCCCCGGCGGACTGCGTGCGTTCAGCCGCGCGTCGCGGGAGGAGCAGCTCCAGCAGGTGGCGCACATGGAGACGATGTTCGCCGACGCGACGGACATCGCCCCGGTGCATCACTTCGCGCGACTGCTGGCCGACGCGCGTACGGCGCTGGAGGCGGCGCTGCACGGGTGGAGGGGCGCGGAGGACGCGCACATGGTTGCGCAGCTGCACGAGGAGTCGGAGCGTGCACGCTGGCTCGAGTCGCATCGCAGCGTGTACGGCGGCCTGATCCAGCTCTTCCCCGGGGACCGCGAGAGGGTGGAAGGCTTCTTCCGCCCGATCCGCGTGCGGCGCCGCGACGCCGCGGCTCCCGCGGCCTAGCGGCAATCGAGGGGCTCCCTCGGATCGAGAGATCTGGGGGAGCCCCGTTCAAATCCCGATCTCGATCCCGATCCCGATCGCAGGCGTGATTCTCAGCGCCACGTTCGCGTCTCATAGGACAGATGTCGATCCCGCAACGTCGGCGACGCCGCGCTTGGATCGCGCTGATCGTGCTCACCCTCGCGGTCTTTCACTGGATCGTGTGGCAGTACGCTGGGCGACGCGAGAGCACGTACAGAGTTTGCGGCTCCGAACGCGTCGAACTCTGGTTGCCGCTGCTGGATCGACCGGCCGCCTGGTGGACACTCCCCACGGAGCCGCTTCTCGCGCCCGAGGCACAGCCGTGCCAGCATGACTGGATTCGAGGGTGAAACTGCGGATGACCGCTGGTGCAGCGGATCGGGATCGGGATCGCGCCTCTATGCGCGCTTCGCGCCGCGCACTTCCGACAGCGACTCGCGCAGCGCCGACTCCGCACCCTCAACCTGTTCGCTCGACGCGTCGCCCTCGCCGTACCGCGCGGACTGGAAGAGGTCGGTCAGCGTGTGCACGCCCTTCGGCACCAGCGCCAAGCGCTCGCCCAGATACGCCGCGTACTCCGTCGCCGTCTGCGCCGGCGAACGCTTGAAGCCCAGCCGCGCAAGACGATCGAGGAACTCGCCGTAGATCTCGACGACCCGACGACGCCGCGGATGCCTCCCACCCGTCGCCGTCATCCCCGCCAGTTCCGCCAGGCCTTCCTCGTCAAGGTAGTGCTCGTCCACGACGACGGCGCCCTGCCGCGTGCCCCCCTCGCGTCCGCGACGCAGACGCAGGAAGAGCGCAATGATCGCCCCGATAAGACCCGCGGCCGCCAGCACGATCAGGAGGTCGCGAAGGATGCGGGCGATCGCGCTGCTGATGCGCCCGAACATCTCCGGATTGCCGTCGCCCCCCGAGGGCCCCCACGGCGAATCGCCCTTGCCGCCGCTCCCCGAGCCCGCGCCAGGGTCGACGATCACGGGATCGCCGGCTTTCGTCTGGCGCATCTTGTTTTCGATCGTCCCCCACAGCGCCTCGAACTCCTTCTCCTCAAGACGCTCCGGCACCGGCACATCGGCCGAGGACGACGGCGTCGGCGGATCGATGGCCGTGTTCGGCGGCAGCACTGCAGTCGAAGTCGACGGCGGCGTAACGCCCGTCGTCGTCGACGGCGGATCGATGGCTGTGTTGGGCGGAGTCGCGGACGTCGTCATCGGCGGCGGGGGCTTGACCGATCCCGATCCCAGCGGCGTCGGCGGATCCAGCACCGGTGTGGGCACCTTGCGGTCCGACTTGAACGGAGTCGGCATGGCGATCGGATCCTCGCGCTCGCCCTGGACCATCCACCGCATGGCGGGGGCCATCGCCACGTCGTACGGAACCCAGCCGATCCCGTCGAGCAGCAGTTCCACCCACGCGTGCGCGTGCTTGCGGCGCACGATGTACACGCCGCGATCCTCGTTCCAATCGCCGCGCGTGAATCCCACACCGATGCGAGCCGCGTAGCCGAACTGCCGCAGCGCCGTGCACAGGGCCGACGCATAGTGCTGGCAATAGCCGCGACGATAGCGCAGGAAGGCGAGCGTTGGATCCTGTCCCGGCGGGAACTTCGGCGTGACGGTGTAATCGAAATCGCCGAGCAGCTGCATTGCCGCAGAGGCGATGGCATGCGGCGCCTTGCCGCGCGAGGCGACGTCCTTGATGAAGGCCTTGAACGCCGGGTCGTCCTTCACCGCCTTGGGGATGTCCGTGTACTTCTCGGCGCTGCGGCCCCATGTGGCCGCTTCCAGTTCGGCGTCCGTCGGCGCCGCAAGGCGCGACAGCACGCGATACTTGAACGGACCGTCGAATCGCGACGCGCGCGAGACAACGCCCTCCGAGTCCACGTGGACGCGATCGAGCCCGATCGACTCTGCCGGATAGAGCGCGAAGAGCGACGGGGTCGGCTGCGGCCAGAGGATGATGCGCTGCTCGATGGCGACCGTCGCGCAGCGCGGCGGCTGGAGCTTCCAGCGGACGGAGCCGTCGACCGCGCCGTCTTGCGCGTCGGCGATCTCCGGCCCGAGGCCCGAGTCGCCCGTCCACTGTCCCTGGTGATAGCGGTAGACGACGCCTGTCTTCCAGAAGAGCGGCAGGTTCTCGCCGCGTGTGGGGCGCCCTTCCGCGTCGACGAGGCGCACGTACATGGCGACCGTGTCCGGATGGCCGCTCCCCGTGGGTACGTCGCCGAACTTGAGGTCCTTCTCGAACGCGATGCCCTGCTGGAGAACGCCCGCGGCGCTCTCCTCGCCCGCCCAGCGCGCGAACGGATCGACCATCGACTCCTCGGGCAGCCAGCGCTCGAGGGCGTTGCTTCCCGAGAGCTTCCCCGTCGCGGCCGCGCCGCGGCCGATGAGCTGGTCGAACGTGACCGACTCCGCCGGGCTCAGCGCGAAGAAAATTGTGAAGAGCGTGAGGAGCACGCCCAGGCATACGGGCAGCGAGCGGGCGGGGAGGCGCGTGTCCAGGCCGCGTCCGGCGGTGCTCGTCTCCTCGAGACGCTCGCGGTGGAAGAGGAGCGAGACCTGCAGGACGAAGATCCCCGTGTAGACGAGCGCGATCGAGAACGTCTGCATGCGCGCGCTGCCTTCGCGGAAGAGGACCGCGCCCATGAGCAGGAACGCCTGCAGCGACGCCATCAGCAGGAACGATCGCTGCGAATGCAGGAAGAACATGAACGCGCACGCGCAGCCGACGATCAATTCCCACCCGCGCAGGTCCCGCGGCAGGATGCGGAACTGCGCCAGCAACGTCAGCGTCACGAACATGCAGAAGAGGATGGCGATGCCGAGGATGTCGCGCCCCAGCTCGCGCGGCATGAACTGAAATCCACCCGAGAAGATTTCCGAGAGGGCGGCCCCGACCAGCACGATGCCGAGGCAGATCGGGAGCCCAATCCCGAGCGGCTCGCCCTGCGCCAGCGAGAGGTACGCGAACGAGGTGACGAGCGCCATCTGTGCCGTGGCGAGCACGAGCGGCAGCCGGCGATAGATGCCCGACAGTTCGTTCGTCGCGCTCACGCGCCCACCTCCTGCGGCACGCCCAGCTCCGGTTTCCGGACCGTCGCCAGGGTCACCGGCACGGAGAACTTCTCCTGAAGATTGTCACCGGACCGGATCACCACGGGCTCGACGCCGAACATCGCAAAGAGGCGCGCCAGCTTGTCCAGGCGTTTGACGCTCTCGTTTCGTTGGAGTGCGGAGGTTTCGATCGGCATGAACGTGCCCTCGTCCATGATGACGGGGATGACGCGCGCGCCGCGCCGCATGAGCTCGGATGCGATGCCGTAGAATCCGTCCTCGGAGACGTCGAGCGTATTGAAGATGAGGACGACCGCCGCACCGTCGCTGACGAAGCGCATGCCGGCGGTCACGAGATCGAGGTACGGCGTCTTGCCCGTCGGACGCAGGCGCGCGAGCGTGTCGAGCACGGTGATCAGCTGGTGCCGGCCGGTGCGCGGAGGCAGGACGATCGGCGACCCCGGGTCCGCGATGAGCTGGCACGCGAAGAGCTGCTGCGTGACGTGGTCGGCGATCGACGCCGCGAGCCGCACGCCGTATTCGACATTGCTGCCTCGGCCAATGCCGCGCAGCGATTTCTGGTTCAGGTCGAGAAAGACAGTGACCTCGAGGTTCGTGTCGGTCTCGAACTCCTTGAGCACGAGGCGCCCCCACCGCGCCGTCGAGGCCCAGTGGATGTGGCGAATGTTGTCGCCAGGGCGGTACTCGCGCGTGCCGAGGAACGTCGCGGCCTGGCCCGTGCGCATCGTCGCGGGCGCCGAGACCGGCGCGCGCCACATCAATTCCTTGAGGCCGATGTCGCGGATCGGGAACGTGCGCGGGTAGACGATGAGTTCGCCGAGCTCGGTGAAGACGCGCTTCTGCTGGAAGAGTCCGAGCGGGTCGCTGATCGTGATCTCGAGCGGTCCGACGTCGAATCGTCCGCGGCCGTGCGCGCACGTGCCGGTGTATTCGATCTGCACGCCCGCCGACTTGGGCGGCAGCCGCTGGATGAGCAGGTGCTTGAGCGGCAGCGCGTCGGCGGCGAACCAGTCGCGCAACTCGACAAGATGGATCGGCAGCCAGAAGCGGTTGCGCAGCTTAAGCGTGACCGTGACGGGGTCCTCTTCATACGCACGCGGCACGAAGGAGCGGCTGATCGACAGGCCGTCGGCGGCGAACCGCACGTACAGCCACGCGAGGAGCGTCGAGGCCAGGAGCGCCTCGCAGAGCGCGATGAGGAGCCCGCGGCCGTAGTAGAACCCGAGGACGCCGCAGAAGATCGCCAGCGTGAGCACCACGCTCCGGCGCGTTACCGTCCTCAGGGTTTCGTACGTCGTCATCGAGTGCCCGACCGTGGTCTAGACGTGGCGGTCGACCGCCACGGGCACTTCCTCCTTCGTCACCACATCGCGGAGCACCACCTCGTCCGTCAGGCCACGCAGCGACGCTTGCGGCTTGAGGATGATGCGATGGCCGAAGACGGCGGGGAGGATGCGCTTCACGTGGTCGGGGGTCACGAACGACTGCCCCGAGAGCATCGCCAGGCCCTGCGCCGCGCGAATGAGACTGAGCGTGCCGCGCGGGCTGGCGCCGAGGATGACGTCGGGGTGCGAACGCGTCGCGCGCGAGAGGCGCGCGCAGTACTCCTTGATGGAGTTGTGGACGAATATCTGCTGGAGCGCGGCGCGCATCTGGCGCACATCGTCCTGCGACACCACGGGCTTCAACGTATCGATCGGATGCGCCGTGGCCTGCCGGTCGAAGATCTGGATCTCTTCGGCCTCCGTCGGATAGCCCATGCGCAGACGCAGCACGAAGCGGTCGAGCTGCGTCTCGGGGAGCGGGAACGTGCCGGTCTGCTCGACGGGGTTCAGCGTCGCGATCACGCAGAAAACGTCGGACAACTTGTGCGTCTTGCCGTCGACCGTGACCTGGAACTCCTCCATGCACTCGAGGAGGGCCGACTGCGTGCGCGGCGTGGCGCGGTTGATTTCGTCGGCGAGCAGGATGTTCGTGAAGACGGGGCCTTGGCGGAACTCGAAGTCCTGCGTCTTCTGGTTGAAGATCGCGGCGCCCGTGATGTCGAGCGGCAGCAGGTCGGGTGTGAACTGCACGCGCTTGAAGTCGCTGGCGACCGATTTCGCGATCGCCTTCGCGAGCGTGGTCTTGCCCACGCCCGGCACATCCTCGACGAGGAGGTGGCCGCGGCAGAGGAGCGGGATCAGAGCGACGCGCACTGCGTCTTGCTTTCCGACGATGACGAGGCGCACGTTTTCCTCAAGCGTGCGCACCTTGCGGATGACCTCTTCGAAACCCGCCGGAGGGGGCGGGGCCTTGGATGAGGGCGAAGCCGTACCCACGGGATCAGGCGTCATGCACGCTCCTTCACCAATGCGTCACTCAACACCCCAAGCGGTCCGGAAAGGGTTCTTGACCCGCCCTGACCGGACCGCGACGCATATTATCACAGCATCGGCCGCGTCTCGATACCAATTTTTCTCTGCCGCCGCCTCGCGAGGTTCGTGTAAGCTCTGAACCCGTCACCGGAGGTCACCATGATGCTCGTCCACGCGCTCGCCATCGTCTCCGCGCTGCTGGCCCAGGAAAAAACCACCCTCAAGTTCCAGCCGCGGCAGGGAGACGCAATCACCCTCGAAGGTCTGATGAACATGTCCCTCAAGGGCAAGATGGGCGAAGAGGAGTTCGATGCGGTCTTCAGGAACGTGAAGAAGGCCACGACGACGTACGTGGAAGTCATCGATACGAAGATCGTGAAGAAGACGGTCGTCGTGACGGAAGAGACGGACGAACAGAACATGAACGGCAAGGTGGAGAAGAAAGAGAAGCCGCTCCACGGCCGCACGATTACCGTCACGTTCAAGGACGGCAAGCCCGCCTTCGAAGGCGGCGAGAAGCTCGACGACGACACCCTCCAGAAAGTGGCGGCGGAGAACCGGCTCTACGGCATGCTGCCGAAGGACCCCGTCGCGATCGGCGACTCCTGGACTCTCAAGGACAGTGAGCTCAAGTCCGTCATGGAGTCCAAAGAGGACGTCACGGGTTCCATGACGCTCACCTTCAAGGAAGTCCGCGAGGTCGAGGGCCATCGTTGCGCGGTCCTCACGTTGAAATGGGACGTGTCCGGGCCGACCGACGGCGGCGCCGACATGGCGATCAAGCTCGAAGGGGAGATGATCGTGGAGATCGCGCGCGGCTACGCGCTGTCCATCAAGGGCAAGGGCACGGTCACCATGAGCGCGGGCGGGGAGGAGCTCGGAACCGGCCCGATCACCCTGGAGATGTCGCAGAAGCTGAAGGAGAAATAGAGATGCGCTCGATGCTCCTCGCGCTTGTCGTCCTCGCCGCCGGCGCGGCGTCCCCCGCCCAGTCCAGCCGCGAAGGCACCGTCGTCTACGCTCGCGGCGATCAGACCGACAGCCTCGATCCGCAGTCCACCGACTGGGGCGGCTCGGCCAAGATCATGAACAACATCTACGAGCAGCTCGTCACGTTCTCCGGCGACGGCGTAGACATCGTCCCCGGCCTTGCCGAGAAGTGGACGCGATCGGACGACGGCAGAACGTGGACGTTCATGCTCCGCAAGGGGGTGAAGTTTCACGACGGAACCGAGTTCAATTCGGACGCCGTCAAGTTCACGTTCGACCGGCTCCTGAAGGACGGCCCACATACGCCGAAGAACGTGCCGTACCGTCCGCAGTACGCCGACATCGACGCGGTCGAAACGCCCGACGCCGCGACGGCCGTCTTCAAGCTGAAGACGTCGAGCGCGGTCTTCCTCATGAACCTCGCGATGTTCCCCGCGGGCATGGTGAGTCCGGCCGCGGTCAGGAAATGCGCGAACGTCGACGACTTCGCGCGCGCGCCGAGCGGCACCGGACCGCTCATGCTCAAGACGTGGGATCCCGGCGTGAAGATCACGCTCGTCAGGAATCCCACGTACTGGGGCGAAAAGGCGAAGCTCGAGCGCCTCATCGTGCTCGACGTGAAGGACGCGCAGACGGCGATCGAGAAGCTGAAGAAGGGCGAAGTACAGGTCGTCGATCACATCACGCTGGCCGACGTCGCGACGATCGAGAAAGAACCGACCCTCGCGATGGAGTACGAGGTGTCGATGAACGTCTGCTACCTTGGCTTCAACATGCGCAAAGCGCCGTACAACGACCCGAACTTTCGAAAGGCCGTGGCGCACGCGATCAACCGGAAGAAGATCATCGAGATCGCGTATTACGGCAAGGCGGACGCCGCGCAATCGATCGTCCCGCCGAGCATCTTCAAGGCTCCGGCCGATCTCCCGCAGTACGACTACAACCCCGACAAGGCGAAGGAGTACCTCGGCAAGGTGCAGGGGCTTCCGTCGGAAGTGGCGATTTGGCACATGTCGTATCCGCGCCCGTACGTGCAGGAGCCCGACAAGGTCGTCCAGGTGATCCAGGACGACCTCTCGCGCATCGGTCTCAAGGTGAAGCTCGAGGGATTCCACCAGGACATCTACTCGAAGAAGCTGCGCGATCTCGAGCACCCGATGTTCCTCCTCGGGTGGAGCGCGGACATCGCCGACGCGGACAACTTCCTGTATGCGCTGCTGCACGCCGACTCGATCGGCCCTCTCGACAAGCCGAGCGGCACGAACAACTCGTTCTTCAATCACGAGAAGTTCAACACGATCGTGAAGGGGGCGCAGAGCGAGCCGGACGCGGCGAAACGCACGTCGATGTACAACGACGCGCTCAAGATCTACAACGAAGAGGCGCCGACGCTGCCGCTCGTGCACGTGAAGCAGATGGCCGCGATCTCGAAAAAGGTGAAGTACAACCACCATCCGATCGAGTACCGGCTCTGGAAGATCGAGCCCGTAAAATGAGCGTGCCTGCGCTGAGCGGAGCGGCGCGCAGCGCCGCCTAGTCGACGTGCTTGCGTATATCACGCGCCGGCTGTTGATCGCGATCCCGCTGCTCCTCGTCGTCTCGTTCGTCGTCTTCATGCTGTCGCGCGTCGGTGGACGCGACCCCGTCGACGCGATCCTCGGCGAGAAGGGTTCGCCCGAGGCTCGCGAGCGTGTGACGAGGGAGCTCGGACTCGACCGACCGCTCATCGTGCAGTACGGCATCTATATCAAGGGCGTGCTGCGCGGAAATTTCGGCAAGAGCTACATCATGCGCGGCCAGTCGGTGAGCGAGCAGATTCTGCGACGGCTGCCGCCCACGATCGAGCTGTCGCTCGCCGCGATGCTCATCGCCATCGTCCTCGGCATCCCGGCGGGGGTCGCTGCCGCCGTGTGGAAAAGCACATGGGTCGACTACGTGTCGATGACCGTGTCGCTCCTCGGCGTGTCGGTGCCGGTCTTCTGGCTCGGCCTGCTGCTCATTCTTGCCGCGGGGGACGCGCTGCCGACGGGGGGCAACATCGACGCGATCCTCGGCGAGGACATCGAGCCGAAGACGCACTTCATGCTGCTCGATGCGGCGATGACCGGCGGCGAGTACTTCAAGGACGCGCTCCTGCATCTTCTGCTTCCCGCCCTGACGCTCGCGACGATTCCGCTCGCGATGACGGCGCGCATAACGCGCGCGGCGATGCTCGAGGTGCTCGGCAACGACTACGTGCGAACCGCGCGGGCGAAGGGCGTATCCGGCTACCGCGTCGTGATGCGTCACGCGTTCCGCAACGCGCTCATCCCTGTCGTGACGCTGCTCGGCCTCGAGTTCGGCTACCTGCTCGGCGGCGCCGTGCTCACCGAGACGGTCTTCGACTGGCCCGGGATGGGGACGTACATCGTCAACGCCGTCTTCCAGACTGATCCGGTCTCGATCTGCGGAGCATCGCTCGTGATCACCACGACGTTCATCGTCGTGAATCTGGCGGTCGACGTCGCGTACGCATTCATCGATCCGAGGATCCGCCATGCATGACCGTCGCCTGCGGGTCCTGCTCCGACACAAGAGCGCGCTGCTCGGGCTGGCCATCCTCGTCCTCATGCTCGCGCTCGCGGCGCTGGCCGGGGTGGTCTCGCGCCATTCGCCCGGCCACATGGATTCGGCGCGTGTGAACGAGAAGCCGTCGGACGAGCACTGGCTCGGGACGGACGACACGGGGCGCGACGTGTTCTCGCGGCTCTGCCACGGCGCCCGGGTGTCGCTCGTGATCGGCCTCGCGGCGGTCGCGGTCTCGCTGCTGATCGGGGTGCCGCTCGGCGCGATCGCGGGCTACTTCGGCGGATGGACCGACGTGCTGATCTCGCGCGCGATTGAGGTCATGCTCGCGCTGCCGACGGTGCTGCTCGCGATCCTCATCGCGGTCGCGCTGGGCAAAGGGATGGACACGCTCATCATCGCGGTCGGCATCGTCGGCATCCCGCAGTTCGCGCGGCAGGTGCGCGGCAGCGTGATCTCGCTCAGGGAGCAGGACTTCGTGCAGGCGTCGCGCGCGCTGGGAGCGTCGCCTCTGCGCACGCTCTTCCACGAGGTCCTGCCGAACGCAATGGGTCCGATCATCGTGCTTGCCACGCTCGGCGTCGGCACGGCGATCCTGACGGCGGCGGGGTTGTCGTTCCTCGGGCTCGGCGTCGAGACGGGCACGCCCGAGTGGGGCGCAATGCTTCACGAGGGGCGCCGCGCGTTCCGGACGAGCGCGCATCTCGCCGTCTTCAGCGGCCTGGCCATCACGCTTGCGGTTCTCGCGATCAACCTGTTCGGTGACGGACTCCGCGACGCGCTCGATCCACGCGCAGAGAAGAAAGCCTAGATCTGTTCGAAGGCGTCGCGGACGGCACGCGGCACGCTGACACTCACTTCGATGCGCTTCCCGGCGCGCACGATGCGGATCGTGTCGATCTCGAAACTCACGCCCTCCGCCATGGACGCGCGGAAATCCACGTAGCGCCACGTGCATGCGTCGCGCACGAGCCGCTCGTATACGGTGCGAGCTGCGTCCTCCGTCAGCGACGTGTGGACGCGAACGACGCGTCCCTCGACAGGCTCGGCAGGACCTCCCAGCATCAGCACGTGCTCAAGTCGGATCTCCGCGACGGAAGCGGCCTTCTTCTTTGTTCGGGACGTCTCCTTGACGGCCTTCTTCGTGGGTCGCTCCCAGATGGGATCGATCCCCGACGCGCGCAGCCACTCCCGGGCAGATTCGATGCCCGCCTCCTCCTCCGCCGCCTTCCAGTGAACGGCGGCCTCGCGTTCCGGTTCGAGCGACTCAAGGAATCGCGCCGCCGCATTGCGCCCCTTGAGCGCCGCCTTCAGGCGCTTCGCCAGGCGCGGTTCTTCAACGGCTTCCGCGAACGACTCCATGCGCCGCAGCACCTCGCCGCGCTCCTCGTGCGGGATCTCGAGGTAGTTCTTCTTGTTGGCCGCGATCTTCTCCGCCAGCGCCCGCGCGTCCGGATCGCGCTCGATTTCGTCCGTGTCGTTCGGCAGCCATTCGATGCCGCCCGACTCCGCGTCGAGGTGATAAGTGCCGACCAGGCCGAGCCGCATGCTGTCGGCGAGCTTCTGAACGTCGATCTTCATCCGCTTGCGCATGCGACCAGCGTACATTTCGCGCCTGATTTCGTGAACTGATGGCGAGGCCTGAGTCGCGGAGCGGCACGTCGCCCGACGTTTCCCTGTTACACGCGTCTGTTACCCGGAGAAACGTTTTCGCGCCACCCCAAAACGCCGCGTCGTACTTCTTCAGCAGCAGCGCCTTGCGAGTGACTCATTGGCACGCCGCGTGCTCAACATCGCGCACCATGACGAGGTGTGCAATGCAAGAAGAGCGGCGCGAAAGAGATCTCTCCGACTGGCTCAAGCGGCAGATCGCAGAGATGGAGCGGCGGCGCGCGGCCGAGGCGCAGGCGATGATCGAGTACATCGCCTCGCGCTGGCGGGTGGGCCCTGCACGCTGTAACCCGCAAGTACATGCCGGATCGTTTGAGCAGGCGAAGGAGGGGCAGAAGCACGACAAGAGTTGACGAATCTTCGGGTGAACGTCTTTCGACTTGAGCGATTTGCGCGGCGCAACGCGGCAGAAGCGTGAATTGCTCAGGGCCAGTGGCGCAATCGGAAGACGCGCAGGCTTGCCAAACCTGTGCCCCGTGAGGGGCGTGGGGGTTCAATTTCCCCCTGGCCCACTTCCGGCTGGCAAGCCGCACCCGACTTGATTCGCTCCCAACACACGATAGACTCAAGCTGGTTTGGCAAGCTTGTTCCGTTTCGCCACGGAACGTCGAGAAGGCGCGGTGTTGAGCCGCGCCTTTTCTTTTCGCCGCCATGCCGCGCGCGATATCCTGTCTCATCCCCATGAGTCCGCAGGCGAGCTGCCACAACCATCTGGACCGCCCGGCTCTCGCGATCTGCGTGGAGTGCCGCTCCTCCATCTGCGGCGAGTGCACCACGAAACTCCAGGGCATCAACCATTGCGCGGACTGCCTTGAGAAGCGCGCGCGCCAGTCTCGACCCGCCGCCTCCCCCGGAGGTGGATTCGTACGCGTCCTCGCCGGCATCGCGCTCTCATTCT
>CAYXVY010000229.1:0-10759 GCA_964468745.1 uncultured Planctomycetales bacterium | reverse complement strand
TCGCCAGGAGCACCGCGATGTCCTCGGCGAGCAGGGGCGGGATCCCCGTCAGGATCTCGTAGAGCGTCGCGCCCAGCGAGTAGAGATCGCTCGCGGGCGTGAGCGAGCGCGGGCCGCCTCGGGCCTGCTCCGGAGACATGTACGCAGGCGTCCCCATGAGCATCCCCTTGATCGTGAGCGAGAGGCCGGGGCGGATGGGCCTCGCGAGCCCGAAGTCCATGATGAAGGCGCGACCCGCGCGATCGAGCATGATGTTGTCCGGTTTGATGTCGCGGTGCACGATGCCCTGCTGGTGCGCGTAATGCACGGCGCGGCAGACGTCGCGCATCCCCTCGATCTTCGTCTTGAGCGCCACGTCGGCGCGCGAGATGGAAGTTCCGTCGACGAATGCCATCGACAGGAACGGCCGCCCCTCCTCCTCGCCCACCTCGTACACGGGCGCGATGTTTGCGTGCTGCAGCCTCGCCGCGATTTCCGCCTCGCGCAGAAAGCGCTTCTTATCCTCCTCGAGCGGAGTAAGGAGCATCTTGATCGCGACCGTGCGCTTGAGCGCGGGCTCGTAGGCGCGGAAGACGACGCCCATCCCGCCCCGCCCGATTTCACGGTCGAGCTGGTACCGGCCGAGCGGCTGGCCGGGGACGACGGGCTCGTGCGGGTTCACGCCATTGATTATAGGACTCGTTGTTTGACTTCGAAAATTTGCAGTGCTAGAGTCACCCTTCTCAGCAGTGGGGGAGGGGCCGGGTCGCTGGGTTGGAGGGCGCGGTCATGGCGCAGGCGAAAGAGAAAGAGGTCGGCGAGTTCAACCTCATCATCACGGAGGTCGATGCCGGCCGAATCGGCGACGCGGCGGGCGCGTTCGCAAAGTCCTTCTCGCTGGACGAGACGCTCTCGAGTCAAATCCTGAAATCAGCGCCCATCATCTTCGCGACCAAGCTTACGAAGAGCGAAGTCAAGGCGATCACGCCGAAGCTCACGGAGCTCTCGAACCAGGGGCTCGAGTTCCGGGTCACGGCGCGCGTCGCGGGCAAGGTGCCCAAGGTCAACTGGCCGGTGCGTCCGCAGTTCACGGCGGCCGGTTCCGGCGGACCCAACGGCTTGGCGTTCGAATGGGACAACAACGCGTTCGTCTGTCCCGGTTGCGGCGAGACGTTCCTGTTCAGGCGGCTGGGTCAGCTCAAGCTGGCGGAAGCAGCGGCCGAAGTGGCCGCACCCGTTGCAAGGGCCGCTGTGGTGGCGAGGCCCGTACCGCGTCCGGCCCCCGTGGCCGCGCCGGTTGCCGACGACATGGGGCTGGAGGACGACATCGCCGCGCCCGAGCCGTTCGAGGAAGGGTCGCTTGAAGGCGTCGAAGGCGAGCCGCTGCCGGGCGAGGGCGAGAGTCTCGATCTGTCCGAGCCTGCGGCCGATGTGTCCGAGGCAGGCGATGGGGGCGAGGTCAGCTTGGACGATATTCCCGATGCCCCGGCCGAGGACGCGCTTTCAGACGGTGTGGCTCCGGAACCCCCCGGCGACGAGCCGAGCCTGAGCGATTCGGCCGACGAGGCGCAGGCAGCCGCGTCCCCGATGCAGCAGGCGGCCGAGGGCGAGGAAGCTTTCAACGTCTTCCTCTCGAAAATCACCGACAAGACGAAGCAGGACAAAGTTGCGGAATTGATCGGCAAGATCAAGGGATGCTCGGCGAGCGAGGCGAAGGAACTGTGCTCGCGCCTCGTCATCCCGATCGCCAAGAACGTCGGCAAGAAACAGGCCGAAGACATTCTTGAGCAATTCAAGAGGATCAAGATCTTCGGTCGGATGACCAAGGTGAAGTAGTCCGACGTTGAAGGTTTGAGGTTGGAAGTCCGATCAGCGTCGTGCGGAAATGGTCCCGGCCGGCGCTGCAAGCGGCAGGCGGATGTCGAGGCTCAGGCGGACGCAGCCCCGAACCTCTAACTTCTCACATCCAACGTCCCGCGCTCTACTTGTCCTCGTCCTTCTTCTCGTCGTCCTTCTTTTCGTCTTCCCTCTTCTTGCCGTCCCCCGTCGGCGTCTCTTCGCCCTTCGGTGGAGTGAGCTTGTTCGGATTCTCGATTTTCTGCTGTCCGAGCGCCGGATCCTTCTCGATCGACGCGATGTGGTACAGCGTCATCATGGCCAGCGCCGTCCCGTACGTCTGGTAGAACGGCTTCACGGCGACGTCGTCGTCCCCCTTCTCGCCTTTCCAGTCCCAGAACGAGTAGTCGGACGGTTCCTGGTACGACACCATCGCCGCGCGCATCGTAGCGAGATAGCGGCGCTGCATCGGGCGATCCATCAGCTTTACGACGCGCGTCGTCCAGTAGTGACCGAATAGGAAGTAGTACGGGGCGACCATGCCCTTTCCGATGTGCGTGCCCCCCTCGCCCTTGATCGCCTGCAGCACGGGGCGCCAGCGGAAGAAGTACTCCACCGCCATGTTGAGAGACTGCTCCGTGCCGCGGCCGCACGCGACGAGCGCGCCCTCGCTCACCGGTGAGCGGGCCGACGCGCCGACCGGCGAATTCGACGGATGCATGCCGTTGCCGATCGCCCCCTCGTAGTTATAGCTGCCCTCGGCGAACTTCAGCTTTCCGAGGACTGTGCACGCCAGGTCGATGTCGGCCTGATTGACCTCGAAGCCGCTGTTCTTGGCGTTGAGCAGGCTGAAGATCGCGGCGGCCGTGGGGAAGCTGGCGCTCGACGCGAAGTCGTAGTACATCCAGCCGCCTTCCTTCTTGCGCACTTCGATCAGGTCTTTCAGCGCTCCCGTCATGCGTTTGCGGATCCGCTCGTGATAGCGTTCCAGCATCTTCTTGCGGGAGCAGCGGGCGAGGAGATCGACCTCGAAGATCGGGCCCCAGATGTCGAGCCCCTGGAGCTGCGTACCCTTGCGATGCTCGCCTGAAAGGATGATCTCGAGGGCCGATGAAATCTCCTTGGGCACCTCGCGCGCGGCCTCACCCTTTTCGAGCACGTCGAATTCCCACGCGCAGATCAGCGCGATAAGCGCGAGGCTTGTGATAGCGCGGTGGCCGTGGACACCGTAGTACGACGGGTCCCAGCCGAACGTGCCGTCGGGATTCTGACAGGTGCGCAGGTATTTCGCCGCCATCCGCATCGGACCTCGGACGCCGCGGTAGAAGCCGGCGTCCAGCGGGAATTCCAGCGACCGGAGGAGCTTCTCGCGCGCGTTCCGGGCCGACGTATTCTTGGGGTCGACCTTGAGCGCCCCCTCGTACTCGGCCTGGGCCTCGGTCATCAGGCCCTCGGCCTCCGCGAAGCGGGCGAGATTCATGTGGCCGTCGACGGTGTCCTGGATCTTCTTCTTCTTGTACTCGAAGACGGCGCGCATCTCGGCGAGCGACTCGTCGAACAGCTCACAGTCCTTCTCGAGCCAGTCGGAAATCTTCTTGTGATCGGACTCCTCGTCCTTGATGGCCGGCTTGCGGATCTCGTACGCCTTCTGGAAGTGCTCGCCGGCGGCGTCGTCCAGGTTGCGCTTGCGGCACTCCTGGGCGAACTTGAACTCCTGCTCCCAGGTCGCACGGATCTTCTCGTTCTCTTTCGTGTACCAGATCTGGTTTTCCGCGCGCACTTCCCAGGAGGGCTTCTTCTTGAACCAGCCCTTGATGTCCTTCTGGACGAGCTTGACCTTGTCCTTCTTCTCGTTCTCGAAGACCAGGATGTCCTTCTTGTCTTTCTTCTGCATCTCGACGAACTTCACTTCCATGATGTTGCCGTCCTTGAGCACGATAATGTCCGCCCAGACGGGCGACGTGAGGACGGCGAAGCCGACGAAGAAGGCGAAAGCGCGAAGCATGATCCCTCCCTGACTGATTTCACTATGTAAGGTCGGCCGGTCGCGATTCGTTTGTGGTAATTAATAGACGGCGAACGGGGCGAGGTGTTTGACCGAATGGAAGACCTAATAATCGTCCCGCGAGAGCGACGGTTCGGGCGGTGGCGTGTAGGGGAGCGGCACGAGCCGTACGAAGATGTCGTCGCCGGCGACTTTCACCTCGAAGCGTTTGACGTTGATGCGCGGGTTGACCTGGCACGCGCCGGTGGTTACGTCGTATTTCCACTGGTGCAGCCCGCACGTCACGATGCATCCCTGCAGCGACCCCTTCGACAGCGGGTAGTACTCGTGCGTGCACGAGTCGCGCGTCGCATGAATCGCGCCGTCGATGTTGTAGATTGCGACGTCCTCCCCGGCGACCTTGACCCCGACGATGCGACCGGGGGGCACGTCCCGGATCGCGGCCACGCGGACGAATTCGGGTTCGACCATGCGGCCACATTATCGCACGAGTCGCGCGCGGTGAAGCGGATTCGGCCGGACCCTGCCCGATGAGGGGCCCTGTGAAAAAGTTGCTGGGGCTTGCGCTCGGTTGATGGTATTCTGCGCGCTATGGCGGACAGTCCGGCGAAGCGCCAGCGAGAGGCGAAGAAGCGCGAGTATCGTGAGATGAAGGCGGAGCGGAAGAAGCTTCGTAAGGCCGGGCTGCTCGGTGTTGACGCGCCGCTGGGTCCGGACGGGCTGCCGATGGATTCGCTGGTTCTGGATCCGCTGACTGGGCAGCCGCTGGCGGTAGAGCCGCCAGCCGCGCAACCGCCGACCGATCCCACGGGGCGTTAGCGGCCCGCGTTCGCCTCAGCTTCGTGGTGAGCCGGGCGCGTTGACAGCGGTTACGGCGCTGTTATAATCCGCCCCTCGCTGTCCGGTTCGTCGTAGTGCTGGCCGAGATAGCTCAATGGTAGAGCACCGCTTTCGTAAAGCGGGGGTTGAGGGTTCAAATCCCTTTCTCGGCTCCAGCTTCTCGTGGAGCCCGGCGCATGGCCGCCGCATCGGCTACGGACGCTCCCACTGGATCTTCTGCCCGCCGGCGCCCGAGGCCGTCGGCGCACCGAACACGGGGGAGACGTCCGTCACGCGGGAGTCCGGCCCGAAGAACACCCGGAACTGCAGCAGTCCGTGTTCCCGATCGCAGCTGCAGCCGCCTGCGCCGCCGAAACCACCTATGTTCGGAAAGCCGCCTCCTCCCCCGCCCCCGCCGCCGCAGCAGCACGCGGCCGCGACGAGCACGACGAGCCCGACGACGACCAGCACGCCGAGAACGACCTCGAGCGCGCCGGTGCCTCCGCCGGAGTATTCGTAGATCCACGTCAGGCGGCCGTCCTGCTTCACTTCCTCGTCCGGCCCCCCGATGGCGTCGTCCACCTCGTCCGTCGTCATCCCGACTTTGACCTCAGCACGCTCCTCCTGCGCGAGCTCCATGCCGCAGGCTCCACACCCCGTCGTCGCGGCGACGAGCGTCGTGCACATGAGCAGGACCACGATTCGCTTCATGTCCAATCGAGCGCGGAGTGAGCAGATGGGTTCGCGAATTCAGCGAAACCCACGCCTGCCATCGCGCCGTATCAGGATCTCGGAAGCGCCGACGCCAGCAGCCGATACTGGTCGAGATCGTTGTACGCCTGCGACGAGATGCGCACCTGCCGCTTCGGCGGCGACGGAAAGGAAACAATCGGGACCTCGATGCGATGACGGGCCCATAGCTCGTCCTGCAGCGCCTGGGCCGGGCCGTCCGCGATGGGAATCGTCACGAGCGTGCCGATCATCTCGTCGGGCGCCGGCGGCCTGGCGCCGATCTCGTCGCAGATGATTCTCCGACCCTCCAGAGCGCGGGCGCGATTCGTTCGCATCAACTCCATCCATCCGCCGGGCAGCAGCGAGCCTAGAAACCGGATGGCTGCCGGGATAGAGAGGTACGCCGTGATGTCGTCGGTGCCGACCCAGTCGAACTCCGCGCGGAATCGACGGCGTCCCGGAGGCGGCAACGCGCCGTGGCTGATCACGACAGGGCGCACGTGTTCCTGTCGATCGCGCCTCACCCACAAGAACGCCGAACCCTTCGGAGCGCACAACCACTTGTGACAGTTGCCGGTGTAGTACGCCGCCCCCAGCGCACGAAGGTCGAGCGGCACCATGCCTGGTGCGTGGGCCCCATCGACGAGCGTGTCGACCCCGCGCGCCGCAAGTTCGCGCACGATGTGCTCGATGGGGAAGATCAGTCCCGTGGGACTGGTGATGTGATCGATAAGCGCGATGCGGGTCCTGTCCGAGACCGTGGCGAGGATAGCGTCGACGACCTGCGACGGCGCGTCGATGGGGAATGGGACCTTCGCGACGGTCACGCGTGCGCCGCTGCGCCCCGCGACGTAGTCGAGCGCGTTCTTGCACGCCGCGTACGCATGATCTGTCGTCAGGATCTCGTCGCCCGGCTTGAAGTCGAGCGAGCGTACGACCGAGTTGACTCCGGTCGTGGCGTTCGGTACGAACGTGAGGTCGTCGGCGTCCGCACCGAGAAAGGCGCCGAGGTCCGTGCGCGCATCCGCCAGGAGGGCGTCGATCTCGCGTACGAAGAACTGCATCGGATTGCGTTCGAGCCGCGCGCGCCAGCGCTGCTGCTCCTCGAGCACGACGGCGGGACAGGCGCCGAACGAGCCGTGATTGAGGAAGACGATTTCGGGCGCGATCGTCCAGTGGCGCGCGTACGGGGAGGACACGGCGACATGATGCAATGGAATCGGGATTGCGTCGAGGATGGCTCGGGGCGCGGGCGGAACTCAGCGCGACCGCTTCCTCTTCGCGGCTTGCTTCTTCGGGCTCCGCTTGGTCTTCTTCTTCAGTCTGATGAGCCTCGCTTGCGGAGTCGGCCCGGGACGAGGGGGCGGTTCGGGGAGCGGGGGCGGCGCGATGAGGCGCTTCTTGAAGGCCTCGATGTCCGCCTGGCGGAACAGGATGCGGTTGTCGCGAAATGTCGTCTGCAGCTTCCCTGTCGTCACGAGGTTGTGCAACTCGGAGCTCATGAGCCGCAGTTGGACCATGGCGTCCTCGAAGGAGATCCATTCGTCCATGCGTAGATACTAGTGGAACAACGGCAGTTCTGTCGTGTTACATTAGGCGTCCGCCGTCGCTCTCAGGAACGGGCGTCAGAGCGGTTGGGTGTGGAGGGACTCGACGATGAAGACCGTACTTGCCTCGCTCGTCCTTGCAGGCGCGCTTCTCGCGCCGGCGTCGGGTCAGGATGACAAGCCGATCAACCAATCCTGCTTCATAATGAAGGGGAAACCCCTGAAGCCAGGGGTGATCAGCAAGTACGAAGGCTTTACGTTCGGCTTCTGCTGACCCAAGTGCAAAGCGACCTTCGACAAGAATCCGAAGGGCGTACTCGAGGCGTGGCCCGAGTGGAAGAACATCCAGAAGGTCAAGGCGTCAGGCCTCGGCAATCCCTTGAAGGAATTCAAGGTGCTCGACACGGCCGGCAAGGAATTCACCAACGCCGACGCGAAGGGTAAGGTCCTCGTGCTCTTCTGGGCCAGCCCTGCCTGCGAGACGAGCAAGCGCGTCTTCTCCAGCGGCAAGATCAAGAAGATGATCAACGGGGTCCGCGGCGTCTTCGCAGAGGCGATCTTCAAGCCGGTGTGCAGCGACGACGTCGACCCCAAGGCGTTCGCGGAATTCCTCTCGAGCCACGGGCTCGGCGAGTACGGCGGGCTCTGCGATCGCGATACGAAGTTCGCCAAGCTGCTCGGCGCGAAGACGACGTGCCACGCGTTCCTCATCGATCAGGATGGGATGCTTCGCTACAACGGCGCGATCGACGACGACGCCGACGGCAAGAAGGCCGACGCCGCCGAAAACTACGTTCATTCGGCAGCCCGGCAGCACGACATGAAGGAAATCGCGAAGCCGGCTCTGACGGACGCTTACGGGACGAAGCTGAAGGTGAAGTAAGGTCGGCCTACTTCGGAAGTCCATTCTTGAGGACGTCTTCAACGGCCTCGCAGAAGCGGTCGATCTCCTCAGTCGTCGTCCACACGCTCGGCGTTACGCGGATGCCCTTGACGTCGTCGTGACCGATCGCCGTGGCGACCATCTTGCGCTTGTCCCACAAGTGCTCGACGAGCTTGCCGGCGTCGATGCCGTCGATGGCGAACGTTGAGACGCCACATGAGAACGCCGGCTTGAGACTGGTCAGCAGCTTCACGCGGTCGCTCTTCAGCAGCCGCTCGGCCCAGCGGTTGCGCAGGTGCCGCAGTCTCGCCTCCTTGCGTTCCGGCCCGATGCCCTGGTGGAAGGTCAGCGACTCCGCGATCGCGAGCGCATTCGCCGCCGGGTGCGTCCCGATCTCCTCGAACTTGCGGATGTTGTCGTCCTGTTCCTTGGCCGCGGCCATGAGCGGCCACGTCGATGCGATTTTCGAGCGGCGGACGTAGAGCATCCCGTTGCCGACGGGAGCAAAGAGCCACTTGTGAAGGCTCGTCGCGTAGTAGTCGCAGTCGAGGTCCTTGTGCGTGAACGCCATGTGGGCGAACCCATGCGCGCCGTCGACGATCACGGGAATCCCCTTCGCGCGCGCCATCGTGACCACGTCCTTCACGGGGAGGATCTGGCCCGTGAGATTGATCACGTGGCACATGAGGATCATCTTCGTCTTCGCGGTTATGTTCTCGGCGAAGCGCTTCACGATCTCCGCCGGATCCTCGCAGGGCACCGGCACGGGGAACTGCTTGAGCACGATCCCTTCGCGCCGCTCGCGCTGCTTGAACGTGTTGAGCATGCGGCCGTAGTCCTGGTTCGTCGTCAGGACTTCGTCCCCCGCCTTGAGGTCGATTCCGAACTGGCAGATCTGCAGGCCCTCGGACGCGTTTCGCGTGATCGCGATCTCCTCGGTGTCCACGCCGAACTGCCGCGCGAGGCGGGCGCGAACCCCTTCGCGCTGCGGCTCGAGGTAGCGCCACATCGTCAGCGCTGGAGCCGTGTTCTGGTAGTCGAGGTGTCGCTTTAGCGCGTCGTGCGCGACGGCCGGCGACGGGCTGACGCCGCCGCTGTTGAGGTTGATGATGGATCGGTCGACGCAGAACGCCTGCTGCACGCGAAACCAGTACGACTCGTCCACCGCGATCTCCTCCGGCGCACCCTGGTACGACGCGAGCGAGGCGATGATCTCGCGCGAGCGGAACAGGTCGAGCGACGCGACAGCGCCGGCGAGGAACGTGCGACGGTCGAGCATCTTTCTCTCCTTAACCAACGAGGGTTCTATAAACCCTTGCAGGGAGAGTCTAGATCCTCAGCGTGATCTCGTCGATGACGTCGCCGGCCTCGACGTCGACCACGATGTTGTCCGTCTCGCGGTCGGGCGCGGTGACGCGGATCTCGTAGACGCCGGACCTGAGCCGCGTCACGCTGAAGCGTCCGTCGGGGCGACGGAGCACCGATGCCCCGGTCGCGGCCACGCGCTCGTGACCGTCCCAGCGGCGAACGTCGAGACGCCATCCGGGCGCGCCGATGATGCGCCCGGAAAGCTCCGCGCCGCGCTCGAGTTTCATGCAGACGTCGCTTGCGCCCGGTTGCACCTTCGGATCGATTGCCAAGACGTGGCCGCGCTTGCGGGCGAGGACGCGCACCGGTTCAGTCGCGACGATGCTCAGCGCAAAGCGGCCGTGCTCGTTCGTGCGCGCGACGGACATGTCCTCGCGACTGCGGACGCCCACGACGGCGCGCCGCACGGGCCGGCCGCGCTCATCGACGATGCGACCGGAGATGACAGATAGATCCAGCATGCTGTCACGATCCCAAATCACGGATCCCAGATCCCAGATCGGGTGCTTCTCAATCCCCAAAGGGTGGATCGGCACTATGGACGCAAATCTGAATGCCGTGAGGGGCCGTGCGATCCGGGATTCGTTCAGCGGATGACGATTCTGAAGCCGACGGCCGTTTCCGGGACGGCGGGATCCAACGCCTTGCGACTGTACGACTGCCCGTCGATGAGGTCGCCGCCGTAGAAGCCGCCGCGTACGATGCGGCGAGCCGCGCTCTTCGGCCCCGTGGGATCGACGACCTTGCCCTTCGGATACGGGGCGCACCAGTCCAGGCACCACTCGCTGGCGTTGCCGGCCATGTCGTATAGCCCCCAGGGATTCGGTCGTTTTCTCGCCACCGGCTGGATGTTCGGTGTCGCATAAAACCAGCCGTACTGGATGGCCGGCATCGGATCGTCTCCCCAGTACCAGAGCGTGGTCGTCCCGGCACGGCAGGCATACTCCCACTCCGCCTCCGTCGGCAGCGACGGCCTGCCGCCCTTGCATCGCGGCGCGAGCTTCTTCACGAATTCCTGCGCGTCGTTCCACGGGAGGTCGCGCAGGGGCAGGTCCGGAAGGTCCATGGCGAACTTGCGGGGTCCCACCACCGCCGTCCACTGCGCCTGGGTGACCTCCGTCGTCTGCATCCAGTAATCGCGCGTGAGGACGGCATCGAACGCCGCGTCGTCCTTCCCCCCCTCGAATCCCATGCGGAATTCCCCCGCGCGGATCTGGACGAATTCGATCGAGACCTTGGGGGCCAGCGCGACGGTCATGCGCTTCAGATGCGGGTTGAAAGTTTTTCCCGGCACCAAGATCAGCCGGAAGCCGATTGTCTCGTCGGTCGTCGACGGTTTCGACCGGTCGCGAAACGCCGAGCGCAGGAGCGAAGGATCATCGAACCACGAACCACCGCGCAACACGCGGCTATACGGCGGACGCCCGGCAGAAGAGGTGTTCTCGCAACAGCCTCTCCCGCAGTGACTGAGTATCGGCCTGCTGGGCATGACCGATCCAGCTCGCCAGCCGTGGATGGACCTGATCGTAGTCGATCTCGCCGCGATTGTAGCGATCTTGAAGACGGCGCAGGCGGCGCCGGAAGCGATAG
>CAYXVY010000228.1:0-9190 GCA_964468745.1 uncultured Planctomycetales bacterium | reverse complement strand
CGCGACAGGGTCCCTGGCCCCGGCGACGGCGGTGTTGAGCAGCACGCCCTCGGCGCCGAGCTCCATCGCCAGAGCGACGTCGCTCGCGGTGCCAACGCCCGCGTCGACGATCACCGGCACCTTCACGCGCGACAGGATGATCCGGATGTTCGTCGGATTGAGAATGCCAAGGCCGCTCCCGATCGGCGCGCCGAGCGGCATCACGCACGCTGCCCCCGCGTCCACCAGCTTGAGCGCCGTGACGACATCGTCGTTCGTGTACGGCATGACGACGAACCCGTCCTTCGCGAGCCGTTGCGTCGCGACGATCAGCTCGCCCACGTCGGGCGCAAGCGTCTCCTTGTCACCGATGACCTCGAGTTTCACGAGATTCGTCCCGAGCGCCTCTCGCCCGAGATGCGCGGTACGCACCGCCTCGTCCGCCGTGAAACACGCCGCCGTGTTCGGCAGCAGCTTGAACTTCGTGCGGTCGATCCAGTTCAGAAATGACGCCTTCGTCTTGTCGTTGAGGTCGACGCGCCGCACGGCGACGGTCACCATGTCCGTGCCGCTCGCCTCGTGGCACTTCACCATGATCTCGGGCGACGGGTACTTCCCGGTCCCAAGGATCAGGCGCGACTTCAATTCCGTGCCGCCGATCTTCAGCACTTACCCGCCTCCGACCAGGGAGACGATCTCGAGCCGGTCACCCTCGTGCAGCGATGTCTCGTGAAAGCGCACCTTCGGGACCACTTCGCGGTTGCGTTCCACCGCAATGGGCTTGCCCGAGAGATCCAGTTCGCGCACGAGATCGGCCAGCGTGCTTCCGTCGGCCACGGATCGCTCCTGTCCATTGACCAGCAATGTCATCGGGACGGGAATTATAGCGGCGAGGCGCGGGCCAGACTACCTGTAGTGAGCGAGCCGTAGGCGAGTCGAACTACTCCGTCGGCGGTCCCTTGAGGTACTTCGTCAAAGTAATCTGGTTGCCTTGCTGGTTGTACTCGAGACGGTCGCAGCAGCGCAGCATCAACAAAATGCCCAGGCCGCCCATGCGACCCTGTGCGTGCCGCTCGCGCGCCGCCGAGATCGCGTCTTTCGACGCGCCGCGCGTGACGTACTTCTCGTGATCGAATCCCTGGCCCTGATCCTTCACGACCGCCGTGATCTTGTCCTGGTCCAGGAGGTACTGCACCTCGATCTTCTTGTCGCGCTTGTAACGATTGCCGTGCTGCGCCGCGTTGACGACGCCTTCGCGGAAGGCGGCGGACAGCGCGACCTGTCCCTCTTCCGTGATGCCGCTCTTCTCAACCAGCTTGTGGACGTGGTCGATCACCTTCTCGATCGATGCCTCATCGGTCGGCATGTGGATGTTGAGTTGCTGGAGGAAGATCAGCTCCTCCTCCGCCGAGCGGATGATCTCGCTGTCCGCGAAATCGAGGAGCTGGCGGAACTCGAACGGCTGCGTGAGGTTCTCGTCCCCCACGATTGAAACCTCCTTGAGGATCTTCCACGACTGGTCGCTCGGCCACAGCGTGATGAGCGGCACGTTCGACGTTTCGCGGCGATACTTCATCATCTGCGCGAACTTCTGGTTGTCGGTCATGCCGGCGTCGAGGATGACGAGATACGCCTTCCCCCCCTCGATGCGCTTGAGCGCGTCGTCCATCGAGGTGATCGTCTCGATATCCCAGCCCGCGTTTTCGAAGTAGTACTCGAGCGTCTTCGTAAAGAAGTCGCGTTCGGGCACGACCAACATGATCGAGGATTCCTTGTACTGCTCGATGCGCTTCTTGAATCCGTCGGCAGGTGCGAACACCGCCGTGCCCTTGAACGCAAGCTGCGTCTGGGCGGGCTTGATGAGGCGGTGCCCCTTCGCATGATGCTCGATCTGCGGCTTGTCGTGCTTGACCTCGAACGCGCCGAGGTCGTCGAGCTCCACCGAGCGCCCGCTCAGGATTTCCAACTTGATGACCTCAAGGAGCTGGCCCACCATCGTCTCGACCTTCGCGGAATTGGCCTCCGAGAGATTGGCGGCGAGATCGTTCGTGAAGTTGGCCCGGCTCGCGCCATTGATCGGCGTTCCATCTTTGGCCGCGGGGGCCAGAGTGCCGAATCCCGTCAGCGCCACCTCCTTGCCAGACGTGAGCCCCTTCTTGAGGGTGCTGACGAAGGCCTGGATGAAGCGCGCGCTGCGCTCCTCGCTCTCCTTGAGCTGGGCGCTGACCGTCTTCTTGAGGTCGTCGATCTTGACGCTCGACATGATGCGTTATGCCTTCTCTTTCTCAGCAGCCGCCTCGATCTCGCGGGCCTTCTTCACCAGTTCCTCCTCGGTGAAGACCCCCTTCGCGATGAGCAGCGGGACGAGAGCCTCGTGCAGGTAGATCTTGGCGACCTTGTCGCGCCGTCCGTCCGTTTCGAGGTCTTTGAGGAGCTCTTCCTTGGATTTTTCCTTCGGGCGCGCCGCCGTTTCATCGGCGTAGAAGAGCCGGTTGATCCACTTCAGAATCTGCGACCGCGGCGCGAGCTGGATCTCGATCTTGGCGTCCTGCGCGAGCTGGAGCGCTTCGATCGCCTCGTAGTCGTAGGGATCGGATGTCGCGATCGACAGCAAGCCGCTCGAATAGCCGATCGGCAGGACGTGATGCTCCTCGATCGTCCGTCGCGGGATGCGTTTGACGAGATTCTCAGGCAGCACGAGTTCGTCGAGATTGACCACCTTCAGCCCCTGCTGCCGGGCGATGAAGTTGGTAAGGGTCATGTCCTCGATGAATCCCAGCTTGACGATGATCGCTCCAAGCTTGCCGCCGACGGCCTTCTGGAAGTCGCTCGCCATCTTCAGCTGCTCTTCCGTGATGAGCTTGGCCTGGAGGAGCATCCGTCCCAGACGGTCCTTCTGTTCGATTTCTGCCATGCTGCGCTCGAGTAAGACCCCCGTGGCAATCTTATCCCTGACCGCGAAAGGGTGTCAAGAAATGCACAGAAGGGGCCCTTGCCGTGCCGCTACCGTCGTACCGCTCCGAATGCGGTCGTGAGCAGCGAAACGACCCGCTCGACCGCGGAATCGACCTCGGACCCCGTCAGGGTGCGATCGGGGGCCAGGAAGGTCAACGACGCCGCGATGGCCCGTTTCTCCGCTACAACCTTGTCGTTGTGGTTGAGGTAGCCGATTTCGCCCAGGATGGGGAGCGACAGCTTGCGCACCGCCTCCTCGATCGCCATCCACGTCACGTCCCTTGGGAAGGCCATCGAGATGTCACGGCGAACGGCCGGGTGTGACGAGTACGGGCTGACCTTGCGGATCAGGCGGGCGTCGGCGACCAGTCTCTCGAAATCGAGTTCAGCGAGCTGGCCCTCCGCGTAGCCGTACTCGCCCACGCGCTCGAACGGGATCTGCAGCCGGCCGAAGAGCATGCGCAGCATCGCGCGCAATTCCGCCGGCCCGCCCGGATGCGCGATGCCGAGGACCGCCTTCTCGCCCGGGTGATCGGCGTCCGGCATTTCGAAGTAGACGTGCGCGATCTCGAAGATCGGCTGGAGCGTCTCGCCGCATCCGGCGTTCGTTTGCAGAACTTTCTGGAGCGCCTTGCCGAGCGCGCTGCGAAGCGTGCGATCGATCGCCCCCTTCGGATTGCGCAACTGCAGGAGCTTGCCTTTCGACCAGTGCGTGATCGACGGCTGAGCGTTGGCTTCCTCGAAACTCCACGTCAGGACTTCGAACGCGCCTTGAGCGGTCAGGCTCGAGCGAACCTCGTCGCGAACGAGATCCTCGCGGTTTTCCGACGCAACCATCAGCGGAAAGTCCAGTTCGGTCGGGATGCCGTCATACCCTTCGATGCGCGCGACCTCCTCGATGAAATCGACCTCGATCGAGATGTCGCGGCGGTTGGGGGGCGGCTGGACGACGAGCTGCGTCGCATCGGCCCTTTCGACCCTGGCGCCGAGCCCCTCCACGATCTTCCGGATGCGATCTGGCGCAACCTGCATTCCAAGCAGCTTGTTGACGCGATCGAAGCGAACGGCGCACGCGGACTTCGTCGGCCTCGGCACGCTCACGTCGACGACTCCCGGGGCGACCTGTCCGCCCGCGAGCTCCGCCATCAGCTGCGCGGCGCGTTTCGATGCCGCATCGACGGCATCCCAGTCGACGCCCCGCTCGAAGCGGTAGCTCGACTCGCTCGAAAGCCCCAGCCGGCGCGACGTGCGGCGGATCGTGATGGGGTCGAACATCGCCGCCTCGATGAGGACATCGCGCGTCGCCTCGGCGATCTCGCTCTCCTTGCCGCCCATTACGCCGGCGATGGCGACGGGGCGCTCGCCGTCGGCGATGACGAGATCCGTCGCCTCGAGCGTGTACTCCTTCGCGTTGATCGCGTGCATCTTCTCGCCGTGCTTCGCCGGGCGGACGATGACCCGGTTCCCGCGGACGAATCGCAGGTCGAAGGCGTGGAGCGGCTCGCCAAACTCGAGCATGACGTAGTTCGTGATGTCGGCCACGTTGTTGATCGGCGTGTAATCGGTGCCGAGCACGGCCGTCAGCTTCTGCTGCATCCAAGCGGGCGCCGGACCGATCTTGAGCCCCCGGACAATGCGGGCCGTATAACGCGGGCAGAGATTCCGGTCGACGACTTCGATATGCGTGTCGGACGCGACCCCCGCCTCCTTGAGCGCGATCGCGGGCAACTTGAGTGCCAGTCCCCGGATCACCGCAAGTTCCCGCGCGACGCCGATGATCGAGAGCAGATCCGCGCGGTTCGACGTGATCTCGAGGACAAGCACGTCCCCCTCGATCGCCTCGACCCCGACGCCGGCCATGGTGAGCGTCTTCGCGACGGACGCTGCGTCGTCCTTCACGTCGACGTACTCACGCAACCAGTTGAGCGGAATTCTCATTTAGAACTGCTTCAAGAAGCGGAAGTTGTTCTCAACAAACCAGCGAATGTCTTTCACTCCGTGGCGAAGCATGCAGATGCGTTCGACACCCATGCCGAACGCGAAGCCGGTGATCTTTTCAGGGTCGTACCCGACGGCCTCGAAGACCTTCGGGTGCACCATGCCGCTGCCGAGGATCTCCATCCACCCCGACTGCTTGCAGGCGGGGCACCCCTTCGCGTTGCAAAGGAAGCACGAGATGTCGACCTCCGCGCTCGGTTCCGTGAACGGAAAGAAGCTCGGACGGAAGCGGACCTTCGTCCCCTTGCCGAACATCTCCTGCGCGAAGAGCAGCAGGATGCCCTTGAGCTGGGCGAACGAGACGTCCTCCCCCACGACGAGCCCCTCGACCTGGTGGAAGCTCGGCAGGTGCGACGCATCGGCGTCATCGGGCCGGAAGACCTTGCCGGGCGCGATGATGCGGAACGGCGGCTTGCGCTTGCGCATGGCGCGGATCTGCACGGGCGACGTGTGCGAGCGCAGGAGGTAGGGCGCGCGGACGTAGAACGTGTCGAACGCATCGCGCGATGGGTGGTCGAGCGGGATGTTGAGGCACTGGAAGTTGTTCTCTTCCGTCTCGATCTCGGGGCCGTACTCGGTTTCGAACCCGAGCTTGATGAAGACGCGCGCGATGTCGTCCCACGTCTTGTAGATCGGATGGCGCCGGCCCTGCGTGCGCACCGTGCCCGGAAGCGTGTCTTCGAACGAGGCCGCGGCGGGCCTCGGAGCGGCGGAGGCTCTCGCGGCGAGCGCTTCGACGTCCGCCTTCAGCGCGTTCAGCGTCTTTCCAGCCTCGCCCTTCTGCTCTTTCGGAAGCTTGCCGAGGTCCTGGAAGAGGGCACGAACCTCTTCGAGATAGCGATTCCGAACCGCCGGCTCTGACAACGCGGTCTCAGCGCCGGCGCGGCGACGAATGTCGTCGATCTTCGGCTGGAGGTCCATCGGGATGGACCCGATCTACTTCGCGGGGACCGCTGCGAGCGCCTTCTTCGCCGTCTCCGCGATCTCCGCGAACGCCTTGGGCTCGGACAGCGCGAGCTCCGAGAGTGCCTTGCGGTTGAGCTGCACGTTCGCGAGCTTGAGGCCGTTCATGAAGCGGCTGTAGCTGATGCCGAGTGGTTCCAGCGCGGCGTTGATGCGGATGATCCACATCGAGCGGTAGTCGCGCTTCTTGATCTTGCGTCCGGTGAACCCGTACTTTCCGGCGCGGGCGACGGCTTCCTTCGCGGTCTTGTACAGGCGGCTGCGCCCGGCGCGGTATCCCTTCGCGCGCCGCATGATCCGCTTGTTGTGGCGGCGTCGGGCGGCGCCGTGTCTTGCTCTCGGCATGGCTTCTCCTATTTCTTCTCAGCGGGCTTGCCGGCCGTGGCCTTTACAGCACCTTCCGACTTGGAAGGGACGGCGGAGGCGGGCTTCTGACCTTCCGGGGCCGGGCTCGGTGTCGTCTTCGGACGCGCCCCGAGCATCTGCCACACGTCGCGGACGTCGTGCTTGCTCTCAAACTTGCGCCACTTGCGCGAGTGACGGCGCTTCTTCGCGTTCTTGGCCGACATCAGGTGCCTGTGGCCGGCGGGACGGAACTGCACGATCCCGTTCGCGCTCACCTTGAAGCGCTTCTTCGCGGACTTATTTGTTTTTAGCTTCGGCATTCGTGTTCTCCTTGGGTTCAGTTTTCGGGTTGCCCTCCGCTGCCTTCGCAGTCCCCACGGTTCCCGGTGGGGCGGCGGAGGAGGGGGCTTCCGGCGCGGCCGTCGCGGGCGGCGGCGTGGCGGTCGCGACGGGCGGCGACGCCGCCGGTGGCGCTGCCTGTCCATCCGCGACCTTCGGCGGCTCGCCGGGCTTCGCGTCCGCCGGCTTCGGCGGTTTCGGTTCCTTCGGCTTCGCGCCCGGCTTCGGCATCAGCGTCAAGTGCATCCTCGGACCCATCATCGAGAGCTCGTGCTCCACCTTTGCGATGTCCTCGGTCTCCCGCTTGATCTGATCCATCCGCGCCTTCCCGAGCTCCTTGTGTGCCTGCTCGCGGCCGCGGAAGAAAATCGTGAAGAGAACCTTGTTCCCCTCTTCGAGGAACTCTCGCGCGTGCTTGAGCTTCGTTTCGAAGTCGTGGTTGCCCGTGCGCGGGCGCAACCGCACCTCTTTCAGATCCGAGCCGTGATGTTTGACCTTCTTTTTCTTACTCTTCTTCTCCTCGAACTTGAACTTGCCGTAATCGAGGATCTTGCACACCGGAGGTTTGGCTTCGGGCGCAACTTCCACGAGATCGAGGCCCGCCTCGCGCGCCATGCGCTTGGCCTGGTCGAGCGGGACTTCCCCCGCCATCTGGCCGTTCGCGTCCACCAACCGGACGACGGGCACCCGGATGAAGTCGTTGATGCGGTGCTCGTCTTTGCGTTCGGGCTTACCCGGAAACCGCGGTCTTAGCGCCAATGTCCCTCCGAATATTCGTGATCAGATCTTCGAGCTTCACCGCTCCGAGGTCCTTCTTGCCGCGTTCGCGGACTCCGACGCTGCCCGAATCGGCCTCTCGTTGTCCGCATACCAGCATGTAAGGAACCCGCTGCCGCTCGAAGGCGAAGATCTTAGCCGAGAGGCGGTCGTTGCTCAAGTCGATTTCCGCACGGATGCCCGCCTCGCGCAGCTTCGCATACACCGTCTTTGCGTAGTCGCCGAACGTGTCGCTGACGGGAATCACCCCCGCCTGGACCGGCGCCAGCCACAGCGGGAAATTCCCCGCGTAGTGCTCGGTCAGGACGCCGATGAAGCGCTCCAGCGATCCGAGGATCGCGCGATGGATCATGACGGGGCGATGGCGCTTGCCGTCGGCCCCCTCGTACTCGATGTCGAAGCGCTGCGGCAGATTGAAGTCGAGCTGGATGGTCGAAAGCTGCCACGGCCGCCCGATCGCGTCCTTCATGTCGAAGTCGATCTTCGGCCCGTAGAACGCGCCGTCGCCGGCGTTGACGACGAAAGGCGCCCCCGAATTCTTGAGCGCGCTCTCGAGCGCCTTCTCCGCGCGGTTCCAGACCTCGACGTCGCCCAGGAACTTCGGAGGGCGCGTGGAGAGCTTCGCCTGGAACGGCATCTTGAAGACGTCGCGATAAACGTAGTTCACGAAGTCGATCTGCCCCGCGATCTCCTGCTCGATCTGGTCCTCGGTGCAGAAGATGTGCGCGTCGTCCTGTTCGAACTTGCGCACGCGGGTCATGCCGGCCAGCACGCCGCGGATCTCGTTGCGGTGGAGCGGGCAGAAGTCGGCGATCCGCATCGGCAGCTCGCGGTAGCTGCGGCGCCGGTGCGCGTACATGAGCACGTGGCTCGGGCAGTTCATCGGCTTCAGCGAGAACTCCTCGTCGTCCACCTTCAGGACGAACATGTTCTCGCGGTAGTTGTCCCAGTGCCCCGACTTCTCCCACAGCGCCTTGTTGTAGAGCTGCGGGGTGTGCACTTCGCTGAAGCCGCGCTTGCGGTATTCCTCGCGGATGAACGCGAGCAGCTCGTTGTAGATGATCGCGCCCTTCGGCAGGAAGAACACCGCCCCGGGCGACCAGTCGTGGAACATGAACAGCTCCAGCTCCTGGCCGATCTTGCGATGATCGCGCTTCTTCGCTTCCTCGAGCCGCTTGACGTACTCGTCGAGCGCCTTCTGCGAATGCCACGCCGTGCCGTACAGGCGGGTCAGCATCTTGTTCTGCTGGTCGCCCTTCCAGTACGCGCCGGTGACCTTCGTCAGCTTGATGGCGCGCACGCGGCCGGTCGACGGCACGTGCGGCCCTTCGCAGAGGTCGGTGAAGTCGCCGTCGGTGTAGAGCGATGCCGTCGGGTCCTTGATGTCCTTCTCGAGCGTCTCGACTTTGTACGGCTGGCCCAGCTCGCGCATCTGCGATACGACCTGCGCCTTCGGCAGATCTTTGCGCTCAAAGGGGAAATTCGACTCGATGATCTTTCTGCACTCGGCCTCAATCTTCGGCAGGTCATCCTCGGAGAACTTTACGCCCTCCGGGAATTCCATGTCGTAGTAGAAGCCGTCCTCGACGGGCGGGCCGTACCCGAACTTCACGCCCGGCCCATACACGCGCTTGACCGCGCCTGCCATGATGTGTGCGGCCGAGTGGCGGATGACCTCGAGCCCCTCGGCCTGGTCCTCCTTGATGAGGAGCACCGAGCAGGTTGAGGGCAGCGCGCGATGAAAGTCCCAGACCTCCCCGTTCACCTTTGCCGCGAGGACGACTTTCGCGAGCCCTTTCGAGATGGACTCCGCGACGTGCAGCGCGGTGATCCC
>CAYXVY010000227.1:0-5750 GCA_964468745.1 uncultured Planctomycetales bacterium | reverse complement strand
GCGGACGTGCGCGCCCGCGTCTTCCTGACGAAGCCGCCCACCGACCTGCTCACCGAGGCGTTCGAGAAGTCGCTGGCCGCGCTCCTCGAGGCCCTCAATTTCGGCGCCATGTGCGACCTTTCCGTCCAGCTCGTCCAGCATCTGTGCGGCGCGGCCCGCGACGCGAACGCGGACAATCGGCAGCACGCGCTCAAGATCCTCTCGCGTGGGCTGCACGACACGGCCCTCGAGACGCAGCGGATGCTGGTCACGGCGAGCGCACCGACTTTGAAACAGGTGGCGCGCGACGAGACGGTCCAGTCGGTCGTGCGCACTTTCGTCGACACGCTCGCGCCATGGGCCGCGGCGGCCGCCGCGGCTGGCGCGTTCTCCCCGCTCGTGGACGTGCTGCGCGACGGCGTCGCCGCGCGCCGCAACAACCCCGCGACGCCGACGAACATCTCCCTGCTTCTGAACGAGCTGGGTCGCGCCATTTCGCAGAAGAAGTTCATGCCGGCGCTCGTCGAGCGGATGCGCAAGGGAAATCGCGACGACCGCGAGATGGCGGCGTCGCTTCTGGCGTCGCTGGGTGACGCGGCAACGGCGCCGCTGATCGAGGCGATCCTGAACGAACGCCAGCTCCCAGTTCGTCAGAGCCTTGCTGCGACGCTGAAGCTCATCGGGGCCGCGGGGTCCAGCGCGCTGGGCCGTCATGTGCAGTCCGATGCGCCGCGCGAGCGGGTGCTTGCCATACTCGAAGTGCTGGAACTGGCCGGTGGCGTGGGGATCGACGAGGTCTTCATCCGCGCGGTCCAGCATCCGGACGCGCCCGTCCGTGATGCGGCGAATGCGCTGCTGAAACGGATCCCGCGCACGAACGCGGCCTCGGTCCTGCGGCGGGCGTTGAAGGAGCTGCCGGTCGAGGTGCACGCGATGCTCGTGCGCGTCGCGGCCGATATCAAGGCCGCGGAGCTCTCGACCGACATCTGCCGCATGCTCGAGGGAGACCCGCGTGAGCCCATCGCCTCCGCGTGCTGTCACTACCTCGCGGCAGTGCCCACGAAGTCGGCCGTTCCACTTCTCGTGAAGATCGTTCAGACCCGCCCGCGGCTCTTCGGCGTGGTCCGCGGCTACGCGGACGACGTTCGCGCGGCCGCACTCTGGGCGCTCGGGCAGACGGGGGGCGAGGAGGCAAAGAAGGCGCTCGAACGCGCGTCGAAGGAAGGGAATACGACGATCCGCATGGCGGCCGGCCAGGCGATGAAGCTGCGCCCGGCCGAGGGGCCGCAAACCCAGATCCGCCCCTCCGGCGCGAATTTTCCGGAACGCCCTCCGCCACCCGCGTAAAAGTCTGGCGCGCCCGCGCCTCCCTGTTGCAAGATGTCGCCGGGATGGACTGGTCAAATGAGGCGGATGCGGCGGGGCGCTCTCGCCTGCGACGGGCTGCTGTGGCGGCGGCCGTCTGCTTCGCCATCAACGTTGCCGCCTCAATCCTGGCGGCGCTCTGGCTGCGCGAATGGACCGAGAGCGAGCGCGTCTTCGCGCATTCCAAATACGTGCTCGCGAACCTCACGAAGTGGCGCGTCGCCTGGGGAGCATGGATGCTGGCGGGCCCGGCGCTCGTCGCTTTCTTCGCCGCGTTCGCGTCGACGCTCACCGAGGAGATGCGGCTCGTGCGTACCGTCGCCGTCTGCGCCGCGGTGCTGGGGCTTTTCGCCGATCTGAGCGCGGAAGTCGTATTCGCATACGTGCTTCCGGGAAAATACGCTGCTCTGCCCGACGCCGACGCGCTGCACAACGAGCGCCAGGCGATGGACGTCATCGGACCCGTTGCGCAGAGCGAAGGACTGGCGCTGCGTCTGACGGGCGGTCTGGCGAACGGGCTCTACGTGATCGCGGGAGCGATGCTGGCGGCCGCGGCGTACAGCACGCCCGGCTTCCCGCGCGGACTCGTCTGGGCGTCGGTGCCCGCGTGGCTCACAGGCGGAGCACTCAGCGTTCTCGTCTTCCTTGGGAGGACGAAGGATTGGTCTCTCGCAATGGCAGTGATGATGGCGTGCTTCGTTCTTTGGCTCTTCGCGGTCGCCATCGTCGCGTGGCAACGAGCAAGCACCGCCGTACCTGCGTCGACGTCGCCATCCGCGATCGTCGATCTGAGTCCGCCGAATCCGGCGCCGGCCGCGGCACCGGCGGACAAGCCCGCGAATCCGTGACCGGGGCCGATTGACACAGCCTCGGCGCATCGCTACGATCCGGGTCGGTGGAGATAGGGGCCGCGGCATTCGCCGTCGTCGACGTTGAGACGACGGGGCTGGATCCCGCGAACGACCGCATCTGTGAGATCGGTGCGATCAAGGTGCAGGCCGGGCGCGAGCTCTCGCGCTATCACTCGCTGGTCAATCCTGAGCGTCCCATGCCGGCAGATGTGGTGAAGAAGCACGGCATCACGGACGAGATGCTCAAGGACGCGCCCGCTTTCCTTGCGGTCGCCCCCGACCTGCGGCGCTTCCTCGCCGGCACGGTGCTCGTCGCCCAGAATGCGAAATTCGACCTCGGATTCCTCAATGCAGAGTATGCGCGCGCGGGAGCCTCGCCGCTCCCCGTGAGCGCGCTCGACACGATCGCGATGGCGCGCGCGGCCCGCCCGGGGCTTTCGAGCTACCGGCTGGACAATCTCGCCAACGCCTTCGGCGCCAGGTTCTCGGCGCGCCACCGTGCGATCGGCGACTGCGAAGTCACCGCCGTCGTGTTCCGCGAGTGCCTGCGACTCCTGCGCGTGCGGACGCTCGAAGATCTTGTCGCGCGCGTGCGATAAGCGTAACGCGGAGGTCGTGGAAGCTCCCCTTATGGAGCAATCTCCGCGCTCTCGCCGGGCTCGACTCAGCGAACTCGGCGTTTTCCGGAAAGACCTAGATGAGTTTTTTGAGCTCGTCGACCGCGATCCGCCGAGTCGTCTTCGCGAGCCCCGGCTGTGCCACCAGCTGTGCGTAGATCGCCTTCGCCTTCTCGTGCAGGCCGAGCGCCTTCAGCGCCGCCGCTTTGCCGGAGAGGTAGAACGACGCGTTCGACGGGTCGGCCTCGATCGCCATGTCGTACGTGCGCAGCGAGTCCTCGGGCCGCTTGAGCTTCATCAACTTGTCTGCAACCTGGAAGTAGGTGACGCCGAGATTGCGACGCGCCTTGTCCACGGTGTCTTCAAGAACTTTGAGCGAGTCACCCAGTTTTCCGGCGGCTTCGAGGGCCGACGAGTACATGAGCCGCACGTTGATGTTGAACGGATCGCGCTCGAGCTGGGCGCGAAGCTCCTTCACCCGCACGTCGCTGGGCTTGTCGGTCATCGTTCCTCCGGGAGTGATCGGGGGATTATAGCGAAGGAGGCACCCGAGTGGACATAACACCGAGAGATCCGAGGCAACCGAGCGGACCCTTCGTGGGGGGGGTATTGTCGAACGCAGAAATCTGCAGAATCTGCCCACAGAACTCGACACTCGCGATGAGTCTCTCGCCCCTCACGACACTCCCCTGTGATCCTGAAGGACGGAATCCACCGAGTGACAGACTTCCGAGGCATTCAACGGTCGGAGGATTCGTGGATCTGCGCGTGACCCGGCGGCGCAGGGTTCATCCCCCCAAGGTGTTTTCTCGGTTCCCTCGGATCTCTCGGTGTTGGCCCGTTCCGCCGTTTCCGTGGGCTCCTACGTGAGGAACGGGTTTTCCCTCTTCTCCTCGCCGATCCGCGTCTCCGGACCGTGGCCCGGCAGCACGACGGTCTCGTCGGGCAGCTTGAAGAGACGCTCGCGGATCGACGCGAGTTCCTGGTCCATATTGCCCCCCCACAAATCGGTGCGGCCGATCGAACCGGCGAACAGCGTGTCCCCCGAGAAGAGCCTCCGCTCCTTCCGGTCCTCGAGCGCGAAGCAGCAGCTTCCCGGCGTGTGACCGGGCGTGTGGATCACCGCGAGCGAGAACGCACCGAAGCGGATCGTGCCGCCGTGCTGCAGCGTCTCGTCGATCGGCAGCGGCTCGTGCCCCCTGCCCACGTTCAGCCCGAAGAGCCGCATGGTCTCGCCGTACTGCTCCTTCAGGTTTTCGTAGAGCCAGCGATCGCCTTCGTGAATGAGAATGCGACCGCCCGTCGCCTCGCGCACGGCGCGCGTCCCCGTGATGTGGTCGAGATGGCAGTGGGTGTGCACGAGCGCCTTCACCGTCACTCCGAGATCCTTCACGTGCTCGAGAATGGCAGGCGCCTCGTCGCCGGGATCGACGATCACCGCCTCCTTCGTCGCATCGTCCGCGAGAATGTGACAGTTGCACTGGAAGGCGCCCACGGCCAGCGACCGATGAATCAGCCCGCTCACGGCTTGAGCGACCTCCGCCACGCGACGTCGATCGCATCGATCTTCTCGCCGTAAATCTGCATCCATGGATCGACGTGATCGTTGTATTCCGTCCACAGCTTGAGGAACTTCTCCGCTCCGCGCGACTCACGCAGCCACCGCACGAACGCGCCGGACGTCGCCGTGAACTCGGCCCCCGAAGCGTCCCGCGAGAGCAGCTCCGTCAACAAGGACAGGCGTCCTTCGCGCACGAGCGCCGGCGGCACCTCCGCCATCCGGTCGTCCCACAACCGCTCGCAGGCGAACGCGCACGCGACGCCCTCCCGCAGGAAGACGCTGCGCGGCCGCTCGCGGTCCCGGCGCGACGCGGTCCAGAACGAAACCACGTGGGCGATCCCGTGCCCGAGCGAGCTCGTCGGAAGGACGTACATGGCGCGCTCACGCGCGACGGTGAAGCTGAGCGGAACTCCGAGGACGTCGTCCGCGTGCCTCTGATCGGTGAAGCAATAGACCTCGATCCGGTCGTCCAGCGGGGTATCGAGCGCCCCGACCGTCGCCGCATACGCCGCCTCGAGCTTCGCCTCGAACGACGCGAGGTCCGAGGCGAGCGGCGAGCCGGCCGGATGGATCACGATGAAGTGCTTCGACTCGTGCCACTTCCAGGTGGAGAACGCGAGCGTCATGCGGACGATTCGGCGCGCCGCGGGATACGCGTTGGCCGCCTTTGCGTCGGCGATGGCCGTCGCCTGGTCGCACCACGTGCGCGCGCCGGCCGCATCCCCCTTCTTCCACGCGCACATTCCCTTGATCGCGAGCGCCAGCGCGCGCAGGGCCGGATCCTTGGTGCCGGCGAGCAGCTCGCACTCCTTCATGCACTCGTCGTACTTCCGCGCGCGGTAAAGCACGTTGACGAGGCCGCTGCGGTTGCGGTCGCTGCCGTCCTTGGCCACCGCCTCCCGCATCAGCTTTTCCGTGCTCTCCCAGTGGCCGAGTCGGTACAGGCGGTCAATGTCCCCCGGCAGCTTTGTCGAATCGTCATCGCGGTCGTCCTGAGCCGCTGCGCAGAACGGCCATCCCATGACGAACAGCGCACCGATGCAGAGCCACCTGCGGCCGCCCCGCACGATTGCTGATTTCTGATCGCGGATTGCTGCGCTCCGGTATCCGCAATCAGCAATCAGCAATCAGCAATCCTCTCCGCTACGTGTTGGACTTCGTCGGCTCAAGCGCTGCGTCGGCCACTTGCGCGCCGGCCTTCATCGGGCAGAATCGCGGGCCGCACATCGAGCAGAACTCGGCGCTCTTGAAGTACTCTGCGGGAAGCGTCTCGTCGTGCATCTTGCGCGCGGTCTCGGGGTCGAGTGACAGCGCGAACTGGTCGTTCCAGCGGAACTCGAACCGCGCCCGCGACAAAGCATCGTCCCAGAGCCGCGC
>CAYXVY010000226.1:0-6188 GCA_964468745.1 uncultured Planctomycetales bacterium | reverse complement strand
ACGCCGCTGCCGGACGCGATCGGTCGACGAGGCGACCGCCGTCGCGCACTTCGAGATGGCGCTGAGTCTGCATCGCGCGGGAAAGCGTGACGCGGCCCTCGAGCACTTTCGAGAGGCCGTTCGTCTGCAGCCGGCGAATTGGACGTACAAGCGGCAGGCGTGGAAGCTCGGGCTCAGCGGCGACTGGCTGACCGACGTGCGAGCGATCGGCCCGGATAACTACTACCCGGCCCTCGATCTCTGATTACTTCAGTCCGAGCGTCTTTTTGATCTCCGCGTGGATCGCCTGCACGGCACGCGCGTTTTCTTCGTTTCGCACGTCGCCCACCCGGACGTCCGCCGTGCCGTTGCCGTCGTCGTTTCGCGTGATCGCGATCTCAAGGGTCGTGCCGTCGCTGCGCTTCGCCTTGACCTTGCCCGACACGCCGTCCCGGCTCTGGCTGACGTCGGTGAACCCAAGCGCGCGTACTGAATGCCCCGCGGCGTTGTAGACAGCCTCGTATCCCGCCGCGTAAGAGGTCTTCTGGGTGTTAGGTCCGGCGTGGGCGGCGCCCGAGCCGCTCTCATACTGTCCCGTCAGCTGGTGGAAGACCTCCTCGTGAACGCGCTGCGCCGCCTGTTTGTTCTCCTCGCACTCGAACGTGCCGACCTTGATGGCGACCTTCGCTGCCTTGTCCGAGAGGCGGTCGATGGAGATGGACACGGGGCTCTTGTCGGGCCATCGCGACTGGCAGGACGCGTGCTGCGGGTCGAGGGACTCCTTCTCGAGCGGCAACTTCAGCTGCGTCAGGGCGCGCTTCACCGCCTCGAAGCACTTCTCGTGCGATGCGTCATAATTCCGCGAGAGGACATTGTTGACGTACGAGTACGTCCCGACCGCAACCGCCCCCGCGATGATCACCGCCGCAGCCACGATGCATCCCGAGAGCAGCACGGGCGCCAACAGAACGACAGCGATGAATTTCTTCATGAGCGTAGCGTAGCAATAGGCTGCGGATTGGCGATCCTGGAATTTGGATCCGGGATCCCTACTGGGGCTTGCCGACCGTCTTCAAGATCATGACCGCCATCGCCGTGCCGTAGTTCTTGCCGCCGATGTGCCAGTCGAGCCAGCTCCCGTCGATCTCCTGGATCTCGAGCATGTCGTTGCGGATGTCCGTGGACCATTTCGTGCCCGGCTCGTCCTTCAGATGGCGCATCGCCATTGCCGCGTACCAGTAGTCGTAGAAGAAGAAGTACGGCGCGTTCGCGTATTTGCCGGCGTGCCAGTCGGTCGCCTTGCGCACCGCCTTCAGGTGCTTTCGGTACTTGATGAAGTCGTCCATCGCGCGCTCGAGCTGCGCCTGGTCGCATTTCTTCCAGAGGAATTCCGCGAGATAGCACGGCGCGCCGCGCCCCGCCGCGCCGCGCGGGTCGGTCGGATCGAAGTCGTCCGTCTTCGTGATCGACGAGTACTGGTACGTCCCCTTGTCGGTCTTCAGCTTTGCCATGCCGGCGAATGCGCGCTCGATGATCGAGTCCTCGAAGTCCGCGCCCGCCTGTCGCGCTTCCCACAGGGCGACGAGCGCGCCGCCCGTGCTGAACGTCGATGGATCTGCGCCCGCGTAGGTCCAGCAACCGTCCTTGTTCTGGCACTTCTTGAGCATGTCGACGCAGGCGTCGAGCTCCTTGATGTACGCCGTCTTCGCCGCTTCGTCCTTCGCGTCCGTCGCCAATCGCGAATACAGATGCGCGCCCACGATCCACGGCCACATGTTCATCCCCTGGCCGGGGACCTTCTTGTCCATCCAGTTCTCGAAGTATGTCTTCGCCTTCGTGCAGGCGGCGTCGTGCCTCTCGCCGGACAGATCGCGCGTTTCGTACAGGGCGCGCGCGGCGAGCGCGGTGATCGACTCGGGGAAGCTGAACTGACCCTTCACGTTCACCCAGCGGCCGTTCGCCTTTTGCTGGCGCAAGAGGTACTCGACGCCTTCGCGGACGACCGCGTCATACTCCTCGGGCTTGCGCTTGCGCTCCGTGCTCGACGGATCGCCCGTCAGGAGATCGGCCGGCAGCCACTCGAGCGTCTCCCAGCCGTTCGTCAGCGGGCCCTGCTCCGCCGCCTCGGCTGCGGCCTTCCAACCCCACGAGCGGTCGGCGAATTTCTTCGCGACGTCCTTCCAGATCTCCTTCGCGCGATCCTCCTCGTCGGCCACGTAGTAGAGCGCGCCTTGCATGTAGCGCATCTCGGCCAGGCGGTTCGACTTGGGGAATTTCTCGATCGCCTGACCCAACGTGGCGAGCGCGTCGGCCATCTTTCCCTGCTTTACGAGGAGCAGCGCCTCCTCCATCATCAGGTCTCCCTCGATTTTCGCGCCGACGTCCTCATTCAACTTTCGCGCGAGCGCGATGGCTTCGGTCGCGCCCTTCGCGTCGCGCAGGCGTCGGCAGACTCCCGCGATACGAGCGGCGCTGTCGACGGCGTCCTTGCTCTTCGGGTCCTGCTTGATGACGTCTTCGAACACCTGGCGCGCGCGCTCGAATTCCGCGTCCTTGATGAGCTCGCACCCGAGGCGGAATTTCGTGCGCAGATCCTTGGGATTCGCGGCGGCCTCGGCGAGAACATCCTCGAGCTCCTTGCCGGGCTTCGCGAACTGCTTGTTCTTGTCGAGCACGTTGTGGCAGGCGTAGAAGAAGAGCTCCGTCGACGCCGACGCGATGCGGTCGAATTTGTAGACGACGCGCCCGTTGTGGTCGAGGAAGAGGAAGCCCGGGATGACGACGTCGGAGAGGAAGAGGTTGCGTTCCTTGCCGTCGGCCAGCGGGACCTTGATGAACTCGCAAGACGGCTTGTCGAGATAGAGCCGCAGGGGGATGAACCGGCGGTTGATCGTCCAGACGAGATCGATGTCGTTGAGCGGGCCCGCCATCACGAATCGGTCCTTGAACGCGTTTCCGAAGCGCTGCGATTGGTCGCGGTCGAAGACGTAGCAGAAAACGAGCCGGCCCGACTCCTTCGCTTCGGCGAGGGTCGCTTCGAGCTCCTTTCGCCACTTGATCTCGCGCCCCGCCTTTTTCGCGAGCTGCGTGAGAGCGTCTTTACCCGGATCCGGCTCCTGTGGATCGTCCGGATTGTCGTCCTGGGACAAGGCTGGCAGGCAGAGCAGCAGCGCGAAAGCAAAGCGGGTCATGCGGTCTCCCCTCGGAAGTATGTAGATTCTACGCCGCAAGCCAGCCGCTGTGTGCTTCCGACTACGCTCTCGGCTGCTGCGAGAACCGGCTCCACAGGCCGAGCGACATCACGCGACTTGCGTCAATCAGCGCCTCGAGTTCCAGCGGCGTGAACGGCTCCTCGCGCTCCAGCGTGAAGCTCCCGAAGATCTGGCCGTTGATGGAAAGCGGGACCGTCGCGCGGCCTCCGTCCGCCGCCGGCTTCTGCGCCAGCGCGTGCGGCTTCTCTTCGTGCACCCTGTTTGCATTCACTTCGCACCGCAAAGCCGATGTCTGCAGCGCCAGCTCCACCTCATCGGCGGGCACGAGCTTCGTGATGGCGCGCGCGAGCTGCGGGAGAAGCGCCGTCGACGACCGCGCATCCTGCAGGATCGCGGCGAGCTCGACGTACGTCGAGTACGCCAGCCTCGAGTCAGCGATGCCTCCGATGTAACTCTCGACGGGCCCCGTCGTCGTGGCCAGCGCGGGCTTCCAATCCGTCGCGAAGCGCACCACGTGATCGATCGACTTGCGCGGCCTGGACTCCGCTGTCGGCGTTTCCGCCGCGTGGCCGATCGGCAGGATTGCCAGCGGCACGAAGCGCTCGGCCACGCCTAGGATCCGGTTGAGATACGACGTCTGCCCGGGCGTATACGTCAGAGTGCCGAGTACTTCCGCGGTCGCGGCCGCGAGCATCTGCCCGATCGCCAGCCATGCGCTCTCGCGCCAGTACGGATTGCCGCGCTCACCGAAGACGCAGACGAGGTAGGGGGCTTGGGTGAGGAACTCCTTTGTCGCCGTGATCTCATAGTGCTCGAAGAACGACTTGAGCCACGCGGGCGCCTTCGCATGCCAACGCGCGTCTGCCGCCTCCGCGTGCTTGCGAATCTCCGCCTTGGCCTGCGCGTCTTCCACCACCAGGAAGAGCCACGGCTGACGATTGGCGCCCGACGGTGCCCATCGCCCCGCCTCCAGGATGCGATCGAGCGCTTCGCGCGCGACGGGCTCGCTCGTGAACTTTCGAATCGATCGGCGCCGGCGCAGCAGTTCCAGGAGCGAGGTGCTGTCCACGACGCGTGATTATCACGTCATGAACGGGTGTCTGCAACGTCTTGATCCCTGAGGTTGGTCGGATTAGAGTGTTCGACCGTACTCCAACGCCGAGTCTCCCCGCGGCACGGGGGGAGCGGAGGACCCAAACGCAGTAGGGGTGAATTCCTCCCCGGGAGGATAGGGCCATCCGGGTGCCCGAACCCGTCAGCTAACTCCGCAGGCTGTGTGCCGGATGGTCACCGAGGGACTATATGGAGGATTCCGAGGACCGGGGGCTCAAGACGCGCATCAAGCGCCTCTTCATCGGTCCGCCCCGCGATCTCGCCGACCGCTCCATCTATCACCGTCTATCGCTCGTGGCGTTCCTCGCGTGGGTGGGCCTTGGCGCGGACGGTTTGTCGTCCTCCGCGTACGGCCCCGAAGAAGCCTTCCGCACGCTCGGCCAGCACACCTATCTCGCGTTCGGCCTTGCCGCGCTGATGGCGGCGACCGTCCTCATCATCTCGGCCGCCTACAGCCGCATCATCGAGCAGTTCCCGCACGGCGGCGGCGGATACGGCGTCGCAACGAAGCTGCTGGGCCCGAAGGCCGGCGTGGTGTCGGGAAGCGCGCTTCTCGTCGACTACGTGCTCACGATCACGATCTCGATCGCGGCCGCCGGCGATGCCCTGTTCAGCCTCGTGCCGCAACGCTGGCATCACTGGAAAATTACAGCCGAAATTTCGTTCATTGTGATCCTGCTTCTCCTCAACATGCGGGGCGGGCGCGAGTCGGTGATCGTGCTGACGCCGATCTTCCTCGTCTTCGTCGCGACGCACGTCATCCTGATCGGCGGCGGCCTCATCGCGCACCTTTCCGATATCCCCGCGACGATGGCGACGGCCGCGCGCGACTACCGCGCCGGGGTGACAACGCTCGGGTACGGCGGCCTCGCCCTCCTGTTCTGCAGGGCGTACTCGCTCGGCGGAGGCACGTACACCGGAATCGAGGCGGTCTCGAACGGCCTCGCGATGATGCGCGAGCCGCGAGTGAAGACGGCGAAGCGGACGATGGTGTACATGGCCACGTCCTTGGCATTCACAGCGACGGGCCTGCTGATTCTCTATCTGCTCTGGAACATCGTCCCTGAGAAGGGGAAGACGATGAATGCCCTTCTCGTCGAGCGATTCGTTCGGGACGTGCCGCTCGGGTACTGGTTCGTCATCGTCACGCTCGTGTCCGAAGGCGCGCTGCTCGTCGTGGCGGCACAGGCGGGGTTCCTCGGCGGTCCCCGGGTGTTGGCGAACATGGCTGTCGACTCGTGGGTGCCGCGCCGGTTCGGCGCGTTGTCGGAGCGGCTCACGACGCAGAACGGAATCCTGCTCATGGGCCTCGCCTCCCTGGCCGCGCTCCTATATACGGATGGAAATGTCCACGTCATCGTGGTCATGTACTCGATCAACGTGTTCGTCACGTTTTCGCTCTCCATGGCCGCCATGCTGCGACATTCGTGGAGGAGCGGGCGGCGCGGCCATCTCGCCCTTTTCCTCGTCGGCTTCGTATTGTGCGCGACGATCCTGATGATCACAGTGATCGAGAAGTTCGCGCACGGCGGCTGGGTGACCCTCATCGTCACCGGCTTAGTCGTCGTGCTGTGCTTGCTGATTCGCGCGCACTACACGCGCGTGACCGCCAAGCTCGCCAAGCTCTACGGCCGCCTGACCGAGGCGCCGCGCGTCACGAACGTGACGAAGGCGGAGCCCGATCCAAAGCAGCCGGTCGCCTCCGTACTCGTGGCCGGCTACGGCGGCCTGGGTCTTCACACGTTCATGAGCATCTTCCGCGATTTCCCCGGGCTGTACAAAGGCGTGGTCTTCGTCTCCGTGGGCGTCGTCGATTCGCGCGAGTTCAAGGGAGAGGGGACCGTCGACGCGCTGAAGGCAAGCGTCGAGCAGAATCTGATTCAG
>CAYXVY010000225.1:0-14473 GCA_964468745.1 uncultured Planctomycetales bacterium | reverse complement strand
GCAGCACGCCGACCACGAGCGCAACCAGCACGCCGGCCATGATCGCTTCGATGGCGGGACTCACGCGCGCACGCTCCGGCGCTCGCCACAGGCGAATATCGAGCAGCCGTCGTTGTAACCCCAGCAGTCGGAGTGGTGGGGCGTCCGACACTTCGAGCAGAGAACCCGTTGCGCCATCTCGATTTTCACGCCGCAGACCTGGCAATCCGCATCCTGCCCGATCTCGATCGGCTGCACGCTGACGGAACCCTCACCCAGCCCCGTGATCCGCGTCACGAGCGCGTAACAGTCGGCGATGAAGCGCTGAAGCTGGATCCCCTCGCGCATGCGGCGGCTCACACGGACGAGAATCTGCCGTGGACGGATCTGAAAGAGGAACGCCCCGTCGCCGAGCTGATCAAGACGACGGATGAGCGCCTGCGTCGGCTGATCGAGATACCTCCTCGCCAGCTCCGCCGGATTCGCCTGGATTACGTAGCGTGCGTCGAACTCCGGCGTTCCGATCGTCAGATCGCGCCCCCCGTAATACACCTCGAGACCGCCACGCCACTCCGGGGTGGTGACTCGCATCGCCCCGCCGCGCCAGTCCGGCTCCGCGAGGAATTCCGAATACTCGCGACGCCCCCCGTCGAGCACGTGATGATAAAAGCGCACGCGCGCCGGGCACGGCGGGCCCGGCAATTCGACAAGATCCCGCTCGACGTCGCGCGCAACGGTCGCGTGGGTGCCGGGAAACGATTGCTCGACGTCGCGATACCAGCGACGACGCGTGCTGCGGCCCCAGAAACTCCGCCCCTCCGTCATGCCGCCGATCGCCGCAAGTGCGAGAAAGACGAGCAGCTGGATGCACCCGGCGTCCATCGCAAGCAGTCTCACAGCGCGAACCTCTGCTCGCCGCACGCGAACATCGAGCACATCCCGAAGTACTTCCAGCACTCCGCGTGATGCGGCGTCTTGCAGCGCAGGCACGTCGCCTTCCCGACGGCGATAGCCGCGCCACATACAGGGCAGACCGGCTTCCCCGGCCCGGATGGCGCGTCGTCGAAAAACTGCACGCCTGCCTGCGCGCTCAACTCGGCCTTCACTTCGGCCAGCGCCGCGAGCGACTGCCGCGTGAATTCGAAGAGACCGCCGTAATCCGTCAGCATCTCCTCCTTCTGGAGCTGCAGCTTGTACGGAAATAAGTCGAATCTCACCCGCCCGCCGTTACCGATTGCGCGCATTTTCGACAGCACGTCGCGCAGGCCGTCGCCAAGAATCGACCGCGCGAGCGCCGTGTCATCGGTGCGAATGACATGCATCGCGTCGAAGGCGCCGTCACCCAGCTTGATGTCGGCCGACGCCATGCGCAGCGGCGGATGGCTGGACCCCTGCGGCCACGCCTCGACGAACTGCCTGCCCGTCAGTGGGGCCTCGAATCTCACGATGTACGGATCGTCCGCCGCGCGCGAATCCTCGCTGGCCTGCACCAGCGCGACCGCCCACGGACGGCCGTCGAGCGCTGCGCGAAAAAACGGGAAGCGGTAGCGCGCGGGATCGTTTACGACCGTCCCGCCGTGCTCGCGCGCCACCCGCTCCAGCAGCGCGACGCGGTCGCGCGGGAACTCGCCGTCCGCCGCCCGGCGCTTCCCCGGCCGCCCCTTGACGTACGCAAAGGCGAGTACGAAGACGATCACGCCCCCGATGCCGATCAGGGTCGCGAAGAAGAGCCAGAACAGGACGTCGAATCCACCTTCGGACACATCGGGATTCTAATCAATACAGCGCCCAGTCCGCGACGCGCTTCGACGACGACGCGAGATTCGAGAATCGATCCGCGTCGGCCTCCGGAACCACGATGGCGCCGCCCTCGAATTCGACCGCCTTCGCACGAACGCCGAAGCCGCGCATGGCCAGGAACTTCTGTGTCTCCTTGTCGTTCCATCGAACCGCCGGTCCCCACGGGGCGCCGAACATCGGGGGCGATGCATACCACGGATTGCGGCCGTCTCCGTCGATGACAACTTGTCGCGTCGCCGAGAGGGCCTCTCGCTCGCGATGCCAGAGCGCCGTGCCGATGCCGCGGCGGCGGTGCGACCGGTCGACGGCGATAAGACAGATGTATCCCTGCGTTCCGCCCGGCCAATCGGGGAGTCGCCTCCGGCATTCCTCCTCGGCGCTGGTCCCGCCGTGGACGACACCGATCACCTCATCGCCCTCCATCGCCAGGTGCAGCTCCCCGGGCTCGCCCAGGCGGGCCGCCAGCGACGCCTCCGTCATGCTCGCAAACCGCGGCATGGATGCGAACGCAGCGTTCCAGAAGCGCACGAGCGCACCGATGCGTCCCGCGCTGTATTTCTCGATGATCACGGCCGCGTGAGATGGTAGATCGTGTCGAGACGGATCCGGCGCGCCGCCGCGACCACCGCGTCGCGCGTGATTGAGCGGTACGCGGCTATCGATTCCTCGGCGCTTCGCGTCCGGCCGTGCCACATCATCTCGTGCGCCACGCCGATCATCGAACCCGCACTGTCCTCGCGCGAGCGCACGCGGTCGATGAGCGACGCGCGAGTCTTCTCCATTTCCTCGTCGCTGATCGTCCCCGCCTGCAGCGCGGCGAGCTCCTCGCGAATCGTCTGCAGGGCGCGCCCGTATTTTCCGAACTCGATACCCGCGGCAATGAACAGCAGCCCCTTCGTGAAGTCGAGCCACGAGTGGACGCTGTACGCCAGGCTGTCGCGTTCGCGCACGTTGACGAAGAGCTTCGAGTGCGGGAACGCCCCAAAGACGCCGTTCGCCATGCTCATCGCCGTCGCGTCGTCGCTCTCCCAGCGCACGCCGGTGCGGGCGCCGATGACGATGTTTCCCTGCTCGACGTCCATTCTCTCCGCGATCTCGCGCGCCTCCGCGGGCGCCGGTCTCTCCACGGGAGATGCAGGCACGACGACGCCCTGGCGCTTCGGCCGGAAGGCCGCCTGCGCCATCGCGGATATCCGCTTCGGCCCGACGTCGCCGACGACGTAAATATCCACGGGGGCAGACCCCAGCAGCTGAAGGTGCAAGTCGCGCAGCGATTGCGGCGTAATGGCCGGCAGATCCTCCACGCACCCGTACTCGTAGTGCCGATAGGGTTCCGCCGAGCACATCGCGCGAAGGCACTGCTCATACGCGTACGCGCCGCGGTCGTTGATCAGCCCCTCGATCGACCGCTTGAGATTCTCCTTCTCCTGCGCCACGAACTCAGGCAAGAACGCCTTCTTCCGGAGCACCGGCTCCGTCGCCATGCGCCCCAGGAATTCCATCGCGCGACGAACGGCGCCGATCTTGCGGGGAGCGTATCGGTCGTTGATGACGTCGATTCCGATCGCCATCACCTGCTGCTCGCCCATCTTGAAAACCTCGGCGGACGAGGAGGCGCCGTAGAGATCCTCAAGGAAGACCGTGATGGCGCGCATCGTGGGCGTCCGCCGGCAGCCGCGGCGCAGCACGTGCGGAAGTAGCGCGCCCGCCGTTGCACCCTCGCCGAGCGCACGATGGAAGAACGCACGAATCGTCACGGTCTTGAACTTCGTCGTCGGATAGACGAAGAGTCGGACCCCGTCCGCGAGATCGGAAGCCGTGAAGCTCATGATCCCTTGCGTTTGAAGAAGCGTTCCAAGTCGTCGAGTGTCAGCTTGATGGCCGTGGGGCGGCCGTGAGCGCACGTTGCCGACATGTCGATATCGCGTCCGTCGGCGAGCAGGCGCTCCACTTCCTCATACGAAAGTCGCTTCCCGAATTTGATGGCCGAGCGGCACGCGACGAATTCCAGCGCGTGCTCGATGATCGGCATCGGTTCCCCGCGCTTCCGCTCGCTCTCGCCGTGGTCGTGCACCATCTCGAGGAAGTCTCGCACCAGTTGCGACGGCTCCGCATCGCCGGCAAGGGCGGGCACCGACCGGACCGCGACCGACCGTGGGCCAAAGTCGTCAAGCTCGATCCCCAGGGACATGAGGATTTCGCGATGCTGGTCGAGCTTCACGCGCTCAGCGTCCGACACTTCGACAACCGCCGGTATCAGCAGGCGCTGGCGCGGCACGTCACTCGACGCGTACTGCCGGCGCAATTCCTCCAGCAACGCCCGCTCGTGAAGCGCGTGCTGATCAACGATGCGAATCCCATCGTCGACCTCCTCGACTATGTACCGATCGTGCAGCTGGAAGCAGCGACGCCCTGTCGTGATGAGCGGAGGCGCCGAAGCTACCGCGACGGCGGGGGCCGTCGTGCCGCGCGTGAAGAAGTCGACGATCTCACGGTAGGCCGGCCCGGACGGAACCGGCTCATCCGTGCCCTGCGGGATGATGCGCGTGGCGAGTTCCGTCGCCATCAAGCGCTTGCGGCAAGCGTCCAGGACGAGGTCGTGCAGCTTCCACACCGCGCGAAAGCGCACCTCGATCTTGGTCGGGTGGACGTTGACGTCCACCTCCGTGGGCGGGACATCGAGGAAAAGGAACGCGACGGCGAATCGTCCGTGCGGCAGCAATTCGCGGTACGCCTCGTTGATCGCCCGCGTGACCACGCGGTCGCGGATGAAGCGACCGTTCAGAAAGACGTACTGGCCGCGTAGCGAGAGTCGCGCAAACTTGGGCGGCGTGAGCCAGGCGGTGAAGGAAAGCGGCGGAGTATCGCTTCTCACATCGAGGACCGATTCCATGATCTCGCGGTCGAAGAGCGCGCCGATGCGCTCGCGCACGCCTGCCGCCGGCGGGAGGACGCGCCGTTGCTGCCCGTCGTGGATCAGCTCGAACCGCACCTTGGGATGGGCCAGCGCAAAGCGATCGACCGCTTCGTCGATGTGCTCGAGTTCGACATCCGGGGACCGGAGGAACTTGCGTCTCGCGGGAACCGAGAAGAACAGGTTTCGCACCTCCACCGTCGTCCCCTCGGGGTGCGCCGCGGGCGTCGCCGCACCGAGCGTCCCTCCCTCCATCGTGATCTCGGTGGCTTCCGCGCCCCGCGGGCGGCTCACCATGCGTGCGCGCGCCACGGCGCCGATCGACGCGAGCGCCTCGCCGCGGAAGCCAAATGTCGAGACGCGAAAGAGGTCTTCCGCGCCCGCCAGCTTGCTCGTCGCGTGCGGGGCGAACGCAAGCGCCAGGTCGTCGGCCGCGAGCCCGACCCCGTCGTCGGTGACGCGGACGAGCCGTCGCCCGCCCTCCTCCACGTCGACCGTGACGCGCGTTGCCTGCGCGTCGAGCGCGTTCTCGACCAGTTCCTTGACGATCGAGGCCGGCCGCTCGATCACCTCTCCCGCCGCGATCTTGTTGATCACGTCCGCGGTAAGCACGCGGATCGCTCCCATGACGCGCCACCATAGCGCGCGGCAAGTCCAAAGACCAGAGACGAAAGATCACAGATGAGCGAACCAGGGGGAAGGCTCGGTCTCACTCTGCGCTTTGACCTTTCATCTCTGATCTTTGGCGCGCTATCCTTGCGCTCGCCATGCTCTTCCACGGTTCGTCGTTCGATGTCCACCCCGAATACGCCGCTCTGTTCAAGGCGCAGGGGGTCGCCGGCGTGGAGGACGCCTTGCGGGTGTGGTGTCCCGGGGAGGCGGATCCCGGCAAGCGGACGCGCGTCGTGGAGCTCCGCATCCCGCGCGCCGGCGGTTCAGCGCACCTGTTCTTCAAGACCTACGACTACCTCGGCCTGTGGCGACTGCGAACGCTCTTCGTCCCAGCACGCGTGCGCCGCGAATATCAGAATCTAATCGGGCTCGCGACGCTCGGGATGAAAGTTCCTCGCGCCGTGGCATGCGGGCAGACGCGCGTCCTCGGATTCATCCGGTGCTCGTTCCTCGTCACCGAGGCGGTCGAGAATTCGATCGACTTGCGGGAGCTGGCCGACGGCAAGGCACCCCCGTTCCCCGCCCCCGGCCGCAAGGACCGGCGCGCGCTAATCACGACGTTTGCGCGGCAGCTGCGGCGTTGCCACGACGAAGGGTGGTTCCTGTACACGGCTTTCTTCAAGAACCTGCTGCTCAGCCACGGTGCGGGTGGGTACGCCCTGTACGTCATCGACGTCCCGTTCGCGCGCATCTGGCGCAGTCGATTCTGGCCGGCGCGCGCGATGCGGCGGGATCTGGCGTGCTTGCAGCAGGGAGCGTTGCGGCTCCTCAGCCACACGGAGAGGCTGCGCTTCTATCGCGCCTACTCGAGCGTCGAACGGCTCGGGCGCGACGACAGGGCGTTCCTGAGGGGCGTCGACCGCTACCAGAAGACGCACTATCCCTAGCGACGCTCCAGTTCCCCGTAGATGCGCAAGGCGTCGACCAGGCGCCGCTGCGCCGCCTCGTCCTTGAGATTGTAAGCGGGCATCAGCGAGCACGACTCGTGGAGCAGTGGGTCGCGCAGATACGATGCGATCCACGCGGGACGCAGCCGCTGACCGATGCGGCGAAGATCCGGTGCCCAACCGTCTTTGCCCGGCTCGTGGCACTTCGTGCACGTTGCCACGATCTCCTGGTGAGCGGGAAGCAGTTCAGCCCGACGGCTCTGCGCGTCCGGCATCGGGGCATCCTCTTCAGGCGATCCCGTCGCGCGGAAATAGCCGGCGAGGGCGTCGAGCTCCACGTCGCCCAGGCCAAATCGCGGCATACGCAAGTTGAACTCCTCGACGGTGCGTTCTCCCACCGTCACTTCGCGCGTGCGCAGCAACGGCCGTATCGTGTACGGATCCTTGAGATACGCGCGCAGCCAGTCCGATTTGGCCCGCGAGCCCTCCGCGCGAAGCGATGGGGGCATGCGCGCCTCAAGTTGATGGCGCTCGTCGTAGCGCAACCCGACCTGGTCGGTCTTCTGCCACTTGAGTCCGCCGAACTCCTCGATGCTGCGCGCGCCGGCGCGCGGCTTCATCGCGAGCACCTCGCGCGAGGGGACGCTCGACGATCGAAGCTGCGCGTCGTTCAGCTTCATCGAGCGCGGGTCGGCGAGCCAGTGCACGTACATGCGGCCGTCTGCATCGCTCGCTTTGACGACCCCTTCGCACCAGCTCGGCTTCGCACCGGCCTCAAGCAGAAGTTTCTGGGCGCTCACCTCGTGGCACGCGAGGCAGTTGCGCTCCTCGAGGACGCGGACTCCGCGGGCGCGTTCGCGCGTGCCTGCGACCGGCTTCGGGATGGGTCGCTTCGCGCGCGCCCACTCCGTCGTGGCGTCGCCCATGAGGTAGGTCACGAGCGCCTCGCCCTCCTCCGGGCTTGCGGCGGGGAACGGCATGCGCTTGAACTCGCCGCGATCAGGAAAGATACGCCACGTCCACGGCTTGCCGGTCGGCTCTGTGGCCATCCACGCCTGCGCACGTGCGGGATCGTCCACCTCGTGGCACGAATAGCATCCGAACTCCTCCACGAGCCGCTCGCCGAGCCGTAGGATCTTCTGCGCCGGCGGGAGCGCGATCGCCGCATCCGCACCCGCCTTCAGGTACAGATTGAAGAGGCTGTTGACCCTTTCCTCCTGCGCCGCCGGAAGGACGGCCACGCCTTCCGTGATCGACAGCGGCGGTGCCACCGGCATCCACGGCGGCGCACCCTTGCCCTTCATGGCCACGAACGCGGCACCGCGACCGGCGACGTCGCTCCGCATCGACGTGAGGTACTCGACGACACATCCGATCTCATCGTCGGATAGCGCCATCCCCGGCATCCGCGTCTCCGCGTACAGGTGTTTCGGGTTCTTGAGCCAGGCCGTGAGCCATGCGCGGCCGCGTGGGGAGTCAAACTTGTCGGCGCTGCCGGCGAGGCTGGGGCCGAATTCCTGCAGATGCCGGTTGTATCTGCCGGCGACCAGCGCGTCCCCGTACGATTCGTCGAGCCGATGGCACGCGACGCAGCCGACCTGGCGCACGACGAGTTCGCCCCGCGCGGTCATGGCGGAGGGCACCTCCTCGAGAAACGGCTGCGTCAGCGCGGTCGAGATCAGGGGCGCCTGTGCAAGCACGCGCGTCTTCCCGAGTGAGAACAGGTACTCCGTGATTGCAGCCGCCGCCACGTCCTTCTCGGCGAGCGACACGCGCGCCTTGAGCATCGCCGGCTTGTCGTCGCCTCGGCCGAAGAACCGCGGCATGCGGGTGGCTGGCCTGAAGCTTTCCGGATCCTTGATGAAATTGAACGCCCACGCCTTGTCGAACTTGTCCGCGAGGTGCGTGAGCGGCGGTCCGGGGCGCCGCCCGTGATGCAGTGCGTCTGGCACGCGCGCGCGATGGGACTCGAGCACCGCGTGATCGTCCATGCGATGACACGCGTAGCAGGACTCCGCGGTGACAAGCCTCGCCCCGGTTGCGTACTTCTCGGCGCCGTCGAGGACGCGCGCCTGGGTGCCGTGGCATGACTGACAACTCGCTTGCGCAAGACGGGTCGAGATCATCACCAGCGACAGAGGCTCAATCTCCCCCGGCACGTCTTCATGGAATTTAACGTACGTGCGGGTCCACGCCGCGCGCTGGTCGTCCGTGAGATCCTCGCCAGCCCGCAGGTCCCCGCGGTGGCAGTCCATGCAGTCGAAACTTGCGGCAGGATGCGGAGAGTTCGCGCCGCCCACGACGTGCAGGTTGGGATGCGCCATGAGCGCCTTCGTCATGCGTCGCAGCCGCGCGGGTACAACCAGCTCCTCCAGTCGCTTCTGGATCGCCGGATCTGCGAACGTATAAATCGGCTCGCCGCTTTTCTGCGGCTCGATCTTCACGCGGTACGCGGGATTGTCGATCCCGAGGTGGCACTTGGTGCACGTGCCGGCCGCGAAGGCGGGCCTTGCCACGCCCCGCGCCTTCTCGATCGACGCGAACTCGTTGCGGATGCGTGCGAGCGCGGTCTCGTCCTGCCCCCGCACCACCGCGCAGGCGCAGATCCCCAGTACCGCCGCTGTAAATCCTCCGCGCACGATTCCGCTCCTGCGCACTGGACGGCGGAACGCGCGCGACCGTGCAGCCGATCGTCGTCCGGATCGGGATTGGGATCAGCCGCGCTATCGGCTGAACTGGCACCCGATCTGATACCAGCCCGGCGTCTCATCCGAGACCGTGCACCAGCTCACCTTCGCGTTGATCTTGCGCGGCGGCCCGAATTGAGTTTTTGGAAGGTAGAGCATGATGTGGACGTTGGGTTGGAACGCGCGCTCCACTTCCAGGCGCACGCCGCCCCGGCTGATGTCCTTGAGGATGGCGAACTGATCGGTTTCCGGTTTTTTCGGGTCAACCACGCGCATGACCGAATTCTGCGGCAGCCGCTCGAAGAAGCGTCGCTCCGCGTCGCGGTTTTTCTTCTCGGAATCGGTGGTCACCGGCATCCCCTTAATTGACGACACCGAGGAGCGATTTCTTCAAGCCTAATTCAACAGGCGCACGAACGCGCATCCCAGCGCGAACTGCCCGGCGCGCTCGGCTCCGCTCGACCGGAGGATGCGGACCTGGCACGTCTGCGCCCGACCGAGCGCGTTTTCCGGCATCTGCACTTCGAGAACCAGATTGCGCGCGTATTCGCGGGTGGTGACCAGCTCGAGCCCCCCCTTCGAGAGGTCGCTGAGCATCGCGTCGCGGGTGCGCGACTCCTGGAACGGCCCCGCCGTAACGCATCGGATCTTGAGGATGACCTTCTGCTCCCACCGCTCGTAGCGGCGGCGCTCGGGCCCGCTTGCGATCACGACCGGCTCCGATTTCTCGCCGCTCTTCGCCGGCTCGGAGGTGCGCACGAACTGGCACCCGACAAGCTTCTCGCCCTCCTCGGAGAGCTGCAACCAGATCACGCGGCCGCTCAGCGTGCGCGGCCCGCCGAAGATGGACTCCGGGAACTCGAGCTCCAGCAGCGCCCCCACCTCGATCTGCTGCTTCGACACGAGGACGATGCCCCCCTGGCTCAGGTTCGTCACCATCCCGATGTGCGCGTCGTCGCTCGCCGGCATCGTGCCGCCGCGCACGCGGTACTTCACTCCGTATTTCCGCCCGATGCGCGGATATCGACGCCGCTCGCTTCCAGACATATGGGCAGAATTATGCATAGCCTGACGCGGCGCCACAAGAGTCAGGATTCCTTCACGAACGAGCAGGCGACGCGGTGCTGCGCAGGACGGTCGTGCGGCGACGTCCTCACGACCTTCGCGTGGAGCGTCGAGGCGGCCCCGAGGGGCGTCTCCGGAAACTTGATCTGGATGATGCTGCCCACGGTGTACTCGCGCGCCCCCGCGAAGACGAAGCCGCCGCGCGAAAAATCGAGAAGCACGCCTACGCGATCGTCCGACTCCTGGAACATCCCCTTCGTGACGCAGCGGTACTTCACGTAGACCTTCTGCAGATAGCGCGTATGCTCCCGCTTGTCAGCGCCTTCCTTCGTCCGCCGCATCGTGTTGCCCGTCGCCGCAAGCGCCGCCGTCTTGTAGCGTCGCGTGCCGCTGGCCGCAGGCTCGTCGGCTTTCGCGGATTCCGCCTGCGGCGAGTACTTGACGAAGCCGCCCCCGACGTCGTACTGCGTGGAGCTATCCACGCGCTTCTGCCACGCTACTTTGAGGTGCAGCCGGCGGGCCGGCCCCAGCTCCGTTTCGGGCAACTGCAGCTCCACGATGGAGCCGGCGGCGTACGGACGTGGACTGCGCAGCGTCATGCCGCCTCGACTGACCTCAACCATGATGCCCACGTGATCCGCGCGGTCGACCGCCGTGTCGGGCGCGACGCCCCGAAATTTGAGCATGATTTTCTTCGGCACGCGGCGATGCTTGCGCCGCTCCGCGCCCTCGGATCTCCCGCTCATATCGGAATCGCCTCCCCCTTGCGCCGGGTGAATTTCGTGATGTGCGTGTATCCCACGGACTTCAGCAACGCGACCGCCGCGTCGAACCCCTCCCCCACATCCTGCGGCTTGTGCGCATCGGACCCGAGCGTCACAGGGACATCCATAGAATGCGCAATCTCCAGAAAGCGGCGGCTCGGGTAGATCTCCTTGCACGGTGTGCGCAGCCCGCTCGTGTTGATGTCGAGCGCCATGCCCGCTCTCTTCACGGCCTCGAGTGCGCCTCGCATGAGATCCTCATACGGCCGGTCGGGATAGTGCCCGAATTTCTTGATGACGTCCGGATGGCCCAGGATGTCGAACAACCCGCTCTTCGCACAGCCGGCGACGAGCTCGAAGTACTGGCGGTACGTCTCGTAGAGATCGCCCTTCTTGTATCGGTCGATGTTCGCGGGATTGTCGAATCCCCAGTCGCCGATGTAGTGAACGGAACCGATGATGTAGTCGAAGTCGTACTCCTGGGTCACGTTGTACACGAAGTCCTCGGTGCCGGGGGAAAAGTCGGCCTCGAGTCCGAGCTTGATCGAGAACGTCGGGAACTGCTCGCGCACGCGAACGATCTTCTCCACGTACTCCGGATACTGCTCGACCGTCATGCGGAAATTCGGATCATAGTCGGCCGGCATCGGGCAGTGATCCGAAAAGCCGATCTCGCCGATCCCGCGCTCGATCGCGCGGCGCACGTATTCTTCAGGTTCGCCGACGGCGTGCTTGCAGAGCGGCGTATGCATGTGATAATCGACAAGCATGCGCGCGCGATAGTACTTGACCGCACGCATCTCGGCAATGCTACGCGTCCTCACATACAATCTGCTCGAAGGCGGTCGCGACAAGCTCATGGGCGACCGGACGGAGACGATCCTCTCCGTGCTCACGGATATCGCCCCGGACGTCGCAATTCTCGTCGAGGCGAACGGCTTCCAGGACGAAGACCGCCGCGCGGTGTTCGAGGACGCGCTCAAGGCGACGGCGTACATGGCCTACGCGCCCACGGGATTCCACATCGCCCTGCTCATCGGCAAGAAATACGAGGTCACGTTTCACGGACAGGAACCCGGGCGGTTCTTTCACGCCGCGACGTCGGCGACGATTCACCTCACGGGCAAGTCGAAGGGCGGAACGTCGATCGTGTCCAAGAAGTTGACCGTCATCGGCGCGCATCTGGACCCGTTCAGTCCCGAGTCGCGGCTGGCGGAAGCGCGAATCCTGACGCGCTACGCGAATCCGACGGGACGCGTGATCCTGGCAGGAGACTTCAATGAGCTGTCCCCAGCGGACGCATTGGACGCTTCGGTCAAGCTGCTGCCGCGTCGCGTTCTCGCGCGGCACATGAAGGTGCCGATCCAGGGCGACGGCGAAATCGACTCGCGCTCGCACGAGCTCCTGCAGTGGGCGGGCTTCGTTGACGTCTATCGCAAGCTCAATCCGAAAAAGCCGGGCTGGACGCTCCTCACCACGCGCTTCGCGGCGGAGTTGCGCTCGCGAATGCGCATGGATTTCGTCTACGCGACGGACAAGATGGCCGCCAAGGCGGTGAAAGCCGAGGTCATCGAGACCGACGCCACGCGGCGCGCGAGTGATCACTACCCGATCCTGGCGGAGTTTGACGTCTGATTGTGACCTAGGGCGTTGGGGCGGCCGCTTTCACGAAAACGCCGGTGAAGCCGATCGTGAAGCGTCGCTTCCGATCAAGGCCATCGAGCGCGAGGCAGAGGAGCGGAATCACCAGGCCGCACGCGACACTCGTCAGCATGTACAGCGGGAAGAAGACCCAACGCGCCCAGCTCGCGCGGAAGAGGTGGCCGCTGAAGTGCTTCAGGATGTCGCCGAGCACGATAAAGTAGCCGCCTTCGTGATCGAGCCTTGCCACCGTCAGGCCGTGGCGCATGAACAGCGACTTCAACCCCCACTCCGTGTACCGGAAGAAATCGTACGGCACCTGGTGCATGCGAGAGATGTGCGGCACCGTCAGGAGCAGTCGCCCGCCCGGCTTCAAAATGCGGGCCGCCTCCTCCGCAAAGCGCCATGGGCGCTCAAGATGCTCCAGCGTCTCTGTGCAAAGGACCACGTCGGCCACGCTGTCGCGCATTGGGATTCGGGTCAGGTCTGCAAGCACGTCGATCTTTGCGTAATCCCACCCCGCATTGCCGACGGCGAGGTCAACCCCCACATATCGCGTGTGCGCGAAGCGCTTCTTGTAGTTGCACTCGCCGCAACCCACATCGACGACGAGCGAGTTCGCCGCCACCTTGGGCGCTTCACGCTCGACAAAGAGATCGATGGGTCTTCGCCGGAGGTCGAGCACATTTCGCAGGCCACGAGGAAAGAGTCGTTTCAGTCGCATGCGGCGTGCACCCGCTAGTGGTTCGCCTCGAGCCACCTCTCCGCGTCAATCGCCGCCATGCACCCTTCGCCCGCCGCCGTGACCGCCTGCCGATAGACGAAGTCGACACAATCGCCGGCCGCAAACACGCCGGGCACGTTTGTGTGCGTCGAGCGCCCCTTCACCTTGATGTACCCCTTCTCGTCCAACTCGACGGCGCCGCGCAGGAAGTGTGTGCCTGGCTCGTGGCCGATCGCGATGAAAAGTCCGCCCACGTCCAGAGTGGTCACTTCCTTCGTGTTCACGTTCTCCAGCTTCACGCCCGTCACGCGCCCCTTCGACGGGTCGAGCACCTCCGTCACGACGCTGTTCCAGACGAATTCGATCTTCGCGTTCGACTTCGCGCGATCCTGCATGATCTTCGACGCGCGCAGCTGGTCGCGGCGATGGATGAGCGACACCTTCGACGCGTACTTCGTCAGGAACATCGCCTCTTCGAGCGCGACGTCGCCGCCGCCCACGACCCCGATCGGCTTATTGCGGAAGATCGGGAGGGCGCCGTCGCACGTCGCGCAGCCCGACAGTCCCTTGTTCATCAGCGCCGTTTCGCTCGGCAGTCCCAGCCACTTCGCGCTCGCGCCGGTGGACACAATCACTGTCTTCCCCTGGTATTCCTTCCCCGACTCGGCCCGCAGCGTGAACGGCCGCTTCGTGAAGTCCACCTTCTCCACCCACGCCGTCTCGATCCGCGTGCCGAAGCGCTCGGCCTGCTTGCGCATCAGCTCCATGAGGTGCGGACCCTCGACCCCTTCCGGGAAACCGGGGTAGTTCTCCACGTCGGTCGTCAGCATCAGCTGTCCGCCCGGCTGTTCGATCCGCTTCTCACGGTCGACGTCCCCCTCGAGCACCAGCGGCTTCAGATTCGCGCGGCTCGCGTAGATCGCCGCGGTGTAGGCGGCCGGGCCCGAGCCAATGATGATGACGTTCTCGACCGCCATGCTGATCTCCCGTATGGACGCACGCACTCTACGGCGCGGTGCAGGTTTGTCAACTCAACGAAGACCGCGCCGCACCTATTCCGGGCGGCTACCGCAGCTTCTTCTTCCGATTGCGGATGTAGTCCACGAAGATGCTCTCGCCCAGTTCGTCGCAGGAGCTGAAATAGGCGCGTCCGTGGTTGACGCGCGTGAGGCGGTTGACGAAGTCCACGAGCGTCGGATCCGTCGTCAGCATGAAGGTCGTGATCACGACCTTGTTGCGGCGGGCGATGGCGGCCTCTTGCAGCGTCATGCTCACGATCTTCGGGTCGAGCCCGAACGGGTTCTTGTAAAGCCGGCCATTCTCGGTGATCGCGCTCGCCT
>CAYXVY010000224.1:0-16928 GCA_964468745.1 uncultured Planctomycetales bacterium | reverse complement strand
CCGTTCTACGGCCACGGCATGCTGGGCTATGACCCCACGAAAAAGAGGTATGCCGGGAGCTGGGCGGACAACATGTCGCCGACGATCTGGGCGATGGAGGGGACGTGGGATGCCGCGAAGAAGACGATGACGATGACGATTTCCGGCATCGAGCCCGGGGCGGGCACCGAGATGAAGCTGAAGATGGTGCAGGTGTTCAAGGACAAGGACACCTACACGCAGACGATGTCGATGGCGGGCCCGGACGGCAAGGACACGCCGATGATGGCGAACACGTACACGCGGAAGAAGTAAGTCCTTAGTCCTTGGTCGGTTGCCCTGCTGCGTTTCGGATCTCGTCGATCGGGAGGAAGAGCATCGTCAGCCCGGACGCGCCCCGCGACTGGCCCGAAACCGAGTGCACGTCCATGAAACCGAACCGGCGATAGTAGGCAATCGCCTCCGGCTTCGCGTCCACGAGCACGCCGACGCAGCCCATCGTGGTCGACATCTGCAACGCAAGGTCGAACGTGCTCGCCAGCAGCGCGGTGCCCACACCCCGCTTCTGACGTCGCGTGTCGACGCCCAGCCGCGCCAGTCGAAGAATCGGCAGCGGGTATCGCGGCATGTCGGCAAGCACCTTGGCGAGGCCGGTGCCCTCGATGCTCACGCCGCCCGGGCTTACCGTGGCAAAGCCGAGGATGCTCTTCCCTTCGACGGCCACATAGGTGACGCCGACATGAATCACATATTGGTTGTGTGCGGCGTAATTGCGGAAAAAGCGGTCGAGGTCCGCGTCGCCACACGAGAAGGACGACCGGTCGTCGTCCTCCCGAAGCAATCTAATGTCCATGCCGCGTCATGAGTTTCCGCAACGCAGCCGTGGGGGCCTTCGGATGTTTGATCCGGTCCAGGACCTCGCGTCCCGACTCTTCGGTCAGGACGACCAGGGGCGGGATGAGCAGGTCGGGCGGCAGGTGCCGGATCGCCTGCAGGTACGCAAGCAGCGCCTGCTCCATCACGAATCCCTTTTTGAGGCCCAGCTCCGCCGTCACGCGGTCGAGCAACTCCTTCGTGGCCGCCGACACGGGCGCCGAGACCTGTACCTCTTTCGCCTTCACAACAGAATACTAGATAATTCTAGATCCGAAGGCAAGGGCTGCCGTCTGCCTACCCCATCCGCGCGCGCTCGAGGACGAACGTGGCCAGGACAGGTTGCCCGATCGCCGCGGCCATCAGCAGCACCGCGAAGACGCCTCCTTCGTACGGAATGAGGTTGATCCGGTCGCGGCCCCGCACCGGGAGGCGGCGCTCTTCCCGTGAGCGCTCGATCTCGCGCATCGCGCGCTACGCGAAATACAACACCAGGCCCAGCAGCGCGACAGCCGCGGCCGCCGCCACGTTGACCGCCTTCCTGTCGGGATGCAGCCCGCGGCACAGCATCCACAACCCCGCCTCGATCATCAGGAAGATGAACGCCGGACCCAGCGACGGCGCATGCTGCGGCGGGGGATCGTACTTCCCCCCGTCGTAGTCGCGCAGCGCCTGCTGCATCGCCGGAACGAAGAGCATCTCGCGATCGCCGTCCTGCATCGTGCGCACCCGCGCGGCCAGCATCACGCGCGTGAACTCCATCTTCGAGAGAGTCGATTCATTCCTCGCATCGACGCGCGAGATCCACTGCAGCGCCGGCTCGACCGCTTCAAGCATCTCGGCGGCGTTCTGGAATCGCTCCTCGGGACGCCGCAGCAGCGCCCGCGCGACGATGGCGTCGTAGTCGGAGAGCACCGGCGCGGTGGTCGACGGAGCGGCGCCATCAACCGACGGCAAGCGCCCCGTCAGCAGTTCGTAGAGGATCACGCCGAGCGAGTAGAGGTCCGCGCGACGATCCGCCTCGTGCGCCCGCTTCTCCCATTGCTCCGGCGGCGCGTACCCTTCGGTGCCGATCTGGTCGCCGGCGCGAGTCCCCGTCTTCCCCGCCGTCGGACTCGGCCCGCTTACATCCGCCAAGCCCTCGATGCGCGCGAGCCCGAAGTCGTAGATCGTCGCGTTGCCGGCGTCGTCGATCATGATGTTGTCCGGCTTGAGATCGCGGTGGATGACCCCCTTCTTGTGCATGCGGTCGAGGGCGCTGCAGAGCTGCGGGATGATGCGGCGGATGCCGGTGACGGAGAGCCGCTTCCCTCCCTCGATGACCTTCGCGAGCGTCCGCCCCTCGAGGAACTTCATCGTGTAATACGCGAACGGGGTCGAGCCGACGGCGACCGGCTTGACGACGCGTCGATGGCTGAACATGCTGAGGGCCATGTGCTCGCGCTTGAAGCGTTCGAGGACGGCCGGGTTATGCGCCATCTCGGGACGCAGCATCTTGAGGGCGTAGCAGGTCACGACCGGCGGCCGCTTCCAGTTCTTCTTCAGCCGGCGCAACTTCGACCCCGGGCGCTTCTTCTTCGGAGTCTCGGCGGGCGCGGGGGATTCGCTCTGCACCTTGTAGACGACGGCCTGTCCGCCCTCGCCGAGGATGCCGATGACCTGCATCCCGCCGACCCACTGACCCTCGTTGAGCGGGTTGCGGAGCTGGCCGGCGACCTCGACGTCGTCTTCGTCGAGCCCGCACAGCAGGCATGGCCGTTCATTCCGGTGTTTCGCGCAAATCATGGCAGTTCTCAGATTATGAAAAGTGAATACGGGTGGAGCAAGGTACGGGGACTTCTTCGCCGTCGCACAGACCGCACTGTTTCTTGGAAAGGCTACGGAGGCCGGGCAAGAAGGGCGGGTTGACGAAACGATCGAGGGGAGCAGTCTCGTCGTCGCATCCGCCCACCCTTCTCGCCTTGCCTGGAGAGGGTTCAGTCACGTGCAAGTTCCTGATTGGGTCCAGAGCCCCTGGTCCCCAGTCCCGGTCGTTGACCAAGGACTAGGGACCAAGGACTGAGGGCTGGCTACGCCGCCGATTCCTCCTTCTGAGTCGAGGGACTCATGATCTTGGTCTCCTCGGTGGGAGAAACTTCGGCGCGCCGGAACTGCTTGGGACCCGGGCGGAAGAAGCTTTCGACCTTCTTCCGGTCGGCCGGGAAGAGCTTGATGAGATCGCCGTAGATGCCGCGGTACGACCCCAACCAAGTGCTGCGCTGCATCACTTCCGCGAGCTGCGCATTGGCGTGGGTGTCGTCAGCGACACCGGCGACGGACATCGTCTTCTCCAGCGCGATCCGCTGTTCCGTGAGCCGCGAGGCCCACGGCTTCAGCGCCTCGGGAGAACCGTCATCCTCGAGGTAGGCCGTCAGGCGGTTGATGCGCGCGACCAGCCAGGCCGGCGACATCTGCGCCTGCGGACCGAGCGAGGACTTCGGGAAGTACCGGGCGTACAGCCGGTCGCTGCGGTCGCTGTTCACGTGAGACAGCACCGCGAGCCGGAACTGCGTGAGCATGCGGTCCGTTACGAGCGCCGCATAGTCGCGCGAGGAAAGAGCGTCCTGCAGGGTGGCCAGGGCCTCGCGCTGCCGTTCATTGGCAGCGACCAGCGCGCTGGACGCGTCCGCAAGAGTATGAACCAGGGGAGCCGATTCCGGGTGCGCCGTCAGGCGCGCGCGGAGATAGGCGCCGTATACATCGAGAAGCCGTTCGGTTGACAGATCACTGAGTGGAGTCCTCATGGGACTCTCCTTTCTTGTAAAAAAAGAAGTTGTTTTGAAAAAACACAGGGAACACCGGGAAGGAGACCGCCTTCATGCGTCTCCCTTCCAACTTCCTGCGGGAAGGAGCATGCACAGGCGACGGGGGGAGGCGGCTTCCGACGGGAAGTAGCCTCCGAGGGTCGCGACGATGGCGTCCTTTGACGGGAAGTTCATGTCGTGGGAACGCACGCTGCGAACCTCCGACGGGAAGGAGGCGACCTGCGACCCCTCGCTGGGACTTTCCCCGGGGAAGATGACGGCGACGGCTGTAGTGTGGGCCGTCTTCCCGCGGGAAGTCGGCGCATAAATTTTTTCATGCATCGACTTTCGCGGGGAGGTCGACGGCTTGAGGGCCGTGGCGGTCATCTTCCCCGGGGAAAGTGCAGCGTTGGAGTTCGCGGTCGTCGCCTTCCCGAAGGAAGACGCCTTGGAGGCGTTCGCATCCGTCCCAAGACGTTCGTCGGTCGGTCGCGGCGTCGCGCGTTCCTTCGACTTCCACTTGTTCGTCTTCGTGTCCATGCCCATAAACCCGTAAGAAAGGTCAAAAGGGGGAGTGGAAATCGGAAAGATCGATGCAGATTTTTCAGGAAGTTGAGGGCGTGGGTGGAGGCGCCTCTTGTCCCACGATCGCAAGCCGAGAGGTGTGCGATGGACTTGCGCGGGATTCGGGCGTAGGGAGCGATCGTAGCGTGCCGCGGCGTCGACCGTAGATCGCAGGACGCGACCGTGGAGTCGCTAGACGGACTTCATCAAGTCGCGGACCTCATCGGCGATGTCGGATTGCTTCCCCACCGTGGCGCGGACGGCATCGCCCATGTGTTCCATGAAGATCTTCTTGGTGACTTTGATGATGTCTTTGATCTGCTGCTCGCTCTTCCCGTATTTTTTCTGGAGGTCGGTGTTGGTGAGGTCCCCTTCCCCGCTGAGGTAGGCGTGGAAGATTTCGAAGCGGTCGGCTTCCTTGATGCCGTTGAGGTGGATGCGGAGGGTTTCGAAGGCGATCGCCATGGTTTCCTTGGCCCAGACGCGGAGGAAGGCGGCTTCCGGCGTGGCGCGGTCGGCGGGCATGGAGCGGAGTTCCTTTTCCGCGTCTTCGATGTCCTGCGGCGTTTGTTTGTGGCGGCCTCCGCGGTGGACGGCCTTCTTGGCGCGGTGGAGGTCGACGGTGTAGTCGTGGAGCGTTTTGACGAGGAAGTCGCGGAAGCGACCGACGCCGGGGGTGACGCGGGTGAGGACTTCTTTTTCGATGATGTAGGTGAAGAAGCCCTGGGTGGCGTCGGCAGCGTCTTCGGGTCCGACTCTCTTCATGCGGAGGAAGGTGTAGATGGGTCTCCAGTAGGCGGAGACGAGGCGATTGACGGCGTCGCGGTGGCGCGGGTCGTCGGGGTTCTGAGCGGTGATGACGTCGGTCCAGCGGGTGTTTCCGAAGCCGGTGTGGCGGCTGGAGGGGCGCATGGGGGAAGGATACACGATCCCAGATCCCGGAGACGAATGCGGGATGTTCGAATGAGGCGGGTGTAATGAAGACTGTGTTGCAAATCCCGAAGCAGTGGATCGCCGCTGCGGAAGAACTGGACTTCGAGCTCGAGGTCGTCGGCCGGAAGGTCTCCATGACGGGAGATACTGAAGTCCTGTCCGCGGATGAGAAGGGCGTTCTTCTCGTGAAGTGCCTGATCAGGAACGCCCAGGATCTGCGTCTCTCATCCGGCGCGGTCAAGGCGCTTGAGCGGAAAGTCGCGGAGATCCTCGCGCAAGCCGCCGAACATGCCGCGGCTCAGAAGCACCGCGAAGTCACCGAGACCGATGTGACGTCCGCAGGGGCGTAGAGCCTGGGGGTTGTCACACTCCTGCCGTGCCGATCATCTGGCGCGCGTGGAGGGTCGAGCGATCCCAGTGGATCCAGCCGATGCAATCGACGGGATTGGCGGCGAGGGCGGCGTCGAGCGCATCGCGCGCCCATGTCGGGACCCACGCGATGAGGGCGTGGTCGACCTCGGTCAGCCACGTGTCCCACGGGGGGATGTCGTTGCCGTCGAGGTAACCGCCGCTGGCCATTTCCGAGGCGCCGTCGCTCAGCGTGAGGTGCCATGCGCATGCCATGAAGCCGTACCGACGATCGAGTTCGGTCTCGACGTCGCTCCACGAAGCCTGGCACGTCCCAAAGGAGGCGCGTCGCGCCTGCAGGAAGCGGCGAAAGGTGCCGGCGGCTGGCGGGTTATACAGGACATCGAAGCGATTCGGATCTTCCGGGCGCGTCCACGGTGGCATGGCGGCGCGCGCGATGTGGGCGACCTCGGTGCTGCGCAGGTTGCCGGGATCGCGACGTCGCCAGTCGGCCAAATTCAGTACATCGCGCAGGCTGGCGCGCAGGATGTACGGATCGACGCGCAGCTGCCGTGTCACAGGACAATGAAGCGTCGTGAGGCGCGGCGATCAAGGGACTTCCCCACGGGGCGTCGGCATGACTTAGAATCTTGGAAACGGAGTCGCCAGGGGCGGGGTCATCATCAACGGGGACATGATGCGACTGGGTGTAGCGGCCATGTGCATCGGCTTGATCGCGGCGGGGTGTGCGTCTGCGACGCGGGCGTCGTCGCGCGAGGAGCGGCGGGTTGCGCCGGTGGCGATCCAACGCGCATCCGAGGTCGCGAAGGCTGCAGCACCGACGGCACGTCGTGTGACGGAGCAGGAAGCGGTGATGACGAAGGACGCCGACGCGGCGGTTGTCTGCGAAACGTTTCCCGGGAGCGAACGCTCCGCGAAGGGGTCGTGGAAGGATGGTAACGACAGTCTGGTGACGATCCTTATCGTGGGCCTCGTGCTGCCGGCGATTCTGTTTGTGGTCGCTGCGATCCTGTGGCTTTCGGGTGTGATGGCGCGGTCGGCGTCGGTGCGGCGTGTGGAGGCGGTGAGTCGGGTGGTGCCTGGGTTGTTGGGGACGAGGTGCGGCTATTGCCGGACGGCGTTGAGGCGGGAGATTGTGGCGTGCACGCGGTGTTCGGAGGTGTATGACGCGGAGTGCGCGCGCGAGGCCGAGGTGTGCGCGGCGTACGGGTGTGGTGGGTTGTCGTTCGTGCCGTGCGGGGCCCAAGGCGTTGAATCTACGCTCAGCTGAATCGTCACGAGCGGAGACTCAGAAGTCGTGTGCGCTCTTACAGTCGGTAGACTGATGACATGCCTCGGCGGGGTCGCGACTTCGAGCAGACGATCAGCAGAATCCTGCACGCGTTACACCCGGAGACCCAGGTCACCACCCCGCGCATGGTCTACGACCATGACTCTGGCAAGTGCCGCGAAGTCGACGTGGAAATTCGACGACTCGTCCGGGGCAAGGAACGCCTGGTCATCGTGGAGTGCCGCGACAGGCTGATTCAGCAAGACATCACGTGGATCGAGCAGTTGGATAGCAAGCGACGCGGTATGCACGCAGACAGCGCGATCGCCGTGAGCAGTTCGCCCTTCACCTCCGGCGCAATCAGCAAGGCGGACGCCGTCGGGATCGAACTGCGCCTCTGCAAGAGCATGTCGGCAGAAGACGTGGCCAAGGTCATCGGCGATTTGACGCCGGAAACTACTTCTCGTAATTCGCGGTTGCATGGTTGCGAGGTGCTGTTCAAGAACGAGGATCTCGCGGAGGACGCGGATCGCATCTGGGAGGAACTCGGGAAGGTCGGTGACGCGCTCCGCCTCATCGATAAGAACAATGAGGCGCGTCAGAGCATTCATGACGCTTGGCGAGAGATCGCGAAGATACACCCGATCTTCAATGAAGTGCCGAAAAACGGTGACGTCGTTCGAAAGCAGGCGCCCTCGTATTGGCCGAATCCGGCGACAGGGTACTGCATCGAGGCATGCGGCCGACGCATCGACGTACATGGGATCGTCTTCAACGTGAATTGCTGGTTCACGGTGCACGAGCAGCGATTTGAACGCAGTCACGAGTTCGCGCGCATTCAGTGCGGGATCACGGCGCGCGCGCTGGCGTTCATGTTCGAAACGGACATGCGCATCGATGGCAAGCATGCCCGATTCACCCTGGTCGTGGACGCAACCAAGCATGTGAAGGGGTTCTACGTCTCGCCGATCACGAAGCCGTCGCGCTGAGCGGGGGGGGGGCGCTGTCTCCGATTACCCTGCGCCGATCGCCGGATGGAATGGCGAACTGCGCGAGGCCTAACTAGTCATTCAAGTACTCTTCAGTCGCCCGACTGACTTCGGTCGCAACGTCCTTAGGTTCGCGGGTGGACAGGGCATCGCCCATCAGTGCGAGCCCGCAATACGGACTGGATCTCGCGAGTTTCTTGAGCTCGTTCCTACCGGCCTTGAGCGAGTAGACCAAACCAGCTGCAATGCCTGTGGCCAACAGGGCAGCTGTGGACACTGCATCCAGTCCAAGTAGCCGATCCCGATCCAAATCCCGATCACAGCCGCGAATCACGGATGTCTGAGGCTTGGAGAGCAGATCCGGAGTTTCAGCCGTCCGTGTCCTCGCGTGACACTTGCCATCGGTAGGATGCGCGCGGTCGCACTCGTCGAGAGACACCCGCCTTCGCCGTGCTACAGACCGCGAGATGAGCTGACGGGCTTCGGCGAGGCAGGCGCCCTTTGAATGTCCTTGCGACCCAAGGGCTCCAGGACGCACCCATTGCGACGGAGCCCGTCATGCCATGGCGCTTCTGTTTCGAGTGCCTGCTCAGGATCCGGCACAAGGCCGTCATCCAACGTGGAGACCGCACGCCGGTCGCTGCACAGATCACGCGCTCCATCAGCCGGGATCACCTGCACCAGGCCGTCCGCTGGGTGCCCGAGCTCCATGAGCAGGGCGCGGACGACGCGACGTGGGATTGGGAAGCCAAGCTCCAGTCGCTTGATCCGGATGGCCGCTACGAAGGGTGCGCGCTTGTACGGGGCCGGCAAGTGCAGGGCTTGATGCTCCTCGAATCGGCGCTCCGCCGATCGCGGCAGACCCAGCGGCCGCTCGTGTACGTTGAGTTCCTCGCCGTGGCGCCATGGAATCGGCGATCGCCCCACGCGCCCCAGCGGTTCGGCCACTGCGGGACGGCGTTGATGGAATACGCGGAACACCGGAGTGTGATCATGGGCTTGCGGGGCAGGCTCGGACTTCATTCGCTCCCGTCGGCCGAGATCTTCTACCGACGCGCGGGTCTGCGGGACTTCGGCGCGGATTCGCAGGAAAGAGGTTTGCGCTATTTCGAGTCTCCTGAGCCTGCGATACAATCTGATGAGGTGACGCCATGACGGTGATTCGAGTCCGCAAGGAATGGCAGGATATCCCGGATGAACTTTTTCCGGGGGTCGACGGGCGGCTGGCCGCACCGTGGCGCCGTCATGCGCCTCCGGACGAAGCCGCGCTGGAATGCATGCGTCACATGCTCGCGAACGCCGGGGAGCTGGGCTTGACGCCGTCCGACATCGAGGCGCTGCAGCGCTCGCTCTCGATGGTGAAGCCGCCCGCGAAAGCGGGCGACGCGGGACCGTAGACGGGATCAGCATCGACTAACGATCCGCTGTCGGCGGCTTGGTGCGCAGGCGATCCCAATCCCAATCCCGATCGCGGATGTTGATCGCGCAGATCCCGAGGCCTGAAATGGGGATACCGCAGATCGCAGCCTGTTAGCGACGCGTTTCGGCCGGCGGCTTCGCGCGCATCTTGCGCCAGGCGGCGATGGTGGCGGCCATGGTGCAGAGGATGCCGACCGGCATGAGAACCGCGCCGGTCATCGTGACGATGCTCTTGTCGCGGAGGCCTTCGTAGGCGCCTGTGGCGATGAAGAGCAGGGCGCCGAGGCCGAACAAGAGCCAGCCGATCGCTCGAAGGAGTCCTGCCACTTACTTCTTATACTTCTTCGCGACCCTGAGTCTGTTCTCCGCCCGTTCCTTGGCGGCCGCGGCGCGTTCTGCGTCGACATCCTTGCCGGCGGCGGCCAGACGTTGCTTCGCACGCTCGACCGCCTCTTCGGCGCGCTTCAAGTCGATCGCGTGCGCTTCCTCGGCGGACTCCGAGAGGATGATGGCTCGCTGCTGAGTGACTTCCATGAAGCCGCCGCTTGTGGCGTAGTGGGTCTCGCTGCGGTCGCGGAGGATGGTCACTTCCCCGGGCTTTACCGTGCACAGGAACGGGGCGTGACCTGCGAGGACGCCGTAGTAGCCATCCTCGGCCGGGACGACGAGCGACGTGATCTCCTCGGAGAAGACGACCTTCTCCGGAGTCACGATGTCGAGCTTAAAGTTTTTTCCCATCTTTCATCTTCAACAACGTCGTCACCACCGTCAGGACCAGGATCAGGACCGCGACTATTCCCAGCAGAATCAGCGCAGGCAGCGGGCCCTTGCGCACCAGCAGGAGGATGAAGGCCGCGAAGGCCGCCATTCCTGCCAGGCCTCCGCCCAGCGCCGTCCGCTTACCCACCAAGCTTCTTGGACTTTTCAATTGCGAGATCGATTCCGCCTACCATGTAGAAACTCTGCTCCGGCATCTTGTCGTGCTTGCCTTCGATGATCTCCTTGAACGACCGGATCGTGTCCTTCAACCGCACGAACTGCCCGGGCGACCCCGTGAACTGCTGCGCCACGAAGAACGGCTGCGACAACATGCGCTGAATCCGGCGCGCACGCGCCACCACCATCTTGTCGTCGTCGCTCAACTCCTCCATGCCGAGGATCGCGATGATGTCCTGCAGGTCCGTATACCGCTGCAATATCTTCTGGCAGTCGCGCGCCACCGCATAGTGCTCCGCGCCGACGACCTTCGGGTCGAGCAGGCGCGACGTCGACTTCAACGGATCCACCGCCGGATAAATACCGAGCTCCGAGATGCGCCGGTCGAGCACGATCGTCGCGTCCAGGTGCGAGAACGTCGTCGCCGGCGCCGGATCGGTGATGTCGTCCGCGGGGACGTATACCGCCTGCACCGACGTGATCGACCCGCGCTTCGTCGACGTGATCCGCTCCTGCAGCGCCGCCATCTCCTGCGCGAGCGTCGGCTGGTAGCCGACCGCGCTCGGCAGGCGACCGAGGAGGGCCGACACCTCCGCGCCCGCCTGTACGAAGCGGAAGATGTTGTCGATGAAGAGGAGCACGTCCTGCCCCTCCTTGTCGCGGAAGTACTCGGCGTGCGTGACCCCCGAGAGCGCGACCCCCAGGCTCTACCCCGGCGTCTTGTTCATCTGGCCGAACACCATGACGGTCTTGTCTAGGACGCTCATCTCCTTGCCGGAGGCGTCCTTGAACTTGGCATGCTGCATTTCGAGCCAGAGGTCGTTGCCTTCGCGCGTGCGCTCGCCGACGCCGGCGAACACCGACACGCCGCCCGCCTCGACCGCGATGTTGCGGATCAACTCCTGCACGAGCACCGTCTTGCCGACGCCCGCGCCGCCGAAGAGCCCGATCTTGCCGCCTTTCGGGAACGGGCAGAGGAGGTCGACGACCTTCAGGCCGGTCTCGAACACGCGCGGCGTGGGCTCCTGGTCCTCGAGCTTCGGGGCCGGACGATGGATCTCATAGCGATCCTCCCCCTTCACCTCGCCGAGGCCGTCCACGTCCTTGCCGAGGAGGTCCATGACGCGCCCGAGACACGACCGCCCGACGGGGATTGAGATCGGGGCGCCGGTATCGGTGACGGGGGTACCTCTGACGAAGCCCTCCGTCGGACCCAGGGCGATCGACCGCACGAGGTTGTTGCCCAGGTGCTGAGCGACTTCGGAGGTGAGCAAGCCACCCCGGAGTGTGTCTTGGATCGTGAGAGCGGTGTAGATGGGTGGGAGGCTTCCTTCGAAGGAAACGTCGATGACGGGTCCGATGATTTGAGCGATCTTGCCCATGTTCGCCATGAGAGCCTCCTAGGTACTACAGAGTGGGTACTGGGACACGCAGGTGGTGTTCCGGATTAACACCGAGAAAGCCGAGAGAGCCGAGGAAACCGAGAACGAGTCCGCCGGCCCGCGCAGAGCGCGGGCGCGGCCACGCAGGTGCGGATTCCGAGACGCCCCTGAGATGGGCGGGCCGTCTCGGAATCCGCACCTGTGTGGCCGCCCGTGCGGGCATAGCCCGCACGGCGGCGGACCTCTGCGCAATCTCCGCGAGCTTGACGTCCATCCGCTTCCTCTCGGATCTCTCCGTTTTCTCGGTGTTTTCGGGCGGGTTCATTTAGCCTCTCAACGCCTCGGCGCCGCCGACGATGTCGAGCAGCTCCTTGGTGATGCCCGACTGCCGGGCCTTGTTGTAGATGAGCGTGAGAGACGTAATCAGATCCGACGCGTTGTCGGTCGCATTCCGCATGGCGTTCATGCGCGCGGCGTGTTCGCTCGCCATCGACTCGAGCAGCAGCCGGTGGAATGTCACCTCGACATAGCGCGGCACCAGCTTCTCCATGATCTTCGCCGGCTCCGGCTCGAACTCGTACTCGTGCTGGAGCTTCCCTGCCGTCTTCGGTTCGATCGGGAGGAACTTCACCGAGCCCGGCTTGAACGTCATCGCGTTCACGTACCGCGTGAAGAGGAGGTGCACTTCGTCGACGTCGCCCGCGAGATACATGTCGACGAGCTGCTTGGTCATCGTCTTGATCTGCGCGAACGGGACGTTGGCCGGGATCTGGATGTGTTTCGCCGCGACGTCCGCCCCGTTCTTCGTGAAGTACTCCGCCGACTTGCGGCCGAGGGCGACGATGCGCGCCGGCTTCTTCTGCTCCGCGATGAACTTCGTCGCGAAGCGGAACATGTTGGCGTTGTAGCTGCCGCAGAGGCCCTTGTCGGCGGTGATGACGACGCAGGCGATCTTCTTGACCTGCGGGCGCGGAGTGAACAGGGGGTGGTTGAGCTCCTTGACGGTCGGGGCCAGGCCTTCGAGGAACTCGCTGATCTTGTCCGCGTACGGGCGGATCTGCATCAGCCGCTCCTGGACCTTCTTCAGCTTCGCCGCCGAGACCATCTGCATCGCGCGGGTGATCTTCTTGATGTTCCCGACGGAGCGGATTTTCCGCTTGAGGGAACGTGCGCTTTGTACCGCTGCCATCTAGATACCCAACCCGAGACGAGCAGATCCGCGGGCAACCTGATTTCCACGAGGAACGGACGGAATTAACACCGAGATAGCCGAGGGAACCGAGGAGGAATTTGGGGGGGTGATTCCGTTCGCCCCAATCCAACCGGCAGTTCTCCGTGACTCCGTGTCTCCGTGGTTCAAATCCGGATTTCCACCACGGAGGCGCGGAGGCACGGAGACGGCGAATGGGGGGGAGATACGTACGGCCGCAGACTTTGAAGAGACACCAAGGTCTGCAACGATTGGCTGCGTGTCCTGCATATCCCCATCCATACTCTTCTCGGTTTCCTCGGATGACTCGGTGTTATCCGGTCCCTATTTGAAGGTTGTCTTGTACTCGGCAATTGCCGCCGTGAGGCGCTTCGACGTGTCGTCGCTGAATTCCTTCGTCTGGCGGATCGCTTCGACGACCACCGCGTGCTTCGTCTTGAGGAACGCGTGGAAGCCGATCTCGAAGGCCTTCAGCTTGTCGACCGGGATCTCGTCGAGCGCGCCCGTCGTACCGGCGAAGATGATCGCGACCTGGCTCTCGAACGGCATCGGCTCGAACTGGTCCTGCTTGAGGATTTCAACGAGCCGCTCGCCGCGCGTCAGCTGGTCGCGCGTCCCCTTGTCGAGGTCGCTGGCGAACTGCGCGAACGCCGCGAGCTCGCGGAACTGCGCGAGGTCGAGCTTCAGCTTGCCGGCCACTTTCTTCATCGCCTTCGTCTGCGCGGCGCCGCCGACGCGAGACACGCTGATGCCGACGTTGACCGCGGGACGCACGCCGGCGTTGAAGAGGTCGGGCTCGAGGTAGATCTGGCCGTCGGTGATCGAGATGACGTTCGTCGGGATGTAGGCCGACACGTCGCCGAGCTGCGTCTCGATGATCGGGAGCATCGTGAGGGAGCCCTTGCCGAGGCTGTCGTTCAGCTTGGCCGCACGCTCGAGGAGTCGCGAGTGGAGGTTGAATACGTCGCCGGGATACGCCTCGCGGCCCGGCGGGCGCCGGAGGAGGAGCGACACTTGGCGGTAGGCCGCCGCGTGCTTCGACAAGTCGTCGAAGATCGCCAGCGCGTGCCCGCCCTTGTCGCGCACTTCCTCGCCGATCGCGGTACCGGCGAAGGGGGCGATCATCTGGAGCGGCGCGGGGTCGTTCGCCGTCGCGCACACGACGGTCGTGTAGTCCATCGCGCCGTGCTTGCGCAGGGTGTCGACGACGTTGGCGACGGTCGAGGCCTTCTGGCCGATCGCGACGTAGATGCAGATGTTGCCGGTACCCTTCTGGTTGATGATGGTGTCGATGCAGAGGGCGGTCTTGCCGGTCTGGCGGTCGCCGAGGATGAGTTCGCGCTGGCCGCGGCCGATGGGGATCATGGCATCGACCGCCTTGTAGCCGGTCTGAAGGGGTTCGTTCACCGGCTGGCGTTCGACGACGTTCGCGGCGCGCCCTTCGATCGGGCGAAATTTCTTAGCCGGGACCGGGCCCTTGCCGTCGAGCGGTTGTCCCAGCGCGTTGACGACGCGGCCCAGGAGTTCCGGGCCGACGGGGACTTCGACGATGCGGCCCGTGCACTTGGCGATGTCCCCTTCCTTGATGTTGCGGTCTTCGCCGAGAATGACGCAGCCGACCGAGTCCTCTTCGAGGTTGAGCGCCATGCCGTAGAGGCCGCCGGGGAATTCGACGAGCTCGCCGGCCTGGACTTTCTCGAGGCCGTAGACGCGGGCGACGCCGTCGCCGACGGTCAACACGACGCCGACGGACTCCATCTTGAGTTCCGCTTCGTACTGCTTGATCTCCTGGCGGATGATGGAGCTGATTTCTTCGGGGCGGATGGCGGTCATTCTTGACTCCTATGAGCAGATCCGGGAATCACGGCCTTCGACGACTTGTTCGGAATTAACACCGAGAGAACCGAGGGAACCGAGGAGGAATTGGGGGGGGTGCCGTTCGACCCAATCCAACCGGCAGCTCTCTGTGTCTCCGTGGTTCGAATCCGGATTCTTACCACGGAGGCACGGAGACACGGAGACATCGATTGGGGGGGATGTGCGGACGGCCGCGAACGCTGAAGAGACACACAGGTCTGCCTCGTGTCGCAGCGCGTTCTTAAGTACCCCCTCCATACTCTTCTCGGTTACCTCGGATGACTCGGTGTTAATCATGCTTATCAGGTTTAGGTCCGCTGCAATGCGTAGAGGTAATCTTTCAGTTTCTTCAGACGGCCGGCGGCTGTCCCATCCAGGACCGAGTCGCCGATGCGAACGGAAACGCCGCCGCGGTGTTTCCTGTCGACGGACTCGCGCATTTCGATCTTCTTGCCCGTCAGGGACGCGAGTTTGGATTTGAGGGTCTCCCGCTGCTTGTCATTCAGGGGGAAGGCCGAGCTGACACCGACCCGCACCACTCCCTGCGTGGCGTCCGCCAGCATGTCGAACATGTCGGCGATCTCGGGGAGGATGTCGACGCGGTTTTTGTCGACGAGCAGATCGAGGAAGTCGAGGAAGGCCTGGTTCGAGCGCCCCTCGAAGGGCTTGCGAAGGAGCTTCTTGCGGCCCGCCTTCGGGATGCTCGGCTGGTGGAGCGCCAGGCGGTACCGCGCGTCCTGCTGGTACACGGTCTTGAGGGCGAGGAGGTCCCCTTCGACCTGCTCGACAATCCCCTCCTTGATCGCGACGGCGATCAACGCGGCGGCGTAGCGCTTGGCGAGGGTTCTCTCAATCACAGTTTCGCCGCCTTCTCGAGCTCGCCGAGATATTTATCCACCATCTTGCCGTGGAGCGGCTCGTCGACGAGGGTCTCGACCGCGCGTTCGGTCACTTCGATCGTGCGGCGGACGACCTCCATGCGGAGTTCGAGGATCGTCTTGTCGCGCTCGATCTGGATGTCGCGCTTCGCCTTGGCGTGCTCGGCGGCGGCTTGCTGGGTCGCTTCCTGCTCGGCCTGCAGCTTCATGCGGGCCCCTTCGTCGAGGGCCCTCGCGATGCGGCTCTTCGACTCGGCATCGATGTTGGCGAGCCGGGTCTTGATGTCGGCGACGGCTTGGGACGATGCGCGCGTCTCGCGTTCGAGCTTGTCGAACTCGTCGCGGACGGCGTTGCCGCGGTCGTCGATCGCCTTCTTGAGGATGGGGACGCCGAACTTGCCGACGAGGAAGGCGAGGATGAGGAAGGCAATGAGCTGGGCGATGAAGGTGGATCCGGCACCGGCGGCCAGGAGAGTCATCCCTCCGCCGCCGTCGCTCGCGAGTCCGAGAACTTGAAGTTGTTCGCCGACGCTCGCGCATGCGAGGATGTTGGGAAGGCTTTGGAGGGCAGGCATTACATCCCCTTCCTGACGGCGGCGTCGACGGCGGCCGCATCGACCGGCACGTCGAGGACGCGTTCGGTGGAGGAGCGTGCGAGCTGGGCGACTTCGTCGCGCAGGGCGGCGATCGCGGACTGCTTTTCCTGGGCGATCGCGGCGAGGGCGGACTTCACTTCATGGGAGGCCTGCTGCTGGGCGTCGGCGACGATTTTGCCGCGGGCGTCCATCGCCAGCTTGAGGACGGCTTGCAGGCGGTCGTACGCCTCCTTCTCGATCTTGGCGATCGCGGCGGCGTACTCCTTCTCGAGTTTGCCGAGTTCTTCGCGCTCGTGGCGGACCTTTTCGACCTGTCGAGCCACCTCCTCCTCGCGCGACTTCATGTTCGACATGATGCGCTCGAAGAGGAGGCTTTTGAGGACGAAGAAGGTGACGATAAAGATGAACGCCTGGACGCCCAGCACCTTGAGGTTGATGCCGAGGTCCGAGAGTATGTCAGCGGACAGGAGTACGGCGTTCATCTCGTTCGACTAGTGAGCGAAGACGGTTCCGCCCCAGAGGAAGAGAAGAACCCACGTGAAGATGAGCAGCGTCTCGATGAAGACGACGCCGATCAGCATCATCGTCTGCAGGCGGCCGCCGGCTTCCGGCTGCCGCGCGACCGCTTCGACCGATCCACGGATCGCGTTCGACTGACCGAGCGCCGCGCATCCGGCCGCGATCGCGATTCCCAGCGCCATCGCCCAGCCCATGTTGGACTGCGCGGGGGCGTGTGCCGACGGTTGCGTCGTGCCCGCGGCCTGTGCGAATGCGGTGCCCGACATGACGAGCAGCGCGAGGCACCTTCTGGAAGCGGCCGACGCGGGGGGCGAGATCGTGCTGATCCTCGACCCCGCGCGGGCGGCGGGCGCAGTCGATCCGGGCGCTCC
>CAYXVY010000223.1:0-25428 GCA_964468745.1 uncultured Planctomycetales bacterium | reverse complement strand
TCGAGAGGTCTCACCTTAGCGATCTGGCCGGGGGCCTCCAGCTTCGCGAGCTCCAGCAGATCCGACACGATGTGCGTGAGTCGCTCCACGTTGCGACCGATTGTCTCCAGGAATTCCCGCGCGCGCGTTTCATCCTTGATCGCCCCGTCGAGGAGCGTTTCGACGTAGCCCTGCACCACGCTGATCGGCGTGCGCATCTCGTGCGAGACGTTCGCAACGAACTCCCGTCGCATCGTGTCGTACCGCCGCTCTTCCGTCGCATCGTGCGCCACCAACACCGCGCCCTGACGGCCGCTCAGCGGACCGATCGTGATGACGGCCACGAGCGAGCCCAGCTCGAAGGTCGCGCGTTCCACGACACCCTCCCGCAGCACGCGTTCCACCTTCGCCTGCAGTGCCGGCATCCGGATCACTTCCCAGACTTTAAGCCCGCGCGGATCGATCTGCACGTCGAAGAGCTTCACGGTCGCCGCGTTCGAATGAAGAATCCGCCCGTCGGGATTCGTGGCGATGACCGCCTCCTGCATGCTGGCGACCACGCTTTCGAGCTTCGCGCCCTCGACGCGGAGCGCCTCCATGCGCACCGCCAATTCCTCCGACATCCGGTTGATCGCGCGCACCGTACCCCCCACCTCGTCCGCGGCATCGACGACGGCCTTTCGCGAAAAGTCTCCGGCCGCGATCGAACGCGCGACGTTCTCGATCTCCGCGAGGGGACGCGCGATGCGGCGCGCGAACAGGAAGGCGAGCAAGCCTCCAACCGCGGCCGTCGCGATGAACGCGATCGCGAAGACCAGGTAGATCCGGCGCGACTCCGCGAGCACGTCGGCCGTGGGAAAGGCGGCCCTCAGGACGGTTCCTCCTTCGGAACGCAGCGCGACGTAGAGCATCTCCTCGCCGATCGTGCCGCTGCGGCGCAGCGCAGCGCCTCGACCTTCCGCCCGCGCCTGAATGACTTCCGGCCGCCCGTTGTGGTTCTCCATCTTTGTCCCATCGGCGTGCGAGTCCGCAACGACACCCCCATCGGCCGCGATGACCGTCAGTCGCGAGCCTGTGCGCGCGCCCAGATCGCGGATCACGGCGCGCAGACCTTCGCGCGACTGCGCGGCCTCGACCGCGCACAGCATCTCGCACTCCGACGCGAGACGACGGTTCATCTCGTTAACGAGCCGCGTACGCGCCTGATCGGCGGCGATCAAAGCAAACACGCCCAGCGAAAAGGCGATGAGCGCCAGCGACGCCACGAAAAGCCGCCGGAACACGATCACTCCTTGAGCCGGTAACCCACACCGCGCACAGTCTCAATCATGTCCCCGTGCTTGCCGAGTTTCCGCCGTAGAGCGACGACATGCACGTCGACGGTCCGGTCGATCACCGCCACGTCGTCTCCGCGCGCGATCGAAATCAGGTCCTCGCGCGACAGGACACGTCCGCGCCGGTCGGCGAGCGCCTTGAGAAGGTTGAACTCGGTCGTGGTGAGCGTCACAGGTTTGCCGGCGGCGGTCACGGTCCGGCGGCCCGCATCGATGACGAGCTTGCCTGCTTTAACCACCTCGGATACTTCGGCGGACGCCTGCGCCCGGCGCAGAAGCGCCTTCACGCGCGCCAGCAGTTCGCGCACGCCGAACGGCTTTGTCATGTAATCGTCGGCTCCGAGTTCCAGTCCGACGACGCGGTCGCCCTCCTCCGCCTTCGCGGTGAGAATAATGATGGGAATCCGCGACGTAGACGGATCCGCGCGAAGCCGCTTACAGACTTCGAGACCGTCCAGTCCCGGCATCATGACATCAAGCAGGATCGCGTCCGGCGAGTGCTTGCGCGCCACCGCCAGCCCCGACTCCCCATCCTTCGCCGTCAATACGGCATAGTCCGCCTTCGTGAGGTTGTAATCCAGCAGCCGGAGGATGTCCGGCTCGTCATCTATTATCAGGATCGACCGCAGCATGGCGTTTCGTCTCTTCGTGGTGGTGACGGACATCGCGACCCTGCACGACATAAATGACCTCTTCGGCAATGTTCGTCGCGTGGTCGCCGACGCGTTCGAGATTGCGCGAGATCAGGATCAGGGCCAGCGCACGCTGGATCGTTCCCGGGTCGGCCATCATGTACGTGAGCAGCTCGCGAAAAATCTGGCTCTTGAAGGCGTCGACGGTGTCGTCCTCGTCCAGCACCCGCTGCGCGAGGGGGACGTCCTGGCGGACGAAGGCGTCTAGCGACTCGCGCAGCATCCGGCGCGCGGCGTCGGCCATGAGCGGAATGTCGATAAGCGGTTTGAGCGTCGGATACTTCACAAGTTCCGCGGTGTTCTGGCAGATGTTCACCGCCTGATCTCCGATGCGTTCGAGCTCGCCCGCGATCTTCGACGACATCAGGACGAATCGCAGGTCGGACGCCATGAGCTGCTGGAGCGCGATCAGTTCCGTCACGCGCTCGTCGACTTCGATGTGGAGTTCGTTGACCTCCTCCTCCGACCGGAAGACGATTGGATGGCGATCGGTCCGATGATCGACCAGGCTCTTGATGGCGTTGTCGATCATCTGCTCGACGACCGCCCCCATGTGCACGAGGCGGTCCTTCAAATCGGCGAGCTGATCTTCGAAGTGTCGGTGCACTATCCAAATCTCCCTGTGATGTAATCCTGCGTTTCCTGCCGCTTCGGCATGGTAAAGATCGTCTTGGAAACCCCGAATTCGAAGAGATCGCCGAGCAACATGAACGCGGTGAAGTCCGACACGCGCGCGGCCTGTTGCATGTTGTGAGTGACGATGACGATCGTGTACTGCTTCTTGAGCTCGATGAGCAGTTCCTCGACTCGCGCGGTCGAGATCGGGTCGAGCGCGGAGCACGGTTCGTCCAAGAGGATGACATCCGGCCCGACCGCGAGCGCCCGCGCGATGCACAGGCGCTGCTGCTGTCCGCCCGAGAGCTCCAGCGCGCTCGTCGTGAGCCGGTCCTTCACCTCGTCCCACAAGCTCGCGCCTTTCAGGCTCTTCTCGACGAGGCCTTCGAGCGTGGCGTGATCGCGAATGCCGTGGATGCGCGGACCGTACGCGACGTTGTCGAAAACCGTCTTGGGGAACGGATTCGACTTCTGGAAGACCATGCCGACCCGCTTGCGCAGCTCGCTAATATCGACCGAGGGTTCGTAAATGTCTCTGCCGCCGATGCGGATGGTTCCTTCGACGCGCACGCCGTCGATGAGGTCGTTCATGCGGTTGAGGCACCGCAGCAGCGTCGACTTCCCGCAGCCCGAGGGGCCGATGAAGGCCGTGATACGGCTGCGCGGGATCTCGACCGACACGTTCTTCAGCGCTTGGGTGGTGCCGTAGTAGAGATTGACCTTCTCGATCTGGATCATCGACTCCGGGTTCTCTACGCGATGCGCCGTCGGCGGCGCTTCGACGCGGGGCGGGGCGGTGTCTTCAAGCACGCTCGGGTCCTCTTGCATGGCTGACTCTAAAAGGCTGCGGATCGGTATTTCCGACGCAGGCGATTGCGAAGCATGATCGCCGCCAGATTCAGCGCCACCACGATGACGAGGAGAAGGAAGGTCGTCATGTAGACCATCGGGCGCGCCGCCTCGACGTTCGGCGACTGGAATCCCACGTCGTAGATGTGGAATCCCAGGTGCATGAACTTTCGATCGAGATGCACGAAAGGCGCGTTGCCGTCCATGGGAAGTGTCGGGGCGAGCTTCACGACTCCCGTGATCATGAGCGGCGCGACCTCGCCAGCCGCGCGCGCCATCGCGAGGATCGCGCCCGTCAGGATGCCCGGGGCCGCGCTCGGGATAATGACGTGCCAGAGCGTCTCCCACTTCGTCGCACCGAGCGCGAGGGACGCCTGTCGGATGTCCTGAGGCACCGCGGCGAGCCCTTCTTCGGCCGCGACGATCACCGTCGGTACCGTGAGCAGCGCCAGCGTGAGCGCCGCCCAGAGGATGCCGCCCGTGCCGTACGTGGGCGTCGGGAGAGCCTCCGCATAGAACACGGCGTCGATCGTTCCGCCGACGAAATAAACGAAGAAGCCGAGACCGAAGACGCCGAACACGATTGACGGCACGCCCGCGAGATTGTTGACCGCGATCCGGACCGCACGCACGAGCGGACCCTGCTTCGCGTATTCGCGCAGGTAGAGTGCTGCCAGGACGCCGAGCGGGACGACGGCGATCGTCATGAGGAAGACCATCATGACGGTCCCGAAGATGGCAGGGAGAACGCCGCCTTCGGTGTTCGACTCGCGCGGCTCTCCGGCCACGAACTCCCACGTGCGCGCCAGGTAGGTGCCTGTTTTTCCCCCGACGCCGAGCCGGTTCGACCAGACGATGCGCACGACGTGCGCGAGCGGGAGTTCCTTCTCGCGGCCGTCGACGGTGGCGATAAGCACGGTGGCCTGATTCATATCCGCAGTCACCGTGCGGATCTCCGATTCCAGCGCGTGGTGCTTCTGCTTGAGCGACTGGATCTCATCCTCCAGGGGCTTCTTCTCGTCGGCGGAACCTCCGCGGATTTCGATGCGGCGGATGGCGAGCCGCAGTTTCTCCTGCCGGTAACTGAGGTCGCCGATGTCGTCCTGCTCCAGCGACCGCACGCGATTGAAGAGGCCCGTGGACTGCCCATGGAGCCGGTCGAGCTCCCCCATCGCGACGGGGCGTCCCCCCTCCCGGACCTCCTTGATGAAACCGATGAACGGTCCCCATTCCCGCCGTTCGAGGAGCACCGCGTCCGGGGGAACTTCGCGCGATGCGATTTGATCCTCGTCGACCCAGCGGAAGTCCTGTCCCGTGAAATCACGGTTGGCCACCTGCACCTGGATCCGGAACATATCCGTACCCGGTCTCGATTCGCGCATTCGAAGCTGGCCGAGGATTGCGCTCCCGTCCTTGAGCGTGTACTTCGCGATCTCGGAGGGCCAGAAGAAGCCGAGCCCGTTCATGCAGATGAGCAGCACTAGGCCGAGGATCATCAGGATCGACAGCGTCAGGGCCCCGCCCGTGAGCCAGATGAACGGTTCGCCGGTACGCAGCAGCTTCCTCATAGCTGCGCATACCTCCGGCGCATCCGCTGACGCACCACTTCGGCAAGGGTGTTCACGGCAAAGGTCACGGCGAAGAGGAGCAGCGCCGCCATGAAGAGCACGCGATAGAGCGTCCCACCATGCGGCGCCTCGGGGATCTCGACCGCGATGTTCGCCGACAGCGTCCGGAACCCGTTGAAGATGTTCCACTCCATGACTGGGGTGTTGCCGGTCGCCATGAGCACGATCATCGTCTCGCCCACGGCGCGACCGAACCCGATCATGACGGCGGAAAGGATGCCCGGGCTCGCCGTCGGCAGCACCACGCGGATCGCCGTCTGCCAGCGCGTCGCGCCGAGCGCGAGCGAGCCGGACGACAGATGGCGCGGCACGTTGGAGAGCGAGTCCTCGGAGATCGTGAAGATGATCGGGATCACGGCGAATGCCATCGCGAACCCGACGACGAGCGCATTGCGCTGGTCGTACGCCAGACCCGTGGTGTTCACCCACCACCGTTGGAAGTCCCCGCCGAAAAAGGCGCGACCCACCGTGCCGTTCATTGAGGCTCCAAGCCACACCGCCAGAATGGTGAACACGATGAGCAGTCCGATTTCGCCCCGGCTGCGCGAAGCCTCGCGCAGACGCGCCGGCAGCACGTTCCACGTTCCCATCGCGGCCCACCACGACATCGGAAGCACGACCACCAGAACGATGATCGCGGGCATCGAGCGCTCCACCACGGGCGCCAGCCACAGGCCCGCCAGGAATCCGAGCACCACGCTCGGCAGCGCGGCCATAATCTCGACGGTCGGCTTGACGATGCCTCGCAGCGTCGGATGCATGAACTGCGACGTGTACAGCGCGCCGAGAATCGCCAGCGGCACCGCGAAAACCAGCGCGTAAAACGTTCCCTTCAGCGTGCCGAAGATGAGCGGGATCAGGCTGAACTTCGGTTCGAAGTCGTCCGTCCCTCCCGTGGACTGCCAGACGGCCTCCGGCGCGTTGTACCCTTCGTACCACACCTGCCCGAAGAACGCCTTCACGGACACCTCGGGATGCGGGTTCTTGAGCGACCAGCGCGACACCATCCCGCGATCGTGCAGAGCGTAGATGGCGTTCGCCTTCGGAGCCAGAAGTACGGAGGTGACTGGGTGCGATTCGCCCTGCAGGCGGGCGAGCGTTTTGCCCGTCGTCGCATAATGCAGTCGGACTCCGCCCGCGCGATCTGCGGTTACGAAGCCTCTGTCGCGTTCGCACGCTCCAATCGACGTCACCGCGGCGCCATGCGGTTCAAAGCCGTGAACGCGGCGAAAGCGCTTGGGTCCATCCGCGTCCGATGATCCGAACCAAACGCTCACTTCACCCCGCTCGTCCCCTACCACGAGCGACAGGTCTCCATTCAGAAGGCCGACGGCCGTCACGGCATTGTCGGACGCCGGGAAGCTCTCGATCAGTTTCGGCGCTTGCACATCGGCGACGTCGACACGTGCGATCGCGCCTGAGGATTGTCCCACGTAGAGCGTCTCGCGATATCTGTCGAGGGCCAGACATGTGGCACGCTTCGTCAGCAGAGGCGTCACGTCGCCGCGCGCTTCGGTGCGCTTGACGGCTCCCGTTAGCAGCTTCTTCTCGACGACTGCGGCAACGAGGACGCGGCCGTCCTCCGTGATGCCCGCGGCAAGGCTCCCCTTGACGTCGATCTGCCACGCAAGCGTGAGGATCGGTTTGCCATCTGCGTCCAAGGAGAACGCAGAGCCCTCAACGACTTCTGGAACAATGCGCCTGGCGCCCAGAGCGTCGAACTCCGCGCGAAAACGCACGTCGACCGGAATGACGCGACCGTCAGCGGTTCCGATGGCAAGCTGCGATCGACCAAGAGGACGGGCGACCGACAGGACGGATGATGCGGACGAGAGCTTGTGCGTGATCCGGCGCTCCGGCTCCGCGAGCTTGATGATCTCGATCGTGCCGTTCGGGAGCACGGCAAATCCGAGCTCCTGCTGCTCTTCGACTCCCATGAAGAGCGCGGGTTGTCCCACCGTCAGGGGATCCCGGCGGTCGACCGCCGGGTCCCCGAGGATGGGCGCGACTTCTATGCAGATGAAAAGCAGGATGCCGAGCACGCCGACGATGATCGCCATACCCCCGGCGATGACGACAAACCGTGCGGCGCGGTCAACAAGGCGTCGCCTCGCTGAACCGCCTCTGAAGTGCTCGAGGATCACTAATCACTGAAGCTTCTTGATCTCCTGCTCCGCAACGACGGCGGGGAGCGGGAAGAAACCGTCCTTCACTACGACTGTCTGGCCCTCGCGCGAGAAGACGTACTTGCCCATCTCGCGAACGAGCGGATCGAGCGGCTTGCTGGGCGCCTTGTTGATATAGATGTATAGGAATCGCCAGAGCGGATAGGACTCATCGTAGACATTCTGCGCCTCGGCGGCGACGGCCTTCTCGCCGGCCTTGGGGGCGACGCGGAGCTTCTTGACGCCGGACGTGGAATAGCCGACGCCGCTGTATCCGATCGCGAAGCGATCCTCGGCGACTCCCAGGATCACCGAGGCCGACCCCGGCTGCTCCTTCACGGTGTTCTTGTAATCGCCGTTCTTGAGTGTGTGTTCCTTGAAGAATCCGTACGTGCCCGACGCGGAGTTGCGGCCGAAGAGGCTGATCGGGCGCGTGGCCCAGTCGCCCTGCAGGCCAAGCTGGCCCCACGTCTTGATGTCTTCCTTGTGCCCGCGCTTGCGGCCCTTGCCGAAGACCGCGTCCAGTTGCTCCATCGTGATCTCTTCGAGCGGGCAATCCTTGTTGACGAAGACGGCGAGCGAGTCGAGGGCCACACGAAGTTGAGTGGGTTTGTATCCGTACTTGCCTTCGAATTCGTCGATCTCCTGTCTCTTCATCTCCCGCGACATGGGACCGAACTGCGAGACGCCCTTGATGAGGGCTGGTGGGGCTGTGGAGGAGCCTTTGGCTTCGACCTGGATGTTGACGTTCGGGTACTGCTTCTTGAATCCCTCCACCCAGTACGTCATGAGGTTCGCGAGCGTGTCCGAGCCGATGCTGTTCAGGTTGCCCGAGATGCCCTCGACCTTCTGATAGGACTTGAGGGCGGAATCGACGTCCTGCGCCGAAACCGTGAACGTCACGACGAGCGCCAAGACCGTGATGCGAACTGCCTGCTTCATCATTAATTCTCCTACCTTGCACACCAATCCTAAGCGGGGGGTGTGAACCCCCCGCTAGGGTGATATTAAGTTTCTGTTAAAAGACCTCCGCCTTCATCAGGAGAGAGCCCACACGCATAAGTTCGTTCCTACCAGTCCATCTGGATGCGGAAGAAGATGATGTTCTCGTCGTCGATCGTGTCCGGGCCCTGCGCGATATCCTCGTCGAACTCGAAGTGTTCGAAGTTGAGCCTGAACGCGAAGTTCTGGCTGAGCCACCAGTTGACGCCGATCGTGATCTGCGTCACTTCGTCGTTCGCCGTCGTCGCGATCAAGCCCTCATCCGTGGCGTCGCTCGCGTCGACCAAGGCGAACCGGAACGCGAGTTCAAAGGCGCCCCAGTCCCCATCAGCGAGGCTGAAGGGGGTCTTTGGTTTGACGCGGGTTTCGTGGACCTTCTGCTCGCCCGTGAGAAGGTAGGTCAGCGCAATGTAGAAGCCATCCGTGTCGAAATCGGTGCCGCCGGAAACCTCGCGGTTCCAGGTGACGTACTCCGCGCGGAAGCCCAGGCTGTTCCAAGCCCACGAAATCTCGAATCCGAGTCGCTGGTTCTGCGCGTCCTCCGTACCGCTGATGTCGATGACCGTCAGCTTGCCGAGATCGCCCGTGTCGAGGTTTTTCGTCGAATCGCCGTCGCCGTCACTGAAGGCGGCCGCGATCCCGAAGCGGAGGTACTTGGTCAGCGGATCGTCGCTGTCCTTCAGGGGCATGAGGCGCAGCCGGAGGCCGAGCATCTTCTCGTCGTTGTTGTCCTTCTTGTTCTTGCCCTGTCCGTTCGTAATCGAGAGTTCCCACGTGAACTTGGTGTCCCACAAGTCTCCGTTTCCGTGGAGACCGATGTCATGGGCGGGCGCGAAGTAGTTGACGATCGAACGCTCGGCGAAGTCGATGAACCGGCTCGAGCAGGTTTCCTCCTGACTGAAGGGTACCTTGGCCTGACCAAAGCGGATGATCGCTTCCGGAACGCCCTTCCAGCCGATGAAACCGTCCTTGATAAAGAAGTCGTCGCCCTTCCCCGCCTCCATCTCGACGCGCGCGAAGTAGTCCTTATAGAACGTCACGTCGAGCTGGACACGCGCCGTGTCGACGTTGAAGGAGTCGGATTCCGGGCTGGCGCCGCCGCCGACGCCTCCGCCGGCGTCGAAGCGGTCGAACGCGTGACGGTACGTGAAGTAGAAGCGTCCGCCGAGCGCTCCTTCGAAGTTTCCGTCGGCGCTCTTCCACTTCAAGCCTTCCTTGAAGAACATCGTGACGGGCGGCTCCTTGCCGGGCTCCTGCATGCCCTTCGTCTTGTCCATCAGGTAACCGACCTTCTCCTTCAACGCCTCCATTTCGAGCTTGGTCTTCTCGTCCTGCTTCGCCTTCTCGTCCGGCGTCATCTCTGGCGCCGGCGGTGTCGTCAACGGCTGACCTGTCTGCGCCGACGCGAGGGTCGACGCGAGGAACAGAGCAGCTCCCATTAGTGCGTGCGTGAGCTTCATTACGTGCCTTTCCCCTAGCTGTGCCTTCCGCGCAACCGCCGCTTCCCGCATCGAAGAAGCGGATGAACGGCCCGCGGTCGAGTGCACAGTAGAGAGGTTGCGTGAGCGAACGACGTGTTTTCCGTTAAGACCGTGTTTTCTGCGCGACGCGGCGCCGGCGAGCTCGCTATGATTCCACGCCATGGCAAGACGGTGCGCCGTGGAAGCGATCGGCACGGCGCTGCTGCTCGCGGCCGTCGTTGGGTCCGGCATCATGGGGGAACGGCTGGCGGGCGGAAACGTCGCGATCACGTTGCTCGCCAATACGCTCGCGACGGGATTCGCCCTCGTCGCGCTGATCCTGACGTTCGGCCCGGTCTCCGGAGCGCACTTCAATCCGATCGTGACTCTGACGACGCTTCCCGCGCGCGAAGGGGCGGGCTTCATCGTGGCGCAATTCGCTGGCGCCGTCGTCGGGGTCGCCACCGCGCACCTCATGTTCGGCCTGCCGCTCCTGACGGCGTCGCTGAAAGTGCGATCCGGCCCGTCGCAGCTCTTCAGCGAGTTCGTGGCGACGTTCGGCCTCATCCTGGTCGTCGCGGCCTGCGGACGGCAAGGGCCCCGCGTCGCCGCGCCGGCCGTCGGCACGTACATCGCGGCAGCCTACTGGTTCACGGCATCGACGTCGTTCGCCAATCCCGCGGTGACGGTCGCGCGCTGTCTGACGAACACCTTTGCGGGGATCCGGCCGTCGGACGTGCCGGGATTCATCGCGGCGCAATGCGTCGGCGGCTTCACCGCAGCGCTCCTGGCGCGCTTCCTCTTCCCAAAGGAACGGCCATGAAGACGATTCTCTTCGCCTGCGTCCACAACGCCGGCCGCTCGCAGATGGCGGCGGCGATTTTCAACGCACGCGCTGATCCATCGAAGTCGCGCGCGATCTCGGCCGGGACTGCACCGGGGCCGCGCGTCCATCCGGTGGTTGTCGACGTGATGCGCGAGTCGGGGATCGACCTCAGCAACATCCAGCCGCGCAAGCTGACGCCCGAATTCGCGAAGAGTGCGTCTCTGCTGATCACGATGGGATGCGGCGAGGCGTGTCCAATCGTCCCGGGACTGGAGACGATCGACTGGCCGCTCGCGGATCCCAAGGGACAGCCGATCGAGCGTGTGCGCAAGATTCGCGACGAGATCTCGGGGCTGGTCTGCCGGCTCGTTACGGAGCGTCATTTGGCGTAAAGCGGATTCATCGGTCTCGCAACGTCGCGGGAACCCGGCATTCATCAGCCGGGTCCCCGACGACCTGTGCGAGTCATATGCGGGTGTCATGGACGCTTCTTCAGCTTCTCCTCTTCGGCAGGCATCGCTCAACGTAAGCGGGGCGAGTGAATCTTTGGCTACCCGATCGTCAACGTGCCGTTAGACACGTGCTCACGCATGAGCCGATTGGCGCCGGCGCGGCTTGCGGCTGAAAATGCTCGTGCGCTGGTTCCAGAAAGGCAAGCCGCTCCATCGTGTCGGCTGCAGCATCACCCACACGCCGGCGAGCCGGGCCGGGATGCGCCGTCTGCTCACGCAGGTTTGGATTCGCCGCGGGCCGGTTTCGGCCAGTCTCGCCGACGCACTTCCCTATCGCACCGGCGCGTCGGCCGGCGGATAGCTTCTCGCGACCGGGCGCACGGACTCCTCGGCCGCTCGCAGCGTCAGCGCGTTCTCCGGATTCGTTGCCAGTTCCTGGAGCGCCTGGTGCGAATCGAAGGCGCCCGACACCGCGGTGTAAGTGCCATTCGCGTGCAGTGTCCTCGTGTTCGCCTCGTCGTGCAGCGCCACCGCCAATACCTCGTTCTCGATCCGCTTGCGCAGGCCCGGATCCTCAACTGGGAAGATGATCTCGATACGGCGGTCGAAGTTGCGCGGCATCCAGTCGGCGCTCGTCAGATAGGTTTCCGGCGCCCCGTCGTTCGCGAAATAGAGCACGCGCGTGTGCTCGAGATAGCGCCCCACGATGGACCGTACGCGGATCGTCTCGCTCACCCCCGGCAATCCCGGGCGCAGGCAGCAGATGCCGCGCACGATGAGATCGACCGGCACGCCCGCCTGCGACGCACGGTATAGGGCGCCGATCTCGTCCTTGTCCACCAGTGCGTTGATCTTCGCGACGATGCGCGCGTCGCGCCCCGCCTGGCGGTTCGCGGTCTCGCGCTCGATCTTCGCGATGATCCACTCGCGCATGCCGTGCGGCGCCACGCACATCTTCTCCCACTTCGAGTGCTGCGCGTAACCAGTCATCAGATTGAAGAGCGCCGCCGCGTCGTCCCCCAGGCGGTCGTCGCACGTGAGCAGGCCCATGTCAGTGTAGATGCGCGCCGTTGCGACGTTATAGTTCCCCGTCGCCAGATGGATGTAGCGGCGGATGCGATCGGGGTCGCGGCGCACGACCATCGCGACCTTGCAGTGCGTCTTCAGGCCGGAGACGCCGTAGACGACGTGCGCCCCCGCCCGTTCGAGCTGCTGCGCCCACTCGATGTTCGCTTCCTCGTCGAAGCGCGCCTTGAGCTCGATGAGCGCGGTGACTTGCTTGTCCCGCTCCGCCGCGCGCGCGAGGGCCGCGACGATCGGCGAACTGCGGCCCGCGCGATAAAGCGTCTGCTTGACGGCCAGCACATCCGGATCGGTCGCCGCCTGATCGATGAACTGCACCACCGTGTCGAAGGACTCATACGGATGGTGCAGCAGCACGTCCCCTTCGCGGATGATCGAGAAGAGGTTTCCTTTGTGCTGTCGGACGCGGCGCGCGGGAGCGGGCGTGAAGGGCGCGTCTCGAAGCGTCGCGTACGCCGGAAGCGCATGCCACGCCCAGAATGCCGACAGGTTGAGCGGGCCGTCGATCTCGTAAAGATCGGGAGGCCCCAGATCGAACCATTCGGCGACCTCTTGCTTGAGCCGGGCCGAAGTGCCGGAGCGGATCTCGAGCCGCACCTCCGCCCCGCGCTTGCGCTTCGAGAGCTGTGACTGGATCTGCCGGAGCAGATCCTCGGAATCCTGCTCGCTGAGTTCGAAGTCCTGGTCGCGCGTAAGCCGGAAGACGGTGTGTTCTGTCGCCGTGAAGCCGGCAAAGAGAGACTCGATGTGCTCGGCGATGAGATCCTCAAGGATGACGAAGCGGTCTCTCCCCTCGCCCGACGAAACGGGAACGAAGCGCGGAAGGATCCCCGGCACGGGCACGATGGCCAGGAACGTCTTCGGAGCGCGCACGCGGCCCTGCGTCTTCGACTTTAGCAGTGCCGCGATATAAAGCTGGCGATTCTGAATGTGTGGAAAGGGGTGCGCAGGGTCGATCGCCATCGGCGTGAGCACGGGGAGGATATCGCTCTGAAACGTCGCATGCAGCGCGCGCGCGTCGTCACCGGTCATGTCCGAGGCACGCACCACTGTCAGCCCCGCCTTGGCAAGCCCCGGTAACACCTCGTCACGCAGCACGCGGTACTGCTCGGCGACCAGCTCGTGCGTGCGCTTTGAGATCGATTCGAGTATGTCCCCCGTCAGCGCGCGGTCCCCCGACTCGGAGCTGGTGACATCGCGCGGATCGCGATGCTTGAGGCCGCCGACCCGGATCATGAAGAACTCGTCGAGATTCGAGCTGAAGATCGCGAGGAACTTCAGGCGCTCAATGAGGGGCGTCGCCGCATCACGCGCCTCGTCGAGGACACGGCTGTTGAAATCGAGCCACGACAGTTCGCGGTTGATGAAAAGATGGGGATCCACGGGTCGCCAGAGTATGGGATCGCGCGGGCGGCCGCCAGAGCCTTAACCCGACATTCACACAGCCCGGCGGAAGAGATGGCCGCCGAGGCGCGCCATCCCTTTGGATCCGAACGTCTCCTCCCAGAGGGCCGGCAGTCCTTTCAGACGCGCTTCGGCGTGGACACGCACGGTAGCGATGACCTGTCCGGCGGCGAACGTGCGGATCCCCTTCAGCAGCGACGCGAAGACGGCGGCGTCCTGAAGCGTCCCGAGCGACCCCTGCAGATTGCGGCACCGCTCGATCGCACGCGCAACGGGACGACCGTACGCGGGAGCGAACGCCTCGAGCGCGTAGCGGAGCTTCTTGATCCCCTTTCGGAGGTCGTGCAGCGCCTCGTCGCCGGCGCCGGACCACGTGATGGGCTTGCGGCGCAGGGCATCGGAAAGCGCCTTGCCGATGCGGACCGGCCCCGCCAGACTCACCGGCATGGAGTCCCCTGCCGCGTCCATCGACTTCTCCAGCTCATTCAGCAGTCTCGCGTAGTCGGGGCCGTTCCCCAACTCGGCCAGCGCTTCAGGCTCGTGAAAGTGCTCGCCGAAGACCCCGTCCTCAGTGGCTGCATTCGTCACAACCATCGCCCGTGTCTCAAGTTCCACCGACAGGGGCACGGGAGAGCATGCCGCAGCCAGCGTTCCTGGCAGGGTCGCGCCGTTCATGCCGCACGCAGCCGACGTCACTCTTCGCGCGCGCCCGGTGCGGCGCGATCAGCGTTCCCGCCGACGCCTTGCTCATCGTGAGCACCAGTCCCTTCGCGGGACCGCCGTGGAGCAGGCACGTCACGACTCCGTCCCGTCACGACCCCAGCGGCTTGGGCATGCACCACGGAGCGGCGTGATGTTCTACGCCTCCGCTTCTTCGCTGTCTTGAGTCGATCTAGCCGTCTCAAAACGTCGTGCAGAATCGCAATGGTGGACGCGGCCTCCAATCCGTCGCTGGCAACATCATTGTGGGCTACGTGGTTCCTGTTGAGAGTATAAAGACCGCACAGCAGATCGCGTAATCCGCGACAAGTGTCCGTGTCCGCGTACGACAGCATCTTGCCGGTTCGGCTACCGAAGAGCTCATTTACCAGCTTCTCTCCATCGCGCTCCTTCAATGCACGTCGAAGCTGCCTTAACCGTTCTGTAAGAACCGGAAATGCAGCTCGCAGCGCGTCACGGTAGCGCCCTGCATCCAAGTGCTCTCCTGTACGCTTCCAGAGGATCTTATCGATTGCAGGTCGAACTTTGACAGACACGCCGTGAGCAGTCCACCAGTGCCATTTTCTCTCCAGGGTTGGCAGGTCGGCGAAGACAATTTCACGAATGTCGCTCGTGCAGTTCTTCTTGTCACTCTCTCCCAACCAAATACCAATCCAGTGCACTCGTCGCCAGAATTGCGATAAGGGTCTGAGGAGGACAGGCAGACGCTTCTTCAGCTCCTCAGCCTTCTTCGAAAACCGTCCCCACTTTGCAATGAGCGCGCTCGCATTGTCCTCACTCCAAGACAAATAGAGCGCGCTGGCCTCACAGCGCACATCATAAAACAACCTTGCGACTGCGGGATCGACGATCGAAGGCGTGAGCATTCGCGGTTACTCCAGATTGAGCGGTACAGCTGGAATCAAGCCCATCTGTCGCGCTGGAGACTAACCCTTGCTCGCAATCAATTCAAACGGCATGGACCATCGATCATGAACTGTCACGCAGGAAAGCGGGGCCTCGATCGTAGCCCTCAGCATCCGACGTGATCGTCGCGCGAATATTCGCTGGAAAAGGAAACGGCCAGGCGGGTTGGGTCGAGGCACCTGGCCGTTATGTAGAGAGGGTGTATGTGCTACGTGGTGTGTAGCGTGAGGAGGTCGCGCAGCCACGCGCAGGCCTGCCACCGCATTCGCATCAGGTCGGGAAGCGTGAGATTGTGGCGCGCGACGAGATCGACATCCGTGCTCTCGTCGTCGCCGCTCAACATCGCGGTGAGGATGTCGCGCTGCACTGGCGGAAGCGTCAGCAGGGCTTCGTCCAGATCGAGTCCGTACCCGGAGAAGGGATGCGTCATACGTCACCTCCAACTCCATGCATGGTAGGGAAGTCGCGTTAAGCGATTGTGAATGCGGCAAGAGGTCTTCGCTAATCCAAGGGTGCCGTCCAACGCTGAGGTCGAAAATAATGACGCACGGGAAAATCGCAGATCTCTAGTAGGGGGTGATCCCCCCTCCGTCGTCCCGACCGGAGGGGGGACCTGTATTGGGACCGGGCGGGTTGTCGCCCGGCGTTAGCTAGCGGTGACGCGATGTCTTGCGGCGTGCTTCTCCGCGATTTCAAGCAACGCTCCTTCGCGCGTGCCTGCATCGCAGATCGTGAACTGTTCGAGCGCGAGCGCGTCCATAATCTCCAGCGTCGCGCACGTCCCCGGCAGCAGCAGCGCGCGCCGCTCCGGTTCGAGGCTGGGGATCGACCGGAGTTTGCGTTCGTCCGCTTGGGTCAGCTCCGCGTGCATGGAGCGGAGGTCGCCGACGTCGAACGCGAGCCCGTGGGTACTGGCGAGCTTCGCCGCGCCGCGCTTCAACCGGATGAGCGCCGCGATGTTCCGGAGCGTGCCCGACGTGCCGATCGCGCGCCGGACGTCATAGCGGTGGACTTCCTCGAGCGTCTGGGCGAGCGCGTCGCGCAGGTAGCGATGGACGTGCTCATGGTCGCCGCGGTCGACGGGCGCGCAGGCGATGAAAAGGTCCCGCAGGAGAGCGCCTCCGATGCGAAGACTGCGCGCGAAGAGCGCCTCACGGTCGGTGGCGACGACCAACTCCCCCGTCCCGCCGCCGATGTCGACGATTAGCGCCGGCGCGCGTGAGAGCATCATGGACTGTCGGACCGCCCGATAGACGAGGCGCGCTTCCTCGTCTCCGCCGATCGATCGGACCGAGACCCCCGTGGCGATGCCGATCCGCGACAGCAGCGCCTCGCCGTTCGAGGCATCTCTCACGGCGCCGGTGACGATTCCGACGAAGCGCCGGGCGCCCTGCCGGCGGGCGAAGGAAACGAGGCGGGTAGCCGCATTCACAGCGGTTTCGGCCTTGCGATCGCTCAGCCATCCGCTTCGGAGGGTGCCGTCGCCGAGAAGGGTCATCTCGTGCGCGTGCGCAAGGATCGCGAACGCGCCGTCGCGGGCGATGTCCACGACCACGACGTGCATCGAGTTCGTGCCGACGTCGAGCAGTGCCAGCTTCACGGGCGACAGGATGCCCGAGTCGCGTTGAGCCCCGACGAAGGACGCGTTAAAAAGGTGTCATGGCGCGAATTCGCGCGAGTTTAGCGGGCGCTATATGCGGGCTTAACACGCGTGGGTGATGCTCTGGTCATGTACATACGCGATTGGATGACAGCCCCCGTCCTCGTCATGCCGGTCTTCACGCCGATCGTGCACGCCATCGAGTTCATGCACGCGCACAACATCCGGCGCCTGCCCGTCGTGCAGGGCGGCACGCTCGTGGGGATCGTCACGCGCGAAGATCTTCAGAGCTTCCTCGGCGACGGGCCCGGCACGAACATGAGCACGGACTCGACGCTCGGCGACGTGATGAAAGGGCCAGTCTTGACGGTAACGCCGAACGACACGCTGGAGCGCGCCTCCGCAATCATGCTGCAAAACGAGATATCGGGGCTTCCGGTTTGCGAAGGCCGCCGCCCCGTCGGCATGGTGACCGAGTCGGACATCTTCCGCGCGTTCAACGAGATCCTGGGGACGCTCGAGACGGGCGCACGGATCGTATTGACGGTCCCACCCGAGGCGAACGTACTTGATGAGGCGTACAAGCAGCTCTCGGGGATGGGCATCTCGACGTTGGCGGCGTATCGCCTGCCGAATGGCAGGGGGTGGGAGGTCGTTGCGCGGGTGAACGGCTCGAATGCCAAGATGCCGAAGCCGCATCCTTGGTTTGTGCAGAGGTAGCGGAAGCCAGGAGCGGGGAGATGCGTTCCGTCTCGAAGGCTAACGATTCCACTCCAGCCACAACCGGCCGTCGGTGAAGACGCGGCCCGTCTTGCCGTTCTCCGTCTCCTCGTCCCTGATCTCCGCGTGGACGTTTGAGGGCGGCGACAGCAGCGCATCTCGGCCCAGCTCGAAGCGCTGCTCGCGTACCAGCGCCCGATAGGCATGGTTGAGGAGGAGGGCGCGCTCGCGCGACGGAAGGAGAAGTCCCGCTATATCTCGTCCCGCGGCACGCACCGCCTCCTCGTTGAATGAAGCGCCGGTGAAATATCGTTTTAGGATCTCGTCGTTCACCCGAAGTTCGTCCCCGGGGGATAAGCCATTTGAACGGGCGTGGGAAGGCAGGTCGGCGGGCGACGCCGTCGGAGTTGCATTCCGCGGGTGCCCCAAACGTCACCCGCGAAGGGCTCCAAAGGGGGTAGAGACGGCATTCGGACGGACCGCAAGCCCATAGCGGGGGTTACGATGCATTTACGCACGGTCGGCGCAGTTTCGAATTCAGACGACTGCGGCGCGCCGACGGCAGTGCGCTCCCATTTCTTTGCGCCAGCCGTGGGATGGAGGCGGGGTGGCTTTCGTTCGATCGGGGGCGGGTGCATGCAGCGTCCGGGAGGTCTGAAGACGGGAAGGTGACAGCACCGGATTTAGCGGCGTCGTCTTCCGACGGGACGGTGCCGCCGGTGCGGACGGCGCCAAGGGTTTCCCGCGGGAAACCGGCGCCGGTGATTTCGATTGCCCCTCCTTCCCGCCGGAAGGTGTCACAACGTGTTTTGTGTGCACCCGCTTTCCCGTTTGTGGGCGCGACGGGGGAGCGCAGCGTGTGTCCAACCGCTGCCTTCCCCTGACCCTTGGTTTTTCCCCGCCTCTCTGTCAGAGTGCGCGCACCAGAGGAGACGGCCCGCATGCCAGAGCCCGCGTCGTCCCGGCGCAAGACGGTGCTGTACGGATCCGTGATCCTGATCGTCATCGTCGCCCTCCTGCTCCTGCTCAGGAATTGCAAGAAGCCCGGCGATGTCCCGTTCGACTATTTCCAAGCCAAGGCCGTCGAGCTCGACCGCGATCCCGTCCGGGTCGCCAAGTTCGTCGCGGAGGGCGTGACGACGCTTGCCTACAAAGGCAACGTCAAGGGTGCGCTCGCCACACTCTGGGAAGGCGCCGGCTCTCCCGAAGAGAAGGCGGCCCTCTTGGACGCGCTCCTCGCCCACTGCACCGGCGGCAAGCCGTCCGGCGCCGCGCACGTTCCCATCTTCAGCGCGACCCTCGTGCATCGCGGCGCCCAGGAGACGGTCATTTACGAGGGACCGATCGGCGACCTGGTCGGCGATGTCCACTCGATCGAGACCGTCGCCCCGGGGAAGACGCGCGTCACCCTCCGCACGAGCCGGCCCGTCGTCAAGGAGCTTGAAGCCGGCGCCGAGCGCGAGGAAGTCGTCTTCCGCATGCAGCGCCCCGGCGAGGACAAGCCTATCGAGGTCGTGCGGGAACTCTGGCACAGAGAGAATCAGATCGGTCCCGTGGCCGCGCTGCCGGGGGACCGGCACGATTTCGTCGTCCTGCCGTGCCGCATCGGAAAGTACGTGCGCGAAAAGGAAGAGCATCTGCTGAAGGCGCGCGGCCGCGACAAGAGCGAAGAAGCCTCCGGTTACCTCTCGCTGCTGGACTACTGCCTGCGAAGCGACCTGGCGCTGGCGGACCTGGAACGCGATTACCACGTTCGGGCGCGGTTCGACCTTCCCCGCATCCTGATCCTCTCGCGCGCGAAGGTCGCCGACTTGCCCGACGGCGTCATGGCCCTGGACCTGCGGCTTAATCGCGTCGCCTTCGACGGCGGCACAAAGTCGGACGCGTATCTCGCGGCGCAGGTGCGTTCCTTCGTCGAGAGCGGCCTCGAGCAGCACTTCCTCTCCGAGATCACCCACCAGCCGTGCACGTCCACCTACGACGTCTTCAACAAGCTCAACGACGACTACCCCAACTCGTACGATCGCCGCCTCGCGTTGATTCGCGACTCCTTGTCCGCCCTGGATGACGGCGGCCGCGGCACGTTCCGCGCGCGAAAGGACGGCCCAACCGTCACGGTGACGAAGCAGGACGATCGCTTCACCCTCGCGGGCGCGCGCATCAAGGAGAGCGTCGCCCAACGACTGGCGCAGCTGAAGGACGCTCCCAAGCTGGCCGATTCGTACGAGCAGGCCCCGGACGCCGCCCTGGCCGTAGAGCTCGCGCTCATGAGCACCGGCGCGCCGCCGGACTACGTGCTCGACGTGGTCGAGCTCTCGCGGGAAGACGACTCTCTCGTCACGGAGGGAGCGCGATTCGTCTTCCGCTGGGGCGATGGCGACGAGCGCACGGACCAAGCGATCGAGGTCGAAGCGTGCACCGGAGATCTGGCGCTGCGGTGGCGCGTGCAGTCCGGCGTTCGACCCGCGCGGGGGCGGCGCATCATTCTGAAGAGCGCGCTCGCCGAATCGACCACGCACAACCCGTGGTACCTCACAGGCGAGGACCGGCAGGAGGATGCGACGAGCTTCTGCGTCTCGCGAAACGTGTTCCGGCAGTTGCGGGACGCGCGGCCGGTCGCGATGGCCGTTCAAGGTCCCTATCGGCCCGACGACGAGCACAACGCGCCGCGTCCGGTCGCCTGGAAGGGGCAGGCTACGCGCGCCGGTGAAGGCGTGCATCGCGCGCTCATCAACGGACGCCAGGAGGAGATCCGGTTCATCAGGGCGAAGATCGGCGATGCGGACGTCGCCCTCCTCGATGACCCTCGCTTCCCCGTCGGCATGGCCGACAAGATCGTCGAGATCCGCACGAGCATCCGGGCGCGGCTCGTCGACGAATCGGGTCTCGGAATCCCCGGCGCAGCCGTCGCCATCCCCGGACGATCCGGCGTGACGACGGGACCGGACGGCCGCTTCATCCTCCCCCCGATGACCGGCAAGGTGACGCTGACGGCGAGCCGCGGCGGGCGAACCTTGGGCGAGCGGGAGGTCGACGTGACGGCCCCAGGTCGATCCGACGTGCTCGTGACCGTTCCGCGGCTGCGCACGGAGTTGCTCTTCATCACGAAGGGCAACGCTCGCGAGCTGGACGCGCTCAATCTCGGGTCGCAGGCCCGACGGCACCTCGATCGCTATGTAGGCGCCGGTTACCAGATCGTGATCCCGAACCGCAAGGTCCACGTGGACGGCGCCGACATCATCGCGTATTACGCGCACGACCTTGCCTCGGGGGACATCATCGGCGTCACGGAAGACGGCCTGCACGGCTCGTCGGCCGCGTACCGCCGCGCGCTGGCCAGCCTGGCGCGCGACCTGGCCGACTCCAAAGGCAACATGACCCCCTTCGCGAGCATCCACGCGCTGCGCGGCGCGCTGATCTCGTGGTGGCTCTACAGCAAGGAGCGCGTGGCCGGACTGGAGCACGAAGAGGCGATCAAAAAGATGCTCGGCGAAATGGACGACTGGGAGAAGTCGACGAACCTGCTGGCCGGACTGGGAGGAATCCCGAACGCCCGGGATGCGATGGCGGACGCGATGGGGTCGGCCGGCTGGGGCGTCGAGGGCTCCGGCGCCGCCGCGGCCTTCAAGATCGGGTTCATCGGCGCCACGAAGTTCCTCGATCGCCAGCTGGAGGGAAAATGATCGCTCTCGCGCTCGCGGCGGTTCTCCTGGCGCAGGACGTGCCGGAACAGGAACCCAACAACGAACGCGACAATACGTCGCAAGGGATCGCACCGGGCGCCACGTTCGCGGGGGAGCTCACGCCGGAGGGGGACCAGGATTGGGTCCACGTGGCGTGCGAGAAGGACACCGTGTGCTCGATCCTCCTCGAGATTCCGGACGATGAGACCGCCCAGCTCGCGATTCACTTTCCGCACACGACGCTCCACACCTCTGCCGGGGACCGGCCCATCCGGGCGCTCCGCGTGCGGTTTCCGAAGGGGCGGACGGCCGTGCGCATCACCGGCGACGCCAAGCGGTATCGCTGCACGATCACGCCCGTCGAGCAGGGAGAGCGCAAGGAAGTCGAGCCGAACGCACGCCTCGAGGACGCGCACGAGATCCGCGAGGGGGAAACGTGGTGGGGGGAGAATTCAGGCTTCACGACTGAGGAGGATTTCTACACCTTCAAGGCAACCTCCGCGGGTCCGCGCGAGCTCGTCGTGAAGTGCGGCCCGAAGAACGAGCGCGCGTTTCACGGGTACATCTGCATCTTCGGAGCCGATCCGCTCCGGTACAAGTACTGCTACTACCTCAACGATTCCGCGGAGGAGTTTCACTTTTATCCGGTTCTGGACGCGGGCACCTGGTCCCTTCAGCTGACGATCAGGAATGACATGCCCGTCGGCGCCCCGTACGAGCTGACCCTGAAACCGCTCGGGGGCAAGGTCACCGCCGAAGAAACGGAGGCCGCGAAGGGCGCGATCGATCGCGCGACCCGGTATCTCCTCAAGCTTCCCGAGGAACGGCCACCGAACCAGATCTCCTCCGCGGCGGAAAGCCTGGTCCTGGCGGCGCTCTCGGAGGGTCGCGGCGCGAAGGAGCGGCGCGAGGAGCTCGATCGAGAGTACGTGGCGTGGATCGAGAAGCGGTTCCTGAAGGTCGACGGCGTCGGGCCGAACGGGCGCAACGTCTTCTATGTCGAGAACAACATCTACACCCATGCGATGGCGACGCTGGGCTTCGCGGAAGCCGCGGCGAACGGAAGCGAGAAGGCGCGGGAGCTGGCGATCCGGGCGGCGGAGTTCCTGGTGGCGACCCAGAACACGGAGCGGAAGCCCGCGGTGTGGAAGGGGCCCATCGCCAAGGACGCAAGCGGCTACGGCGGCTGGCGCTACGCGCCGGAGGCTGACGAGTCGGATCTCTCCATCGTCGGCTGGTGCGTCATCGCGCTGACGGCCGTCGACGCGGCCGGCATCAAGGTGGCAGGCCTCCGCGACGCGATCGAGGCGGCCCTCCAGTACACGCGCACGACGGGCGACGAGGAGGGCTTCGGCTACGAACAGCCCAAGGGGGGAAGCAACGTCCACAACAGCATCGGCGCCCTGCTCATGCTGCTGTACGGTGAGGAGACGCCGGCGCTCGGGTATGCGACGCGCGAGCTGGACAGGCACCTGTGGTCCGCGACGCAGGTCGATCGCGGCGACGCCTACCCCTTTTACTACCTGTACTACGCGACGCGCGCGCAGTACCTGCGGAGCGGCGAGGTGTGGGAGACGTGGCGGGCGACAGCCCTGCGCCAGTTGCTGCGCCGCCAGAAGGAGGACGGCTCGTGGGCGGCCCTCGGGTACGAGAACCAGCCGGGGACGCGCTGGACGACGGCGCTGGGCCTGATGATGCTGCGGCTCTGCCTCAACGAGGCGCCGAAGTACCTTCGGGCCGAGGCGAAGGGATTCTGACGACTGGAAACCCGCCTTCCAATATCAGTCTGTCCGTTGGAGTGAACGCCATGGCCCAATGCACGTCCAGGGGTGATGCAGGCGTCACCCGCGGAGGAGTCCAACGCGGGTAGAGACTGCATGCGCACGGACCGCAAGCCGATAGCGGGGGCTATGGTGCATTTACGCCCGGTCGGCGAAGTTTAGAATTCAGACGACTGGATCAGACCGTTGCAAGGTCACTTCAGCGGCGAGGCGGTGGCCGTCGCGCCGCGGGCGCCGATAGGGGCGGTTATGTTGCCGTCACGCCCGCCCGGCGAAGTTCGGAATTCTGACGCCTGGAGCGAGCGGTCGTCGCGGGCATTCTCAAGACGCCAGACAGTGATGCCGAACGGAAGGCGTTCGAGAAGGCTCCGGTGGAAATCTCCTGACGCGCGCGTCATCGGCTGGCCGCCGGTTTCCTCTGCCGGATTCCATACCGCCGCCCTCCCGAAGCAAGCCGCGGTTGCGTCCACAGGACACCCTTCCTAGAATCGCCAGCTCTCATGTCCATCGAAGCCACCGTCATTATTCCGACGTGGAATCACGGCCGCCTGCTGCTCCACTCCGTGCGCAGCGCACTCACCCAGACCGTCGCCGATCTCGAAGTGTTCATCATCGGGGACGGCATCACGGACGAGGGGCGCGCCGCCGTGGACGTACTGATGAAGCAGGATGCTCGGGTCCGCTTCTTCGACCATCCGAAGAGTCCCCGGAACGGCGAACTCTACCGCCACGCCGCCCTGCAGGAAGCGCGGGGAAAGATCGTGTGCTACCTCTCGGACGACGACCTCTGGCTCCCCGAACATGTTGAAACGATGAGGGCGAACCTTGCGGGCGCGGACTTCACCCACGCCTTCCCCGCGCGCATCGAGCCCGACGGCGCCATCAACGCGTGCACGACAGACCTGGGGCTGGCGTATTTCAAAGAAGAAATGCTGTCCGGCCGCGCGAGCCGCATCAACCTTTCCAGCGGCGCCCACACACTGGAGATGTACCGCAAACTGCCCCACGGATGGCGCACCACTCCCAAGGGCGTCTATTCCGACCTTTACATGTGGCAGCAATTCGCTGCGCACCCCGGATGCCGCTTCGTCAGCGGCGATCTGCCGACCGTCGTCAACATTCCCTCGCCGCCGCGGCGGGATTGGCCGCTGGATCGGCGCGCGGCCGAACTGAAGGATTGGGAGGATCGTGTCTCGACGCCGGAGGGCAGAAGGCGCTTCTTCGAGCAGGTGTTCAAGGGGATCAAGCGGAACTGGTCGCAGGCGGAGGCCGCGCTGTCGCAGGAACTGCTCAACATGAAGGCTTCCACGGCCTGGCGCCTTCGCCAGTGGTTGGCCAACATCCCCTTCCTGCGTTCCGCCTACAGGATGATCAGCGGAAAGAGAGGGCGCACGGCCTGTTCCACGAAGGCCCCGTGAGCGCCAAGCGGAACATCGGGCTGGTGGGATGCGGGCACTGGGGCCGTCACATCCTGCGGGATCTCGTGACCTTGGGGCGCCGCGTCACCGTCGTCGCCCGGTCGGCCGAGAGCCGGAAACGCGCGTCGGAGGGCGGAGCCGCCGCCATCGTGGAAGGCGTGGAGGCGCTCCCCAGACCCTTTCTGGCGCGGTCGCGCATTTGGCCCTGTTCGACACGCTAAAGGTCGACATGATCCCCTCGCACGAACTTGCTCGTTCCGCGGTGCCTGGATCGGTTGACCCCCTCATTCTGCTTCAGCGCGGCACGACCTACGAGATCCGAATTGGTTCATCCATGCTCATGTCCAGTCGGACGCACGGTTCCGAAGAGGCACTCGCGGAGCGGACCTGCGCCCGCATCGCTCATCAAGCGAAGGCGCAGGTACTCATCGGCGGCCTCGGGATGGGCTTCACGCTGGCAGCGGCCCTTCGCCACCTGTCCACGACCGCGCAGATCGTCGTGGCCGAACTCATTCCGGCCGTCGTCGAGTGGAATCGCGGCCCGCTGGCGCACCTGGCCGGACGGCCGCTCGAGGATTGCCGCGTATCGATCCTCGAGCGGGATGTGGCCGAGCGAATTCGCGGCCAGCGCGAAGCGTGGGATGCCATCCTTCTGGATGTCGACAACGGACCGAACGGGCTGACGCGTGCCTCGAACAGCTGGCTCTATTCGGCTTCCGGCCTTGGCGCGGCGTTATCCGCGCTGCGCTCCGGCGGGGTCCTGGGCGTCTGGTCCGTGGCCCCCGATCGCGAGTTCACGCGTCGATTGACCCGGGCGGGCTTTGCCGTGGAGGAGGCTGTTGTGCGCGCCCGTCGCACGAAGGGAGGGCGGCATACGATCTGGCTTGCCGGGCGGCCGGCGGAATCGATTCGTGCCTCCTGACATCCGAAGCGAGGCGATGATCCCGCCAATTCGTCGAGTCACCCATCTTGCCCCCTCCCGAATTGAGGCCCGCTGATGCCACTTCACATCGGGGGATAAGCCATTTGAACGGGCGTGGGAAGGCAGGTCGGTGGGCGACGCCGTCGGAGTTGCATTCCACGGGTGCCCCAAACGTCACCCGCGAAGGGC
>CAYXVY010000222.1:0-3257 GCA_964468745.1 uncultured Planctomycetales bacterium | reverse complement strand
GCCGTGCGGGCGTTCGCCCACTCGGTCATGTCCGATGGGGGTAGCCATCGCGACAGCAAATTCCGGGCTCTTTTCCCGGACGGTCTCAAGTCGATCGTGCACAGCAGTCTGCACGAGAAGCTGAAGGCCGCGGCTCTGCTCGAGTCGAAGATGGAAGGTCTTCCGCTCGCGGCCGTTCCGAAGGGGCATGCTGTAAAGCACCTTCGCGAACTGCTCGAGAAGGCGACCTCCGTCTGGACGACGGCGGAGCTGGCTTGGCGCAAGGCTTCCGATGTCGAGGAACTCGAACGGAAGCAATGGTCGAAGGCCTATACGAAGGTCTTCGGCGGCCTGTTGCTCATCTACCCGGGCAACCGGCGCAAGGTCGAGAGCTTCTTCCGGAGCGGTCCGAACCGCCGCCGCGAGGAATCTCCGCCGACCAGTACGACGGCGGCGTCGTAAGCGGCGACTGGAGGGGGGTCGTATCGGGCCCCCCTCACAGTCCTTGGTCCCTGGTCCTTGGTCGTCTGGCACAATCCGAGGGACATCAGACGCGCAGAAAATGATGTGGTCTGTTCGCCTGGGATTGCGCCCGACCAAGGACTAAGGACCAAGGACTACGGACTGTATGATCTCGACCATCGATACTCCCGTCATTCGCTGCGCCACATGCCAGCGCTCTTACAACTCTGCGGTCGTCAACGGCCGCTTCAAGGGCGACTGTCCGCACTGCCTCGTCCTCTTCATGGCCGAAGGAAAGGAAGAGGACGCGATGAACCTCGATGCCGGCACCGTCGTCGGCCGCGCGCGCGTCGTCCGGAAACTCGGACGCGGCGGCATGGGCACCGTCTACCTCGCCGAACACCTCGGGTTCGGAACGACCGTCTGCGTCAAGATCCTCGACCGCGAGCTCGCCCGCGACGCCGAGTACGTCGCGCGATTCCACATCGAGGCGAAGCTCTGCGGGAAGTTCCAGCACGAGAACATCGTCACCGTCCTCGACACGGGCGTCGATCGCGACCTCGTGTGGCTCATCATGGAGCACTTCGATGGCACGCCGGTGCCTACACCGCTCCCACAAGATCAGGCGGTCGCCGTGATAGTGAAGACGTGCGACGCGCTGGAGTACGCGCACGCGCGCGGCGTCGTCCATCGCGACATCAAGCCGTCGAACGTCCTCGTCGACAAGCAGGGCCGGGTGAAGGTCGTCGACTTCGGCCTCGCGAAGATCCTCGGCAAAGGCGCGCCCGATCTCACGCGCTCGCAAACCGTCCTGGGAACGACGCGCTACGCGGCGCCGGAGCAGACGAACGCGTTCCGCGTGGATCACCGCGCCGACATCTTCGCGGTCGGGATGCTCTTCTGCGAGATGCTGACGGGGGCTCCTCCGTCGGGCGATCCGATGGTGAAGGCCGATCCGGAGCTACGCGCGATCATCAACAAGGCGACGATGCAGGGCCCGGGCGATCGGTACCAGGACATCGTCGATCTCAAGTCGGCCGTCGTGGAACGGATGAAGATCCTTTCGCCTCCGCCGGCCGTCGAGACGACGGACGAGAAGCCCAAGCGAATCCTGAAGACTGCGACGTCGCCGCTCGCCGCGAAGCCCGATTCCGCGCTCGCGTACTGGGGTTTCAGGGTGATGCTCGCCGCGTTGGGGCCGGGGGCGTGGCGCGTGTTCCTCTATAGGAGCAACGACCGCGCGCTGATCAACGGGTCGTCCGGCGTGTGGGTCGTGTTCACAGTCGCCGCCTTCTGGCTCGCGGCGACGGCGCTGTCGGACATCAAGAAGAGCAGGGGCGAGCTTGCGGGAGACACGTGGGCCTGGATCGCCATCATCGGTGCGATCCTGCAGTTCGTGATTGCCGCCGCGCTCTTCCTCTTCGCGTGACGCGGCCGTTACGGCGTGGGCCAGAGCTTGATCGTGAAGTCCAGGCAGCCAGTCGCCGTCTTCTTGCCGTCGGGCGAGACGACAACTTGCGTCACCGGGCCGTCGTGCGCCTGGACGGTCTTCTTCACCGCGCCTGTGGCGGGATCCACGACCTTCAAGCTGCCGTCGGCGAGTCCCACCAGAATCTGCTTGCCGTCGGGCGTGTAGGTCAGCGACCGCACGTCGAGATCGGGGCACGAGAACGCCTCGATGGCCGCGCATGTCGTCGCGTCCCACAGCTTGACGGAGCCGTCGCCGCCGCCCGTCGCGAACGTCTTGCCGTCGGGCGCCAGGGCCGCGGCCGCGGTGGCGCTGCCGTGCTTCTCCTGCTTGATCAGCTCGCTCGTCTCGGCGTTCCAGAGGTAGACGCAGCCGCCCCCGTCCGCGTGGACGAGGATCTTCCCGTCCTTCGAGATCGCGAGGCCGAACACTTCGTTGTCCGAGCGGAGCTTGGGGATTTCCGCGTCATCGGCCGCATCGGGGGTCCACACGTAAACCCACGGGTCCCTGCTGCCGACATAAACTCTCTTGCCGTCGGGCGCGAAGATCATCGTGTACGTCGGTCCCGGCAGTTCGAGAGCCTTCACCTGCTTCTTTGCGGCCACGTCCCACACCTTCGCGTTGCGATAGATGTCGCCCGAAACGATCGTCTTCCCGTCGGGAGAGAACGCGACCCCGTGCACGTCGCCCTTGTGGCCCTTGAGCTTCGCGACGCTCTTCTTTGTTTCTACGTCCCAGATGCGCACGAGCATGTCGGCGCCTCCGGACGCGAGGAGCTTTCCGTCGGGAGAGAACGCGAGGCGGAAGACGGCGCGCTGGTCGTCGTCTTGGAGCACATCTTGGGCCTGCGCGGCGACGGCGAAGATGGGCAGGGCGAGGAGCGTGAGGATCGTGCGAGTCATGCGATTCTTTCCTGTGTGAAGTTACGTCGGGGGACGGGCGGGGTCCGCCGGAAAATCGCGGATGTCAACGGCCAGGCGAGCGCCTTCGAAACGTCCGACGCCGCCCCACGCGGGTGAGTAGCCCCAAGCCTGGACGGCCACGCGCCGCCCGGCGGCCCGGCACGCCGCGGCCACCGCGAAGGCCGGCTCGTCGAGCGCGACGAATCCGCGGAAGCTGTCGTCGACGTACAGGTAGACCTGCCGGTCCCACGAGCGAACGAGCAACACGTGTGCCTCAGCGGTCCGCGCGTTGCAGAGACGCTCGGGCTGGACGCCGCGGAGGGCGACCGCGTCGCGCGCGGCCTGCGCCACGGCTTCGAGCGACGACGGGACGTGCTCCTGCGCGGCTGCGGGGCGGGAAGACATCGTACCGGTGGCGGCCGCCGCGCCGGCGGCGAGGGCCACGA
>CAYXVY010000221.1:0-6831 GCA_964468745.1 uncultured Planctomycetales bacterium | reverse complement strand
GTTTCGGAATCCGGGTCTGCGCGGCCGCACGCCGGCGGGCCTCAGCGCCCCAAGCCACTCAGCGGAACCTCCGCGATCTCAGCGTTTGGCTCGGACCATGCTGCGGCGAGGTGAGTGACCGCGTGGGAACTTCAGCGTTGCGCGCGAATACCCGTGCGCTTATGAAATCGCCTGTTGTCCGTGTCGCGGTCCAAGCGTCTTGGATTTGTTCAGCCTATTTCCGCACACCCCCTATCGCACCGGCAGGACGCGAATCTTCCGGTACTCGGCGATGGCCTTCGTCGTGTTGAACACGTATGGCCTGCCCAAGCGCAGCTCGGACGACAGTCCCACGTGGACAAGCTTGCCGTTGTGGAAGAACATCGCGTGCTCCACGACGGACACGATCGCGACATCCATCCAGCGCCCGTCGGGAGCGCTTGGATAGGCAAGGAGGACCTCCTGCCGCGCGTCCACGACGCCATCGCGCATCACCATCAGCTTCATGCGATCGACGCTCAACTGCCACACGCGCAGATTCCGGTCATCGTGAAAGCCGTAGGCGATGCTCGGACCCGCATCGCCGTACGACTCGATGACCATCACATCGACACGGATCCCCCGCGCGGCCGCGGGTCCATCGTCGATGACGGCGTTCTGCCCGCGATCGCGCATCTCCATTCTCAGCACACCGTTGTGGGTGGAGATCGGCCCGGACGCGGGCATCCCTGTCGGCTCCCACGCCGTCACCCACTCCGACATGTACAGCGCCGCAAATGAGTGCTCCGCGGAGCGTTGCGTTTCCGCATGCCCGGGATAGCGGCTCAGCATGTCGCCGAGGCGCCGCTCCGCCGCGATCCGCGTGTCCTGCAGGATCAGCCTTTCCACTTCACGCCGAGCGAACGTCTCCGGAGACTCCGCAGGGACCGGGGGCGGCGCAGGGGTCGAGTTCGGCGGCGGAGTCGCCGCGATCGGCGAGGGCGGGGACTGCTGCGTCGCGCCGATGCGCCATCCGATCCACATCGCGGCCACGAGGGCTCCAACTGCCGCGAGCGTGATCGCGATGGGTGTCCACGGCACCCGTCTCGACACGGCCGCGTGCTTGAAGTGCGGCCTCGGCGTCACGCCCGGGATCGGCGTCTGCAAATCGATCCGGCTCACGAGCGCGTCCTCTCCCCTGCGCACCCGTTCCAGGTCGTCCGCGAGCGCGAGCGCATTCGGATAGCGCAGCTCGCGCGACTTCGCGAGGGCACGCCGGCAGACCGTCTCGCACTCCGCGCTCAGCGTAGCATCGATCGAGCGGATCGGCCGCGGCATCTCGTTCAGGATCTGCGCGAAGATTTCCGAAAGCGACGTGAGCCGGAATGGGGGTTGGCCGGTGAGGACCTCATACAGCATGCCGCCGATCGCGTAGACGTCGGTTCGCGCATCGATGCCGTCGGCGTCGCCCCGCACCTGTTCGGGCGCCATGTAAACGGGCGTGCCGACGGCCGTGCCCTCCTGCGTGAGCCGCACGGAGGCGTCCTCCACCTGCGCAATGCCGAAATCCATGACGACGGCGCGGCCCGACGCGTCGATCATGACGTTTCCCGGCTTGAGGTCCCGATGCACGATGCCCCGCTCGTGCACCGCGTGCATCGCCCGCGCGACCTGCTCGACCGCGCCCATGCGCGCGTCGCGCGTCCACGACGCGTCCGGGATCATGTCGAACATCGTCCGCCCGCGCACGAAGTCCAGGACGATGAACGGGCCGACGTCGTCCCCCTCCACGAAATCCAGCAGCCGGACGATGCCGGGGTCCGAGATCGACGCGATCACGCGCGCCTCGCGCTTGAGGCGGGCGATGATCCGCGGCTTGCGTGCGATGTCGGGCTGCAGAAGTTTGATGGCCACCTCGCGATTGAGCGAGGCGTCGCGGGCGCGGTAGACGCGCGCCATGCCCCCCTCGCCGAGCGGATCGAGAATCTCGTACTTGCCGCCCAAGACGGCGCCCGGTCGCAGCGGGGGCATTCGTGACTATTGTAGCGCGAGGCGCCGCGCCGCGACGGGCCGCCGCGTACCATAGGTGCAATGATCGCCGCGCTGATCGCGCTCCTCGTCCTGCAGGACGCGTCGAAGGAACCGAAGATCGAGGACGTGATCCTCAGGGTGGATCGCGAGGCCGTGGAGCAGGCGGTCAAGAAGGGCGTCGAGTACCTTTACGCGCGATACGATGCGGGGGATACGAAGCCGTTCGAGCGCGAAGGGGTCATGCACCGCTACGACGACTTTCTGCTCCTCACGCTCGTACATGCGGGGGCGGACCAAGCCGAGCCGCGCTTCCAGCAGATCCTGAAACACTGCGTCGAAGGGCCGCTGGAGCGGACGTACGACACGTCGATCCAGGCGATGGCGCTCGCGAAGCTCGACAAGGCGAAGTACCAGTGGCGGATCGCGCAGTGCGCGCAGTTCCTCGTCGACAACCAGTGCCCGAACGGGCAGTGGAGCTACGGAGATCCGGTTCCGCTCGACCACATCAAGCCCCCCGCGCAGCCGCCGAAGCCCCAGAAGGGGACGCAGGCGCTGCCCAGGATTACGATCGCGAAGAAGCGCGCGGCCAGCGGAGGAGGCGGCGGACCGCGCAACACCGGCGACAATTCCAACACGCAGTACGCGGCTATGGGACTGCGCGCTGCATTCGACGCGAGTGTCATGGTGCCGCCGAAGACGCTCAAGGAAGCGATCGAGTGGTGGGAGAAGGACCAGCACAAGGACGGCGGCTGGCATTACGACGCGCTCAACAAGGACGCGACGGGATCGATGACGGCGGGCGGGATGGGGAGTCTCGCGACGCTCCTCTACATGATGGGGGCCCAGCCACGGACGCATGTGCGGTGCGTCGCCGCGCGCAAGTGGATGACCGACCACTGGTCGGTGACGCAGAATCCCGGCAACGCGGGCGGCCCGCTTTATTACTACCTCTACGCGATTGAACGCGCGGGGACGCTCTTCGGCACCGAGCTCTTCGGCGAGCACGAGTGGTACGTCGAAGGGGCGAAGCTCATCCTCGGCGAGCAGGCGAAGGACGGCGGCTGGCGACAGGAGCACATCGACACGTGCTTCGCGATCCTGTTCCTGCGCCGCGCGACGGACGGCTTCCGCCCGCCGGTGGCGACCGGCAAATAGCATCGGCGGGGGCCCTGCCGGGCTAAGGCGCTGCGCGGAAACAAGTTGAACAATCTCTGCCGCACACGCAGCGGGTCACGTTCCGCCATGTTCCCGACTTAACGCAGAGCCCGCTGAGCAGGACAAGAGGGATTCGGGGCGCGGAGAGGATGTGCCGTCCGCCGGCCCGCGCACAGCGCGGGTGCGTCCACGCAGGACCCGATTCCGAGACGGCCCCGTCCACGTCGGGCGTCTCGGAATCGGGTCCTGCATGGACGCCCGTGCGGGCACCGCCCGCACGCCGGCGGACCTCAGCGCCCCCAGCCACTCAGCGCTTCCTCCGCGCGCTCCGCGTTTTTTTCGGCTCATGCCGCGGCAAGGTGACTGACCGCGTGTGATCTTCAGCATTGCGCGGGAACACCCGTGCGGTCATGAGATCGCATGTTGTCCGTTTCGCAGTCCTGGCGTCTTGGATGTGCACAGGTCATTTGTGCGCAGTCCCAAATGGCTCACTTTTCAGCGGCTGCCTCTTAGAATACTTCGCTCATGACGCGGGCCCCGCTCAAGCTCTTCCTCCTCGGCTTCCTGACGCTCTTCCTCGAGCTCGCGCTCATCCGCTACCTTGGCGGCACCATCTGGAATCTCGGGTACTTCCCGAATCTCGTGCTCATGGCGGTGTTCGTCGGCATGGGCGCCGGATTCCTGCTTCATCCGTACGCCTCCCCGCGCGCGTCGGAGTGGCTCTACCAGGGGGCGGCGTTCGCGCTCGCGGCGCTGATCGCGTTCGTGGGCATCGGGCGCCCCGCGATCCCCGGCTTCGAGGCGTTCGGCGGCGAGATTGCCGGCGAGCTGTATTTCACATCCACCCCGGAGAAGACGCAGTCGGGCCTCTGGCTGTTCGCGATCTGGTTCGTCGCGGTCGTCGTCGTCTTCGCGTGCATCGCGCAACGGACGGCGAAGGTCTTCCGCGAACTCGCACCGCTGCGCGCGTACACGTTCGACATCGCCGGCTCGCTGGCCGGCATCCTCGCCTTCATGGGGGCGAGCGCATTGGAGCTTCCGGCGTGGACCTGGTTCGTCGCGGCGGCCGCGTTGTTCCTCGCCGCGGACGCGACGTCATGGCGCTGGCGATGGATCGCGCTGGCGCCGCTGGCGGCGGCGGTCCTCGTCGTGCGACACCAGGACGCGAGCATGCTGGCGCATCCGGATTTCAAGGGGGCGTTCGAGGCGCACTGGTCCCCCTACCAGAAGGTCGAGTACACCGACCCGCCGAAACACCGCTGGCGCATCTACGCCAACGGCATCGTCCACCAGGTGATGCAGACGGAGGAGACGCTCCGCACGCTCTTCTACGAGTGGCCGCACGAGCGGCGGCGGAAGGAAGGGCGGGCGCCCTATCGCACCGTGCTCGTCATCGGCGCCGGCACCGGCAACGACGTGGTAAGTGCGCTGATCAACGGCGCGGAGCACGTGGACGCGGTCGAGATCGACCCGGTGATCGCGCGGATCGGATCGATGTATCACCCGGAGAAGCCGTACTCGGACAAGCGCGTGAACCTCGTGATCGACGACGCGCGCGCGTTCATGACGCGCACGAAGCGGCGCTACGACCTCGTCATCTTCGCGCTGACGGACTCGCTGGTGAAGGTGAGCTCGATGGCGCAGCTGCGGCTGGAAAACTACCTGTTCACGGAGGATTCGTTCCGTCGCGCGCGCGACTTGCTGACGGACGACGGCGACTTGCTGCTCTACAACAATTACCGGCGCGAGTGGCTTGCGGAGAAGTTCGCTGCGATGATCCTGGCGGCGACGGGAAGCAAGCCGGAAAACCTCAACACGCAGGGGGGCGACTTGTACGTGCTGGTAGCGCCGCGCGGGCCGGGTCCCCTGCGGTTGCCGCCGGGCTCGCCCGAGATTTCGACCGACGACTGGCCATTCCCGTATCTGCGCGAGCGGAGCGTGCCGGCGCTTTACATGTGGGCGCTGGCGGGGCTGGGGGCGCTCATCGTGGCGATGATGGTGTGGCTCCAGCGGACCGGCGGCGGCGCGCCGATCGAGACGAAGCTCGCGTTCGTGTTCATGGGGGTCGCTTTTCTCCTCTTGGAGACGAAGTCGATCGTGCAGTTCAGCCTGCTCTTCGGCACGACGTGGGTAAATTCGTCGCTCGTGTTCCTGGCGGTGTTGGCGCTCGTGCTGGCGGCGAACTGGACGGCGGCGCTGTTGCGGGGGCGATGGGTGCTTCCCGCCGCGTTCGCGCTGTTGCTGGCGTCGTGCCTTGTCACGCTCGTCTATCCGCTTCACAACCTGCTGGCGGTGGAGTCGACGACGCTGCGTTTCGTCCTGGCGAGCTTGATGACCTTCTCGGCGATCTACTTCGCGAACCTGATCTTCAGCGTGACGTTCCGGGACCAGCAGCTGCCGGAGCAGCTGTTCGGGTGGAACCTGCTGGGGGCGACGGCGGGCGGGATCGTGGAGTACGCGAGCATGGCGCTGGGCTACAACGCGCTCGCGGTGATCGTGGCGGTCTGCTACACGATCGTGTTCGTGCTGCTGCGACGCGTCGCGCAGAGGGCGTGACGTCCCGTTAGCCGACCTCGGCGCCGTCGTGCACGTCGGAGCTGACCAGGAGGGAGGCCGGGCGCGAATCCGTTTCGCCGGCCTCGTGGCGTTCCAGCACCATGTGAGGCTGACTCGCGGCGGCGCGGGACTCCACCGGCATCCTGCTCCATCCGGCGCAGTAGCCGCGGAAGACCCCCGCTGCGGCGGCGGGCGACCGTGCCGCCAGGTTCCACGTGAACTGCAGCGCCGTGATCATCGCGTCGATCGCGTCGATCAGCGGCCGATGGTGGGCGGGGGCGTGACGTCGCAGGCACCAGCGCCGGTTGCGCACGCCGAAGAATTTGAGCCGCTGGGGCGAGTGGACGCGCGACATCGTGCGCGAGACGCGATGCCAGATGCGTGCCTGCGGGACGTGCGTGACGCGATAGCCCGACTGGCGCAGTCGCATGCAGAAATCCACTTCCTCGAAGTAGGCTTCGTAGGCGGGTTCGAAGAGTCCGACGTGCTCGAACGCGCAGGTGCGGACGAGCATGGCCGCGGCGGGGACGTAATCGACATCGATGGGCGCCGCCCCGTTGTCGTGCGACATCCCCTGCCGGCGGTGGCTTGCTCTCCCCGTCCACGGCGAGACGCATCCTCCCGCGGCCCAAAGGGTGTCGGGGTGTGCGTGGTAGTACATCTGCGGCCCGCACAGGCCGATGCGAGGGTCCGATTGCGCGGTCCGAACCAGGTTCGCGATGAGATCGTCTGCGACTGTGACGTCGTTGTTGAGGAGAAGCACGTAGTCCGCATCACGAGCGAGCTGGATGCCGCGGTTGAGGGTCCGCACGTATCCGAGGTTGCGCTCGTTGCGGACGACGCGGACGTCCGGGAATTCGCCGCGCACGGCTTCGCTCGTCCCGTCGGTCGACGCGTCGTCCATCAGCAGGACGTCATGGGGTGCCTGGCGGGTGCGGTGCAGCGAGCGCAGGCAGGCGAGGGTATCTTCGCGGCCGTTGAAGGAAGTGATGACGACGGCGACGTCGGGTGAAGTGAGTGGTTTGGTCACGATTGGGACTGGGAGAACGGTATCCCTCGAATTGCGGGGTGTCAAGGTGGGATCGGAAGGCGGGGGAGGTGGATGGGGGGATCCTCGGGCGGGGTCGGGAG
>CAYXVY010000220.1:0-2205 GCA_964468745.1 uncultured Planctomycetales bacterium | reverse complement strand
GCGAGTTCGCCATCACGTCGAGCGTCATCTCCAATCCGCTCTTGTTCAGGCGTTCCTCATCCTTTTCGGCCAGGAACGGCTTGAGCGTGCCGAACGCAAGCGAATGCATGACCGTGCGGAATGTCCCGGTCCCCAGCTTCGGCGCTACGGCGTCAAGCACTTCCTTCCGTTTCTCCTCGTCGGCCGCATTGACGTTGAAGAACTCGGCCTGCGCGCCCATCTTTCGGATCTCGCCCACGATGCGATCGACATTCGGCATCGTCCCCTTCCGGTCGAGGTGCACGCCTGCAATATTCATGCCGCGGCGCGCGAGTTCGAGCGACGTCGCTTCTCCGAATCCGCTCGACGCCCCCAGGACAAGGGCCCAGTGCCCCTTGAGCTCGCTCATGGCGCGACGATCATAGGGACGGGCGGTTTACATCGCAAGGAAGTTGCGAAGAAGCGCCATACCCGCCTCGGTCCGGTAGCTCTCCGGATGGAACTGCACTCCCTCGACCGGATGATCGCGGTGCCGGATCCCCATCAGCTCGCCCGCCTCGGCGCGGGCCGTCGGCGCCAACTCTGCGGGGAGCGACGCGCGATCGACCACGAGCGAGTGGTACCGCATCGCGACGAAGGGATTGGGCAGGCCGCGCAGGACGCCCGCCCCGTCGTGGAAAATCCGGCTCGTCTTGCCGTGCACAGGAACCGCCGATCGCACGACGCGTCCACCGAACGCCGCCGCGATGCTCTGGTGTCCCAGGCACACCCCAAGAAGCGGAATCCTTCCCGTGAAATACCGCACGACGTCAACGGACGCGCCCGCCTCCAGCGGCGTCTTCGGACCGGGCGAAATCACGATGCGTTCCGGCGCGGCGCGCTCGACGTCCGTGACGGTGACCGCGTCGCTGCGTTTCACCCGCACCTCGGCGCCGAGCGATCCAAGCGCCTGCACGAGATTGAACGTGAACGAATCGTAGTTATCGAGAACGAGGATCACTTGAGCCGCTTGAACTTCAGGTCCTTGATCCAGGCCTTGGCGCCGGCCGTCAGCGCGAAGAAGACGCGGCCGCTCTCCATCGCGTTCACGTTCTGCGGGGTCAGCGCCGTGGTGCCACGATTGACTGAAAGCGACTTGCCCTCGAGCTTAAGCGCGTACTTCGACCATTCCGCAGGCGTGGCTTGGGCGATCAGCGCGCTCGCAGACGCTCCGGAGCGCAGTCGCGTGCCGATCTGGACGCCCTGCCCTCCCTCGACCTTCATCTCCCACGTCAGCTCGCAATCCGAGACCGCTTCGAACTTCAAAATGATGAAGTCGTTGCCGGTGTTGTGGGCGCCCGCGGCAGCGGAACTCACTCCCGCCAACTGGCCGTCCTTCACCGACCAGCTGTCCGCATTCTCATTCGACTGCACCATGCGCTGCCAGAAGTCCATGGTCTTGCCGTCGAAGACCGCCACCCACTTACCCACGGCAGGCGCGTCCAACGCCTGCATCCCGTCCGCGCCGCGCCTCTCGCCGTCCGACGGAGGCGGCGCCTGGGACGAGGCCGGAGGCGGATTGGGAGGCGGCGGAGCCTTCGATCCCGACTGCATCCGGCGGCAACGTGCGCGCAGCATGTCGAGCGCGGGCCAGTGTGTCGATTTCCGGAAGCGCTCAGGGAATCGCTCGGCACAATCGGCCGCGGCGCGATACTCGCGATTCCGCTCGAGTTCCTCGGCTTCCTTCATGATGGGCGTGTAGGCCGTGAAGGCGGCGTCGTTGTATTTCTGCACGTACTCGTTCTTCGCGTCGTTGACGCGCTTCGCCTGGCCCTGATCGGGGTCGTCCCACGCGAGCTTGAGTGCCTTGTCGATGAGCTTTTGCGCCTCGTCGTACTTGTTGAAGCTCGAATCCTGTTGGGGCATGGCTCGGATCTGCGCGAGTACCGCGTCGATTTCACCCTTGGAATTGGCCACCCTCGCAATCGCCGCCTGGTGAAGCGCCTTGAGTTCGGCTTCGTGCGACGTACCCTTGACGTCCGGCTCCGCCTTCACGCAGGCAGCGATCATCGCCTGCGGATCCGCGCCCGAGGCCGCGAGATCCTTGACCTTCTTCACCGCCTGGCTGGCGTGTTCCTCGCGCAGGCGTTTCGAATCGTCGGGCGGCGGCGGATCCTTGACCTCACGCTTCGTGGCATGCGGCTCCGGAATCGGCTGTTCCTTTTTCCCGCCACCGCCACCACCGCC
>CAYXVY010000219.1:0-13658 GCA_964468745.1 uncultured Planctomycetales bacterium | reverse complement strand
GCGGCTGGCGATCGACGACTTTGCCGTCCGCCGCCAGGAAGAGCACTTCGTAGCCGCCGCCCGAGTTCTCGGACCAGTAGTGCAGATACCGGTCGTACCCGAAGCTCGCGAGCACTCCGCGCTCGTCCACGAGCCGCGAGTGCCGCACCGGCGAAAGCCGCCGAGCGGGATCTTCGCGCAGCCACTCCACGTCGAACTTCACCCCCTTGATGGTTACCGGGGGAAAGGGGGGCGGATCGGTGCAGCCGGGCAACGCGAGCAGCAGCAGCGCGAGGCACGCCCTAATCATCGAGGCCCCGCTTCTCGAGCTTCATCTTCACCAGCATGACCATGGCGGCCGCGAGATCCTCGTCACCGCCCCACGCGATCCAGTCGGCGTGCGGCTCGGACAGCGGCTTGCGCGTCTCGTCGTTGATCTCGCGCGACACCATCAGGCGCAGCGCCGATCCCTGCGGGGTCGGCTCAATGTGTGCGTCCACCCTCTCACGTTTCCCTTCGCGCCAGGACGCCCCCAACCGCACCTTCCACTGAGTGACGAGCGTGCCGCGGACATCGTCGCGGGCCTCGACCTGGTAGCCGCGCTTCGTCACGATCTCGACCAGCGCGTCGAGGAACTCCTTGTTTTTCTTCGGCAGCGGCGGCGTGGTGTGCCAGCGCGCCTTCGGCACGTCGGAGCAGCCGGGCACCATCGCCAGCAGAACCACGAGCAGCGCGCATCGCATATCAGAATTTACGCTTGATGGCCTTGAATGCATCGCCCAATCCGATCGGCATGACTTTGGTTTCGCCCGTGACGGGCATGAAATTGGTGTCTCCATTCCACCGCGGCACCACGTGCAGGTGAATGTGTCCGAGAAGACCCGCCCCCGCCGTACGGCCGAGGTTGATCCCCAGATTGTAGCCGTCCGGGCGGAACGCGCCATCGAGGGCCTTCTGCGAGCGTGCGGCCAGCGCGAGCATCTCCTCGCGCTCCTCGCCCGTCATCCCACCCAGCTCCGCCTCGTGCCGCAACGGCGCGACCAGGAGGTGCCCCACGTTGTACGGGTAGCGATTCATGACGACGAAGCACGCGCGCCCGCGCGCCACCACGAGATTCGAGCGGTCCTTCTTCGGCGCCGTGCGATACGCGCACAGGAAGCACGGCGTCTTGTCGGAGTGCTTCTTGATGTACGGCATGCGCCATGGCGCCCACAGTCTTTCCACAGGGCGCTAATAGTACTTTCCCAGTCTGCGTGCGAGCAAGAAGGGGGCGTCCACTTTCCGTCCGTTGCGCGCCGTATAGCTCACGATCTTGAGGAAGATGGCGTGCGCCTCCATCACGTCCTGCCCGATGAACGCGACGTCCGGCTTGTCGAGCACGTGGAAGAGGACGGGCCGCCCTTCCATGAACAGCACACCCGAATAGACTTCACGCCGCCCCAACGCCCGGTCGGCGACAGGCTGCGGCTCCAGATTTGCGATCGTCCCGCGGATCGTCCAGAACTTGCCCCGCAACGGCGCGGGATCCTTGAAGAGCGCGTCGGGCGACAGGAGTCCCTGCGACTGCGACGCGATCTCCTCGTTCTTCATCTGACCGAGCTTCTTTGCGAGGTGGTTGTAGATGTAGTCCGGCACGCCCGGCGTGAAGTCGTCGAGGTACTTGTCGAACGCGTACGGCCCATCCGCGATCCACAGGGGCGATTCCGGCGGCAACTCCTTTTCAAGCTGCGTGATCTCGGCGCGCAAGTCGGCGAGATCGTCGTTGAGATTGCGGCCGCAGCCGGCGAGAAGAAGCCCGACGACCACGAGGTGGCGCATATGCACTAGACGAGAGCATACCGCCGACTCCGTCACTCGGGAAATCAGTTCTCCGCAGACCTTCCAGACTTAACGCAGAGCTCGCGGAGTCGCCGCAGAGAGAGAATCCATCGCATCCGAGGAAGTCGTCGAACGAACGCGTTCCGCCGCCGTGCGGGCATAGCCCGCACGGGTGGCCACGCAGGCCGCGATTCCGAAACGCTCCTGACATGTGCTGGGCGTTTCGGAATCGCGGCCTGCGTGGCCGCGCCCGCGCTTCGCGCGGGCCGGCGGAAGATCGAACTCCGCGCCCCAAGCCACTCCTGTCTTCCTCAGCGGGCTCTGCGTTTTTTTCGGGAAGTCTCTCTCTCGTACAGAATGCCGAAGGAGAGGTCGCAGTCCCCCACATCGGGCAAGTCCTGCGGCCTCTCCATATCGTGCTCGGCGCTCTCGGCGTTAAGCCGTTCGCGTGTTTGGACCGACGTTTCCTACGCCGCCCGCGGTTTCGCCCAGAAACTGCACACCCCGCCCACCACGAGCAGCCACGTGAAGATCAGCGCGACGGGCGCGAAGATCACGGGCGCCACACCTCCCGCCAGCAGCAGTCCCGCCGCGGGCTTGCCGCGACCCAACATCGCCAGCACCCCGCCGGTGATGCCGAGCGCCAGCGAGGCGACCAGCAGCCAGCCCGCGGTCACCATCCGACTCACGTCGCTCGTGTCGACGCCCAGCGCCTGCGCCGCCTGGATCTCGCGGCTCAACTCGTTCGCGTCGGCGATCCACTTCATTCCCAGCAGGCCCGCCACAAGCCCGCCCAGGATCCCGAGCACCAGTCCTGCGATCCGCATGGAAATCTCCTTTCGTTCCTCACCCGATGGAGAGAAATCCGCGCGCACCGCCGCGGCGAAAATCGCTAAGATCGGGGGAGATGACCACCGCCCCCCAGAGCTTTCCCGCCACGAGCTGGGGATCGATCCTGGCCGCCCGCGACGGCACCGAGCGCGCCGCCCATCTCGACGGACTGTTCCGCGCCTATTGGGGCCCCGTCTACCTCTACGTGACCCGCGCGTGGCGCAAGTCCGATGCGGATGCGCGCGACCTCACGCAGACGTTCTTCGTGCGGCTCCTCGAGACCGATTTCTTGAAGGACGTCGATCCCGCGCGCGGGCGCTTCCGCACCTACATCAAGGCGTGCCTGCGCCACTTCCTCCTCGACGAACGTAAACACGAGCAGGCGCAGAAGCGCGGAGGCGGACAGAAGCTGTTCTCGCTCGACGGCCTCCCCTCCCCCTCGGAACCCGCCGCCGCAACGCCGGAAGAGGCATTCGACACCGAGTGGATCTACTCGCTGCTGCGCGCCGCCATCCCGGAGCTCGAACGCGCGCTGTCGTCGATGGGACGCGGGATCTGCTGGGACGTGTTCAAGCGACTGGACGTCGATGCCGCAGCCGGCCGCCGCCCGACGTACGGCGATGTGGCGCAGGAGCTCAAGATCGGCGAGCAGGCGGTCAAGTCGCACGCCGACTACGCGCGCCGCATGCTGCGGAAGCTGATCCTCGCGAAAGTCCGCGACTACACGCTCGACGACGCGGACGCGCAGGCGGAACTGAACGAGCTGTTCCCGTCGGAAGCAGGTTAGACCCGGGCGGCATCACTCGGCTCGCCATCGCTTCGTGGCCGATTCGAACGTGTGCGTCAGGCCGTAGTAGTCGACGAATCCGAGGCGATACTCTCCGATGGAGCGCGCGTACCGAAACGTCCCCCGGTAGCCGGTCGACGGGACTTCCTTCAGCAGTTCCGGCGGCAGTTCCTCGAGGCGTTGAGGGACCTTGCCCTCCGTTCTGGCGTGGCGATCGATCGCATCGAGAATGAGTTCCGCCCGCGCCAGCGTCAGTGCGTGCGCGCCGCGCGCTGCCCAAAACCCGGCACCGCCCCCCGCACTCAAACCGGCGATCCCCGCTCCGAGCACGATCGCGGCCCGCCACAGCGCGGGCTTTGCCTTCTCGACGAGCGCCATCCCGGCGACGGCGATGAACCCGAGCAGCATCATTCCGAACAGCGACTCGCCGAGAACGACGGGGGACGATCGCAGGCCGGCCTCTGCCGTCGCCAGCCGCGACCATCCCCATCCGACCAGGGTCGCCCCCGCCGCCACGATGAACGGCACGCCGCGCTTCATGCCGCCATCGTATCAGGCTCGCGATCCCGGTCGCGGCGTCCGCGGATACACTTCTCTCAGGTACTACGTGGACCTCGATCACCTTCGCCGCATCATCTCCCAGACGCCCGCTGCGGCAGAACCTCGCCCCCTCGCGCGCATCGGCAAATATGAAATTGAGCGCGAGGTCGCCCGAGGCGGCATGGGCGTCGTCTACCGCGCGTACGATCCCGACCTTCGCCGCGCCGTCGCCCTCAAAGTTCTGCCCGAGGGATCGACGAGCGCCGACGCCCCGTTGCGACTCTTCAACGAAGCGCGCGCCGCCGCCCGCCTGCGCCACCCCAACATCGTCGGCATTCACGACGTCGGCGTATCGGACGGCCAGCATTACATCGCGATGGATTTCGTCGAGGGGACGACGCTTCGCGATTCGACCCTCCCCCAGCGCCGGCGGCTCGAGATCCTCGTCGACGTGGCACGGGCGATCCAATTCGCCCACTCACAGGGGATCGTTCATCGCGACCTCAAGCCCGACAACATCATGATCGACCGGGCAGGACGAGCCGTCGTCACCGATTTCGGACTCGCGCGCGTCGCCGGCGCCTCGCTTGCTCTCACGCGGCCGGGCGACATGGTCGGCACGCCGCTATACATGTCCCCCGAACAGGTGCGCGGCGAGACGGCGGGGCCGCACAGCGACGTGTGGGCGCTCGGCGTCATCCTGTTCGAGACCCTCACGGGCACGCCTCCCTTTACCGGCGAATCGATGGAGGAGATCTGCCTGAAAATCGTCGCCGACGACACTCCGCGGCCGTCGGCGCGCCGGGCGGACGTTGCTCAAGATCTTGAGACCGTCGCGATGAAGGCGCTGCGACCCGAGCCGCATCTGCGGTACATCAGCGCGGGCGGCTTTGCCGACGACCTCGACCACGCACTCCGCGGGGAGCCGATCGCGGCGCGGCCCCCGTCTCTCTTTGAGCGGTGGGCGCGACGCGTTCGGCATCATCGTGCGGTGGCTGCTCTGGCCGTCGGCGTGGGAGTGGCCGTCCTCGCGGGCGCCTATTTCGCCTGGGCGGGACGGCATGTGCAGTCGCAGCTCGCCGAGACCTTGCGCAACATCGACGCCGTCGCGCAGCAGGCCGTCGACAGCTACGAGAATTCTCTCATGGGTCCCGCCTCGCCCCCCGGCGAGGAGCGCGCCAAGATGCAGCGGACCCTCGGCCTTCTCGAGCAACTCCGCCGACGCAGTCCCGACATCCACGAATCGCTCATCACGATGGGGCGCGTCCACGCGAAGCTTGGACGCACCGATCGGGCCCTCGCCTGTCTCGACGAGGCGATCGAGAAGCTCGGCGCTCGCGCGACGGGAGACGCCTACCTCGAGCGTGCGCTCGCCCGGTCCGCGTTGCTGCTTGACGCACGCGTCGTTCGCGAGGCGATCATGGTGAACGGCTGGCCGCGCCGATGCGCCCCCACGGTCGAGGCGGTCCGGGCCGACCTCGCGGAAGCACGCAGGCTCGGCACGCGCACGGAGCAGGCGCGAATGGTCTACGCGGAGATGCTCGAGGCGCTCGTGCGTCTCGACGTGGCCGCGTTCCAGCAGGCTGCCGATCGTTTCGCGAGCGCTTCGGGCCCGAGGACGCTGCAGGCGGACATGCACCGGCTCGTCGGATTCCGCATGATCTTCTCGGGGCAGGCGACGGGTTCCATGCAGCAATTCGAGATCGCAGCGTCGATCAAACGCAGCGATCCCGCAATTCTCCTCAACGCGGCGGCCATGTGCTGCGTCGTCGCCGGGGTCGCGCTCGGCCGCGCGCAGCAATACGTGCGCGATGCGCTCGAAGTGGACGCAAACGCCGCGGAGGTGCGGATCGTGGAGGCGATGATCTGGTCGCAGGTCGCGTCGCTGAAGCTGGGCCGCTCCGAGGATCCCGCCGAAGCCTGCAACGAAGGCAGGCGCGCCGTCCAGGCGGCGCGTCTTGCCGGCCCCGCGGATCCGACGCCAGACGCCCTGCTCTGCGGCATCGAATTCGTGTGGGCACGCTGGCTGCAGGCGCGCGATGAACCCTTCGACGCGGCCCTGGCGGACGCCGTCGCGGCCGCCGACCGGGCGCTCGCGATCGAGCCCGAAAACGTGCAGGCGCGCTTCAACCGCGCGCTCACGCTGGGCATCTTCCCCGACGAGACGCGCCGCGAAGAAGCTCTGCGCGACTACCATCGTCTCCTCGCCTCCGCCCCGGATCACGCGGCCGCTTTGTGCGAGCGCGCGCGACTCCGGCTGCGCGTGGCGGAGAAGTCCGGGCGCGGGACGGAGGCGGGGCGCGCCGCGCTCGACAACGCGCTTGCGGACGCCGACCGTGCCGTCGCCAGCCCGCTGCGTCGGGCCGAATCGCACGAGGTACGCGCACAGGTGCTTCTGGAACGCTCGTGGCACGCGGCGGACCAGGGGGTCGAGGATCTGCGCGCCGCGGAGAAGTCGTGCGTCGCCTCACTCGAGGCCGACCCTACATCGGCGACGGCGCACCTTCTTCTCGCGACGGTGCACCGCCGCGAATGGGGTCTGAGCCGACGTCCCGAGCTCCTCGAATCGGCCATGCAGGACGCGCACCGCGCGACCGAGCTCGCGCCGAAGTACGCGCTCGCGCACATGATGCTGGCCCTGTTCCTCGCCGACGGCGGCAGATTCGGCGAGGCCGTCGCCTCGGCGGAGCGCGCGATCGCGATCCAGCCGTCGTACCGGACCCGCTTCGGCGAACAGGTCGAAGACTGGCGGCGAAAGCGCTGACTTGTCCGCCGTAGCCTTACCCAGCGTCATGGTCTGGAGCGCGACGGCGAAGGCGGACGATCCGTATAATCGTGCGCTATGCCGTTCGAGTTCATCCGCCAGTCGATCCCGGACGTCATCCTCGTGCGTCCCCGCATTTTCTCGGACGACCGCGGCGCGTTCCTCGAGACCTACAAGCGCGAAGACTTCGAGAAGGCGGGCATCCGCGGAGACTTCCTGCAAGACAACGTCTCCCGCAACACCCGGCGCGGCGTCCTGAGGGGATTGCACTTCCAGCGCGATCCGAACGGGCAGGCGAAAATCGTCCGCTGCACGCGGGGGCGCATCTATGACGTCGCCGTCGATGTGCGTCGCGGCTCTGAGACCTTCGGGAAGTTCGTCGCGATGGAACTCGGCGACGATGACGCCGCGTCGCTCTACGTCCCCCGCGGCTTCGCCCACGGATACCTCTCGCTGACAGACGGCAGCGAGGTGCTGTACAAGGTGGACGGACCGTACGCGCCGAACGCTGAGAGCGGGCTCCTGTGGAACGATCCCGACGTCGGAATTCCGTGGCCGGTTAAAGACCCGATCCTCATCGCCCGCGACCGCGAGCTGCCGCGGCTCTCGGCGCTTTAGGCAACGTCCGAGATCTCAGCCGCACGCCTTAACGCCGAGATCGCAGACGCGGCCTGATGAGCGGAGAGGTCGCTGCAGTCCTTCCAAATGGGAATTCTGCGGTCTCGCCGCATCCTTCTCCGCGCCTGCCCTCCGAAGCCTTCCCAAGAACTGCCGCAGGGTGAGCCACGGCGAAGGAGGGAACTCGGCGTTTTCGGAAAAACCTTAACGCAGCAGTTCGACCGTCTTGCCCGACGACACCGCGAGCGTCTTCCCGTCCGGCGAGAACGCAATCGATCCCACTTCCTTGCGCTCAAGGCACTCCAGCAGGGTGCGCGTGGCGGGCTTCCAGAGATACACGCCGTTGCCTGCATGGACCGTCGCCATCACCTGCGAATCGGCCGAGAAGGCCACGCCCATCGCCCCGGCCTGCGAGATGTAGTGATTGTGCAGCTCCTTCATCGTCGTCGCGTCCCAGATGGAGAACGTGCTCTCGTTGTGCGACGTGCCCAGGAATTTCCCGTCGGCACTGAACGCGAGTCCCGTAATCGTGGATTTCGCCGCCACCTTCGACACCTCGCACGCACGCTCCGTCCCGCGGCGCAGGTCGATGACGCGAAACGTATTGCTGTCCGCGCCAACGGCGAGCAGCGCGCCGTCCGGCGAGAAGGCAACCGCGGAGAGATTCGCGATCGCACCGAGCGTGCGCAGCGCCTTGCGTCCCGCGATATCCCATAGCGTGAGCGGCTTTCCCCCCGCGACGAGCGCCGCCACCTTGCCGTTCGGACTCAGGGCGAACGCGCGGATGCCCCCCTGCCCCTCCAGCTTCGCTGATACTTGCAGACCCTCGTCGAGCGCGCCATCCGCCAGCGGCCAGTACGTTATGTTCCCATAGACGTCCGCCGTCAACGCGGTGGTCCCGTCCGGCATCACCGCCACGGCCGTCGGCCGATGTTCCGACTTCCGGTGCGACACCACGCGCCCGTCGGCAACGCTCCACGAAATCACGAGATAGTCGCCGTACCCGGCCGTGACGACGTGCCGCCCGTCGGGGGTGAAGGCGGCATGAACCGTGGCTTCCGTGTGGCCCTTCAACTCGACGAACGGCTTCAGTCCCTTGCCCGCGAACGCCGCCGGTGCCGCGCCCGCCGGCCGCGCGCCGAACCACTTCTCCTCCAGCGGCTCGAAGCTCCGGCGCGTGCATGCCGACATCGCGAGGAGCACGAGCAGACCGAGTCGCAAGGTCGCGCGCATCAAGGCAAGTCTATCCCACGGAAAGACGGATAGGATGTCCCCGTCATGCCCGACCGGCTCCCGATCTACGAGCTCGAGAACGACATCGTCGCGCGCCTTAAGGAGGCCGGTCGCCTCGTCATCTCCGCCCCCACCGGCTCGGGAAAGTCGACGCAGGTCCCGCAGATGCTCCTCAAGCACAAGCTGCTCGATCGCGGTGAAGTCGTCATCCTGCAGCCGCGTCGCATCGCCGCGCGTCTTCTCGCCGCGCGCGTCGCCGAAGAGCTCGGCGTCCCGCTCGGCCGCGAGGTCGGCTACCAGGTGCGCTTCGAGAGCGTCGTCTCCGCGGCCACGAAGATCCGCTTCGTCACGGAGGGCATTCTCCTCCGACGCATGATCGACGACTCGTCGCTCGCCGGCGTCTCGACGATCATCTTCGACGAATTCCACGAGCGGCATCTCTACGGCGACGTGTCCCTCGCGCGCGCCCTCGACCTGCGCCCCGACCTCCGCCTGATCGTCATGTCGGCAACGCTCGACGTCGACAAGATCGCCGATTACATCAAGCCGTGCGCCGTGCTCCGCTCCGACGGTCGGACGTTTCCGGTCGACATCCGCTATGAAGAGGGTGACGCAGCCGACGCATTCGCACGACATGCAGATCGCGGAGACACGCTCATTTTCATGCCGGGCTCGTACGAGATTCACCGCACGATCGATGCCATTCGGGCCCGGCCCGAGTCGAAGGGCCGACTTGTCCTGCCCCTCCACGGCGAGTTGCCCCCGCACGATCAGGATGCGGCCGTCGCGCGCCACGCGCAACCCAAAGTCATCGTCTCGACCAACGTCGCGGAGACGTCCCTCACCATCGACGGCGTCACGCTCGTCATCGACAGCGGACTCGCGCGAATCGCACGTCACGATCCGAATCGCGGCATCAACACGCTCTTCGTCGAAAAGATCAGCCGCGCCTCCGCCGACCAGCGGGCGGGCCGCGCCGGACGAACGGCGCCGGGGCTGTGCATCCGGCTCTGGCCCGAGCGCGAGCCGCGCGCCCCCCGCGAGCTGCCGGAGGTGAAGCGTCTCGATCTCTCCGAGGTCGTGCTGTTCCTGCGTGCCGCGGGCATCAAGGATGTGAAGTGGCTCGACGCGCCGGACGCGGGGGCGCTCGATCACGCGGAAGAGCTGCTGACCGACCTGGGCGCCCTGACGAACGGCGCGATCACCGGCATCGGTCGCCGGATGCTCGCCGTCCCGACGCACCCGCGCTACGCCCGCATGCTCATCGCCGCCCAGGAACTCGGATGCCCGCGCGAAGCCGCGCTCGTCGCCGCGCTCACCCAGGGACGCGACCTGCTCCTCCGCAACGTCGACGGCCACACGACGGAGTTCCGCGAAGACCGCTTCATGGGCAAGGGCCTCTCGGACTTCGACGTCCTCATGCGCGCCTGGACGTGGGCGGCCGAACGCAGCTTCCGCTTCGAGGACTGCCAGCGCGCCGGCATCCATGCGGTCACCGCGCGACAGGCCGCATCGCTCTACGAGCAGTTCGTCCGCATCGCAGGCGACAAGAGCGGATCGCCCGACGCGCTGCGCAAGTGCATCCTCCTCGGGTTCGCCGATCGCGTGGCACACCGACTCGACGAAGGCACGCTCCGCTGCGAGCTCGTCCATGGTCGCCGCGGCACGCTCGCGCGCGAGAGCGTCGTTCGTTCCCCGCTCTTCGTGGCAACGGAAGTGCGCGAGGTCGAGCGGAAGAAGGTGGATACGATCCTCTCACTCGCGACGGCGATCGAGCCGTCGTGGCTTTCGGAGCTCTTCCCCGACGACATGAACCGCCGCACGTTCGTCGACTATGACTCCGCCGCGCGCCGCGTTGTCGCGTTCGACCAGCTGCGGTTCCGCGACCTCGTCCTCGACTCGAAGTCCGTCGACCCGCCGTCCGACGCCGCGGCGAAACTGCTCGCGAACGAGGTCGTCGAGGGGCGGCTCCGCCTCCCGGAGTGGAATGACGCAGTCGAGCAGTGGATCGTACGCGTCAATCTGCTTGCGAAGGCATGTGCCGATCTCGCGCTGCCGCCGATCGACGATGCCGCGCGTCGTGAGATCATCGCGCACGTCTGCCACGGCGCGACGAGCTACAAGGAGATCAAGGACAAGTCCGTGAAGCCGTTCGTTCGGGGGTGGCTCTCCGCCGCGCAGCAGGATCTCGTCGAGCAGCACCTCCCCGAACGGGTGACGCTCTCGAACGGCCGCACGCCCAAGGTCGCGTACTCCGCGGACGGCGCCACGATCGCCGCGAAGATCCAGGACCTCTACGGCGTGACGCGCGTCCCCGCGATCGCGATGGGCCGCCTGACGCCGTCGCTCCAGATCCTCGCCCCCAACCAGCGCCCGGTGCAGGTCACGCAGGACCTGGCCGGTTTCTGGCGGGACCACTACCCGCGCGTGAAGAAGGAACTCCAGCGCAAGTATCCCAAACACGAGTGGCAATGAAGAACAGCGCCCGCCCGGCTGGGGACCGGACAGGCGCTCTGGACGGAGACGGCGTTAGCGTTCTTCGGACCACGACGTGCCGAAGAGGTACTTCTCGAAGACCTCGTCGATCTTCGTCTTCTTCTTCGACAGCGCCTCGTGGACGCGCGTGACATACGCCTTCACTTCCGTGTTGCGGTTCGCCTTCTCGGTCTCGGTTCCCTTCTTGATCGAGCCGGCCACGGTTCCGAGCATCGCCTCACGGTGCATCTCGTAATAGCGGGGCCAATTCTTGACGCACTTGTCCTCGCCCAGCACCTCTTTCGCGAGCGCCCCCACGAACGTGAGCTCGCGCTTGAAGAGCTCCGGATTGAAGTAGCCGGAGAAGTAGTGCAGCACTTCGCGCTTCGGCGTCACGAAGAACGTGCAGAAGTTCCGCGTCGCAAACGCGTCGAGCTTCGCGATCCGCGTCTCTTCCTTCTGGTCGCAGTTGTGGAAACCCTCTTTGCGATTGTTCCACGTCGCGACGCACGCCGTGTTGATCGCCGCCGACACGTCGTCGTTCGAGAACGTCACGGTTCTCATCACCGATCCCGCCGCTCAGCAGCCCCCCTTGTCGAGATCTCCGACCAGGGTGAACACCATCAGCAGCTTCTTCTCCTTGCGCGCCTGGTCGTACGCCTTGTCCATCGACTCCGCCCACTTCACGCCGTTGTTGTAGCCGTCCCACGGGAGCGGCGTGCCCTGCTTGTTACAGCAGCGGTTCTCCTTGCGGATGCTCGGCTGCTCGTCCTGCGGCGCGGCCGTGCCGCCCACCGCGACGAGCGCCCCGATCAACCATGCGATGCGTTTCATCGGCCCTCCTGCTTTTTCGACTTCTCGATCTTTCTGAAACATTCGGCGTACTCCTCCAGGTCCCGCTTGATCTCCTTCGGGAGGATCCTCAATATTTGCTCCGCGTCGAACGCGCAGTCCTTCCGGTGCCTCACGATGTCCCCGCCGCTCGCCCCGACGCGGAAGCCCCACTTGAGCTGCTGGATGTGCTCGCAGCGCTTGCCCCCCTTCGCGATATCGCGCGGCGGGAGCTTGAGCGCGGCGCGGATGCCGTCGCACTCGAGCAGCTCGTACATCTTGATCGTCTCGACCCCGATCTCGTAGACCATCTTCGCCAGCTCGTCGAGGCGCTCCTCGTCGGTGGGCCCCGTAGTTACAGGCTCCACCTTAAGCTTCGGCGGCGGCGCTGGGGCAGGCGGCTCCACTTGGGGCTGTGGCTCGAACGGCTTCGCCTTCGAGGGCTTGGAGATCTGCACTCGCATCCCCTCGAACTCGCCGCCCAACGCATGACACACGTCGAGGAACGCATCCTCGCGATCGAGCGTCACGAAGAGACGGTACTTCCGCTCGATGCCGGCATACGACACGCCGCGGATGCCTTCGATCCCCTCGAGCGCCTTGCGCGCGTCGGCGACGACCTGCTCCGGCTTCTTCGGGACCTCGGCGTCCTGCGCAGCCACAGGCAGCACACCCGCGAGCGCGATGACCCCAGCGATCAATCTCATGTCTCCTCCGCGCGTTCCGCTCTCAAGACGCGCGGAGGGATTTCTTAGTGCAAGGCTATTTTGCCGGACTGAATTGAATTCCGATCGCGAGCGACGCCTTCTGCACCGCCGCGAACGTCGTGCCGGGATCCAGGTAGAACTCGAACTCATTCCCCGCGATCCCCACGATCTTGCGGATCCCAGGCTCCTTCTCGAAGCGAGCGACCTGCGACGCCTGAAGCGACCCCTGCGCCGTCAGCACCAGCCTCACGGGATCGGAGAATGTGCAATGCACTGCCGCCGCCGGCAGCTCCAGCAGCCGCAGCCCCGACCACTTTCCGGTGAACGTCAGCGAGATCGTCCCGTCCGCCGCGTTCACGTTCACCGACGTCACGACTGCCATGTTCGTCAGGATCGCCGCGGACTTCTCGAGATCCGCCGACTTCAATGTCACCCGCCGCGCGATGTCGGCATCGAATTCGAAGGTCGGCTCCGTCACGCGCTCGGTGTCCACGGCCCCGCGCCCCGCATCCTCCCCCGCAAGGTAGAAGGCGAAGCGATTGCGCGGATCGACGGCGCGCCAGTCCCGCGCGAGCGCCTTCACGACCTCGCCCGGCATCCGGTCGGAGAAGAGATGCACTTCGTGCCGCGCGCCCGGCGTCCATCGCTGCCGGCACGCCGCGTCCGCGACCGCCGGGTCGAGCGGCGTCGCACCCCGGGTCTCTCCCCGGTACGCCTCGAGATCCGCCAGGAACCGCTCGCGATCGGTCGACAGCCCCGACGACATCCTCGCGTACGCATCCTCGATGTCGCCCACGGTCACGAGAGCGATGCGCACCACGGTCTCCGGCTTCTCGAGCCCCTCCGCGATCGCGCGGATCCGCTTCAATATGTGAGGCCGCGCCCTGGCAAAGCAGGCCGGCTCGACCAGGAACAGCACCTCGACGGCAGACTCCGCCGTCCCGCCGCGCTCGATGCGATTCATCGAACGGCGCGCCGCGAACCGCACATCCGCATCCGGCTCGCCCAGCGTCGTATGCGGACGCAACGCCTTGACGTCGCTCAGCACTCCCGCCACGGCGGCGCGGACGCGCGA
>CAYXVY010000218.1:0-35381 GCA_964468745.1 uncultured Planctomycetales bacterium | reverse complement strand
CGTACGAAAGCACGGTGAGCGTCACCGACTTTCCGCCGGCCGCCCTCCTCTGGTCGAGGTACGCGTGGAATTGCGCCAGATCCTTCACGGGGGCGTCGTTCACGCGCGTCACGATCGAAAGCGGTTGGAGCTTGCCGACCTCGGCGCGGCTTCCGGATTCGACCTTGACGACCACGACACCGGCGTCGCTCGGCGCCATCTTCTGGAAGTGACGCACCTCGTACGTCAGGTCCTTCACCGTCACGCCCAGCGCTTCGTCCTTCCACTTGTCCGCCGTTTCGAAATCGGTCGGGCCGTCTTCGAGCGTCAGCTCCAGCGTGCGTTTCTCGCGGCCGCGCAGGACCTCGAACGTCGCCTTCTTCCCGGAGCCGATTCCCGTGAGGAGAACCGTCAGGTAATTCCGCCGCGGCAGCCACGGCACGGCACCGCCGCCACCTCGACTGTAGCGGTTGCGCTGCCACTCGTCCTGGTCAGGCGTGAGGTCGACCGCTTTGCCGGCCCCGTCGTGCTTCACGGTCAGCAGGATGTCGTCGGGTTTGATCCCCGCCTTTTCCGCGGGCGACTGCGGATAGATCACGGTGACGAGCAGCCCACGCTTTCCTTCGTTGGTGAGCTCCTTATCGACGATGCCGAGCGACTCCGCCAGGGACTTGCCGATCTCCTGGAATTCGACGCCGATCCAGACGAGAGTCTTCTCCTTCTTCGTCGAGACGGGGGCCGCCTTCGGGTCGAAGTGCGCGGCCGGCTCCGCGAGCATCCCTTTGATCTCCGAGAAAAGGAAGACGCGGCGCGCCTGCGGCTGCCCGCGGTTGCGCCACCGGCCGTAGGCGCGGTCGCGCGCGGCCTCCATTGCGGCCTCCTCGATGTCCTCGTCACGCGCCTCGGACGTGTAAATGCCGACGGGCTTCCCGTCGCCGTCCAGCACGAACGATCCGGTCTTCGTGCGCCAGCGGAACGCGGGGCGGAACGTCCCCTTCGGACCCTTCTCGATGCGGAAGATGCGATTGGCTTCGACTTTCGCGAAGAGGCCGCCGAAGCGTTCCTCGAGGGTAGCCGTCCAACACAGCGTCCCAGGCTCCATCTCGGCGACATCTTGGCGCAGTTCGGTGCGGGGAGGCTTCGCATCGATTTTCACGAGCATCGCACCGAACGGCTTGAACATCCCGACGAACGTCGCCGGCGACGCCTTTTCGCCGTCGAGGGCACGGATGTCCTCAAAGCGGCGCACGATGCCCGCCGACAAGTCCGTCGGAATGAGGAGCGTCCCCTGATCGTCGAGAGGCAGGCCGAAGAGCGACGCACGCGGATTGGTGCCGTCGGGATCGTATTGGTCCTGCTGCTTTTCCACGCGGAGCGTCGCCTCGATCTTTCGGGCGGAGCCGTGTAGCGACTCCCGGATGGCTTCCTGCTTTTTCGTGAGGTCTTCGAGGGATATCCGCTCATCGGCGAGGATATTCCGGCCGATGAAGCTGTCGCGCGCGCCGCGCTTCCAGGGGTAGAGATCGAGTGGGATGCCCACGAGGCGGCCGGTCGTGTCGAACATCAGGCCGCCGCGGCGCGGCTGGTCGATGAGCATCCAAGTCTTTTCGTCCTGCAGCGGCGCATTCGTCACGATCCACGGGCTCACGTTGACGTGCCACTGCCTGTCGTGCCGTTCAACGTACGTGACGTAGTAGTTCGAGCCGAGCTCGAGACCCTTGAATTCCTCGAACGCGACGGGGTCAACCCCCGTAAGGGCCTTCGCCGGCTTGAGGGTAACGAAGTCGTAGTGGCGGCCGACCGATACGAACGACGCCTCGCACGTGCTGCCGTCGGGGGAGTGTACGACGATCTTCTCGACGTTTTCCGCGCGCAGGCGGAGGTCGGGCATGAGGATCGTGCCGTCCTTGTCGATGACCACGCCGTGCGCGTCGAGCGTCAGGCGATTCTCGGCCAGGCCCGCCATTTCCTGCTCTTCGCGGTCGAGCTCTTCTTCCACGTCCTCCGCGCGCTCAAGACGGCTCTTCCTGCGGAGCGAGATTTCGAGGCCGACAAAGGACTTCTTCGAGAGCTCGTAGCACTTCTGGATGACCGCCTTGTCGTCCCTGTCTTGTCCGGTGGCCGGCCATGCCAGCCAGAGGGAAAGACACGCACAAAGGAGGATGCGGATGGGGGTGCGAGTCACGCCTAGTCCTCCTCAATCTTCGACGTGTCTTTCTCGAAATCGAGCATCTGCGTCCGGGGATACCCCGCGCGAAGCACTTTCAGTCGAAGCTTCCGCTTGCCCTTGTCGAGCGCGATCGACTTCTCGTACTCCTGCTTGAGGTCGTCGAGCGACGTGATCTCACGTTCGCCGATGCGGGAGATGATGTCGAACATCTGGACGCCGCTCTGCTGCGCGTTGGCGCCATACTTGACGCCGAGTACGTAGACGCCCCGCCCCTGCTGGAAATGGAGGTAGGGGTCGGAGAACCGGGTGATTTCCTTCACCGTGAGGTCCCACTTCTTGCACTCGAATTCCTCGCCTTCCTGCTTCGCCTTGCTCGCGGGAATGATCGTGAGCGCGAGGGCCTCCTTGCCGCGGTGCACGTCGAGTGCGGCGGGCTTGTCGATCGCGAGCCCACAGAAGAGCCTCTCGATGGCGGGCAGATCGGTCTCGTAGATGCCCTTCACGTCGAGGCCGTTGCACGACATGACGATGTCGCCGGCGCGCAGCCCCGCCTTTTCGGCCGGCGAGCCCTCGTCGACGCTCGCCACGAGCACGCCGCGCGTCGCGTCGATGTAGCTCGACTTCGTGAAGTCGCGCATCGCCTGCAGGCGCAAGCCGGTCCAGGCGCGGGGCACCTTCGACTGCTTCACGCCGGGTTTCTTCGATTCGGCGAGGAGCGCGTCCACGATCTCGCGCGTCACGTTCGACGGGATCGCGAATCCCATGTTTTCCGCACCGCGCAGGCCACGCGAGTTGATCCCTACGATTTCGCCCCGGATGTTGACGAGCGGTCCGCCGGAGTTCCCCGGATTGATCGCGGCGTCGGTCTGGTAGAAGATGTTGTACGGCGCGAAGTCAAAGTAGCGTTCGGTCGACGAGATGATGCCGCGCGAGACGGAGCGCTCGAAACCGTGCGGGGCACCCATCGCCATCACGAGATCCCCTTCGCGCACGATCGACGAGTCTCCGAACTTCGCGACGGGGAGCGGCGCCTTGCTCTTACGCTCGACGAGGTTGAGCCGCAGCAGAGCGAGATCCGTTTCGGGGTCGAGCCCCACGACGGTTGCGGAGACTTCTTCCTTGTCGGAGAGGACGCAGCGGATGTCGCTCGCCTTCTCGGCGACGTGGTTGTTCGTCACGACGAGGCCGTCGGGCGAGATGATCGCGCCGGAGCCGAAAACCTGGACGCGCTCCTTGGTTCCTCCGCGGAATTCCTCCTGGATGGGCTTGATGAATACGACGGCGGGAAAGACGCGGTCTTTGGCCTGTTGAACGATCGCCTCTTCCTGCGTCCCCGTCGCCGCACACGCGGCAAACAGGAGGAGGACGATCCCCAGCGTAGATTTCATGGGCGCGAGTTTAGCAAATTCACCGGGGTATGATGGCCGTCGTCTAATCAATGATGCTGGCACTCTTGGCGGTCCTGTTTCTTCAGGATGCGTCCGTCGTCTCGAAAGATGCGGACGATCTGCGGTCGCGCGCGGTCGTCGAGCCGGACGGGGGCGGCCGTATCACGGTGACGCTCGACGGCGTGACGCTCTATCAGGGTCCCGGGGTGAAAGCGAAGGTGGACGTCCTTGCGGTCGAGAAATTCCCGGGTCGCAAGTTCGTGACGGTTTCGGTCGATGGCGGAGAAGAGGTGCGGCTGCTCGCGAAGTCGCTCGCCAAGCCGGTGAAGCTCCCGTCCTCGAAGCCGTCCGAAGACGTCTTCCTGCGGGTGGTCACGGAGGACGAGTCGATCACGATCCTGCTCATCGCGCGGCCGGGGGACTCGATCGAGATCTTCGAGTGCGCAAAATCGGCGGGCAAGCCGGAGCTCTTCGGCCCGAAGGAGTCGATCGAGGTGCGCCTCGGCGGGACGGTGATCTATCGCGCGCGTCGGGTGAAGGGGCCGCCGAAGAAATCGGTCACCGTTGCGGACTTCATCGAGCGGCTGAACGTGCATCGGCGCGCGGCGGGCGTACCGGAGGTGAATCACCGCCTCGATCTGTCGCGCGCGTGCGATCTGCACGCGCTTTATCTCGCGAAGAACGCGGGGCGCGAGGAAACGAAGGGGCTCAAGGCGCACACGGAGGATCCGAAACTTCCCGGCTATTCGGAGGAGGGGGCGCGGGCGGGAACGTCGTCCGTGATCCACTACTTCGGAATCTCGCGCGACTTGACCGACTCTGTGGACAGCTTGATGGCGACGCTCTACCACCGCGTGCAGATGCTCGATCCGCGGCTTGAGACGAGCGGGGTGGGGTGGGCGTTCGATCGCGACGGGGCATCGGTAGTGGTGATGCACATCGCGATGACGACGGGGGCGGCTGGGGACGAACCGGTGGCGTCGCCGGGCGCCGATCAGAAGGACGTGCCACTTGAGTTCGGGCTGGGAGGTCGCGAGACGCCCGATCCCGTGCCCGCGGAGTCGCGCGGGCCGTCGGGATATCCGATCACGATCCAGTTTCCGTGGGTGCCGAAGGAGATCACGGCGCGGCTCCTGCTCGACGGCAAGGAAGTGGAGTGCTGGCTCTCGACGCCGCAGCGGCCGGCGCGCGGGGATTGGCCGCAGCCGAAGGTGGCGTGCCTGATCCCTAAGAAGCCGCTCGAAGCGGTGCGGACGTACACGGTAGAGGCCGCGGCGAAGAAGGGAGACGTCGCGTGGACGAAGACGTGGGGGTTCACGACGGCGAAGAAGTGACCGATAGAGTCGGTCTTGCACTGCCGCTGCCACAGCCATCGCAAATAAAGTTCTTTGAGCTTTGGCAGGGGCGTCAGCACCTCGCAGGTCGCGCGATCAATCTGTGAATCCGCGGGGGGAAGTCCGTACAGCGCGAAGACGTCGAGAGTCCAGAAGTCGTTTACGAGGCTGCGGTCGCGATCGTTCGAGCGGAAGTCCACCTCGAGCGCGCGCACCTCTGGGCGCGCCCATGACAGCTTCGCCGTGAGGGCGAGAACGGCGATGGCGGCAAGGAGCTGCGTGACGATGAGCTCGGACAGCGTGAGTCCGTGTCGCGGCATGGGCATGTCCGTGTTAGCGCAAGCCGCGTGCCACGTAAGGGTGCGCGGAAACGGGGTCGGCGTCGTCGTGGAGACGGGATTTGTCGACAGTTACCGTCCAGCGGCAGCTTCAATCCCCGAAGACTTCCGCCGTGAAAACCGAAAGTTCCGCCTCGGGATCGAGAAACGCGTCGCCGGGCAGCCCGGCTTTGCGGCAGGTCTCGCGCAGGAACGTGGGGCGGTCCCAGCCCCACTCGACCGGAACTTGCGGCAGGAGCAGTCCGGAGGCGGGACCCCGCCTGATGTAGAGGCCGTGCGTGCCGACGACGACCTCCTCAGGCCGCGCGCGCCTCATCGGCGACAGCACGCTGATGTGGAGGGTGAGGTGTTCAAGCTCGCTGATGCCGATGGGCGTAAAGCGATCGTCGCGGTCCGCCGCGGCCGAGGCCATGTCGCGCACGCTCTTCCAGAGCGGCTCGTGCGCCTGGATGTGCCCGATGCAGCCGCGCAATTCGTCGTTGACGTGCAGCGTGACGAAGGCCGCGCCGGGCTCCCGCAGGGTCGGCGTGAGGCCGTCGCGATCGGACGGGGCCGCGCCCCGGACCACGGCAGCGACCGCTTCACGCGCGATGGCAAGCAACGCCGCGCGTTCGTCGGAAGTCACGCGATCAGTGTACCTGAAAAGACAAAACCGCCGGCGCCTCGCGACGCCGGCGGCTGTGCTTTTATATGCGGAGGATTGCGTTCTACTTGAGGATGTAGATCTCAACGCGGCGATTCTTCTTCATGTTGGCAACGTTGCGATCGTTCGGCGCGACAGGCTGGGCGTTTCCCATGCCGACGCACTCGAACTGCTTCTCCGTCATGCCGTACTTCTGAAGGGCGCCGACGACCGCGACGGAGCGGCGGACAGAGAGCTCCATCTGCGTATCCGTCTCGAGGGCGTCCATCGTAGCCTTCTTCACGATCGGCGCGCGATCGCTGTGGCCGACCACGCGGAAGCGCCACTCCTTGCCCTTGTGCGCGTCGGCGAACTTCTTGAGGATCTCCATCCCCTTCGCCGTGATCTTCCAGTTGCCGGAGTCAAAGAGGAGGTCGGTCCCCATCGTCCACTTGCCTCTTTGGGGGTCGAAAGTCAGGTCGCCCGCCTCGCCCTGCAGGCCCGAGAGGGCCTGCTTGAGGCTCTCCGCGATCTGCTTGTAGAGCTCTTCCTGCGTGGTGGCGATGAGTTTCATGTCCTCGACGTTTCGCCAACCCGCGTTCTGGGCCTCGAGCTCCTTGTTGCGGCGTTCGATGGACTCTACGTAGTCATTGAGCGCCTGGATGTCCCGGTCGTACTGGACCTTGTTGACCATGGTGCCGCCGCAGCCGACGGCGACGAGCGCAGTGAATGCGCAAATGGCGAGTTTCCCGTACATGTCTTTCCCCTCTCTCAATTCTCTGTATGTAGTTTATAAATCATAAACTACGTGTTGTCAAGGGGAAATCGACGGAAAAAAAAAGAGCCGGGACCTTTCGGGCCCGGCTCTCCGGTTTCTCGGTTGATCCTACTGGGGGGCCGCCACGACGGGCGGACGATCGGGCAGCATGTACGACGTGCCCTTGTACCACGCATCGGGAGGCTTCGGTCCCGGCTTGTCGCCGATCGTGTACGGCGGCTGGCCGCCCGCATACTCGCGTTCGTGGAACTTGCGCCAGTTGGCGTCGCCCCAGAACTGGTCGAGCGTCCACTTGGCCATTCCGCCCGTGATTCCGCTCGGCTGCTCGGCCCTGCCGTTCTCCATCGCCAGCAGGTCGTAGACAAAGAACCCGCTATAGCCGGCCAGCACGAAAGTCAGGACGATGAAGACGGTCCAGATCGGGTGCGCCCGGCGCCGCTCGATCTCCTCCTCGGTCGCCATCGGGACCTCGGCCACCGCGCGGCCGCGCTTCGCGCGCTTCCGCGGAGCCGTGTCGACGACCTCCTCGGTCACCGACTCGCTCTCGACGGTCTCGGCGCTCTCGACTTCGTCGGCCAGCTTGAGCGGCTCGGTCGTCAGACCGGTGTCGCTTTCCTCTTCAATGAATGTCTCATCGGCCTCGTTGCCGGCCTTCGACTCCTCCTCCTGGACCAGGAGGTCGTCGTCGGGCGGGGGCGGCTTCGGGGCCGGCCTCGGAGGCGGTCGGGAAGGCTTCGAGATGCGCGAATCGCTCTCGGCGCTCAGGGAGGCGGTTTCCTGTCCGATGTCGAGATCGAGCACCGTCTCGTCCTGCGTGCCCCCCGGGGTCGACGGAAGGATGATCGTCGGCTCCGTGATGCGTCCCTGTTTGAGGTTGTCGACGTCCTCCTTCTTGAACTTCATCTTGTTTTCGTCGCGGAAGGCGCGGAGTTCGCCCTCCGAAACCATGCGCTTGAGATCCTCTTCCGAGAGCTCAAGCTCTTTCATTACATCTTCGAAGGAGAAATAGTCGACCATGCCTACACCTCCGGGGTTCTTACTTGTCTTTCTTCATGCGCTCCGCGGCCTTCTTCAGATCCGCGAAGATCTCGGAAACCTTGGGCTTTTCCGTGTTGAAATCGATGAGTTCCTCGTCGTAGCTGATATCGCGCGCGGCGATCAGCCTGAGCGACTTCGCCTGGTTCTCGCAGCGGTACATGAGAAGCGACACGTGCTTCTCCTTGCGGAGCTTCTTGGCGTCCTCGTCATCCGTTTCGACGCGCAGGGCCGCGAGCGGAAGGTGCTCGTGGAGCACCCAGACGATGTCCTGGATCTGCGACTGGGAGCCGCCCGTCGCCATGACGAGGCTGCCGTCACCGCTGACGCCGCCGCCCTGGCGGGCGTAGGCGACGTTATCGTGGTGCTGCATGATCAACGCGTGGACCAGAAGCACGATGACTCCCGCCATCATGCCCATGGTGAAATAGGCCCACTTCTGCATTGAAAGTTCCTCCGTAGCCGTCCAACCGTGAATTACACCTCTGCCCGACAACCACTGTCAAGCTATTCACGGGGGGACGCCCCGGCATCGTATTTCTAGACGGTCCGTGGCCGCCATATCTTCCAGCTCCGCCGAAAAAATAATCCCGCCGTCATGTGACACGACGCCTGACGCCAGGGTTGTATCGAATTCGGGCAGGCCCGCCCGCGGGAGCGCATTGCGGCGGTGGGTTGCAAATGCATGAGCGGACGCATAAACTGTGGTCATGGGTCTGGTGCTCATGCTGATCTGCGCGCTGCAGGATCCCATGGAAGAACGCATCGCGCAGATGCTCCGCCAGGGGCTCGAGGATCAGGCCTTGGCCGAGCGCCTGATTCAACTCGGTTCCCAGACGTCGTCGCCCATCGCGCAACGCGTGAGCGCCGGCGGGGCGGCGCGGCTCGATGACCGTGCCGCGGCCCCTATCCTGGCGGAGGCGCTGCGCGATCCTGCGATGCCGGCCGCCGCGCGCGTGGAAATCGTCGACATGCTCGTCCGCATGAATGCGATCGACGACTCCGCCGTCGGCGACGAGGAGCTTCCGGCGGAAGCGCGCATGGCCATCGCGGAGCGGCTCAGTCGCGCCGGCCAGCTCAACCCGCTCGAGCATGTAATCGCTTCGCTGGCGCGCATCCGTCGCGACGATCCGTCGCTTGCGAAGCGGACCGACACGCTTGCCTCCGTGCTGCGCCGCGCGAACGACACACCGCGAGTGGTCGATGCGGTCGCAACGACGAATGTTGGTTCCGGTCCGGCGCCGCAACCCCGCGCCCCCGAGTCGCCCGCCCGCGCCTCAATGGACGTGAATATCATCCTCGGATTCGGCGCCCTGGCGCTGGCGGCCGTGCTCATCGCCACTCGGCGCGCCTGAGCGCGCCGCATCCCCGCGGTCTACAATCCCCGATCCCCAATCAGGAATTGCCATGAAAGACGAAGTCGCTGCCTCGCTGCGCACGCTCGACACCCGGCTGAAGTCCCTCAGGGACTCTCTTTGAGGTCGAGAAGAAGAGGGCGCGCATCGGCGAGATCGAGGTGAAAATGGGTGCGCCGGATTTCTGGACAAAGCCGGGAGACGGTGCGCAGACGCTGGTCGGTGAACTGAAAAACCTCAAGACCGTCGTCGAAACGTATTCGTCGATCACACAGGAGATTGCCGACGAGCTCGGCATCGTCGAGATGTGCGATGACGAGAAAGACCAGGAGCACCTCATCGAGGCGAAGAAGAAGGTGCCCTCGCTCGAGCGCCGCGTCGAACAGATCGAATTGCAGACCCTCTTCACGGGCAAAAACGACGCGCGCGACTGCTTCCTGTCGGTGCACGCGGGTACGGGCGGCGTTGACGCGATGGACTGGGCGGAGATGTTGCTGCGCATGTACAGCCGCTGGCTGGAGCAGCACGGTTATGAGTTCAAGGTGCTCGAGAAGCTCAAGGGGGAAGAGGCGGGGATCAAGCACGCGCTCGTCGAAGTCCGCGGCAAGTATCCGTTCGGCTATCTCAAGAGCGAGATCGGTGTCCACCGCCTCGTGCGATTGTCGCCGTACGACGCGAACCACCGCCGCCAGACGAGCTTCGCGGCCGTCGACGTCACGCCCGAGTTCGACGATGTCGAAGTGAATATCCACGAGCGTGATCTCAAGATCGATACGTTCAGCGCGGGTGGCCCGGGCGGCCAGCATGTCAACAAGACTCAGAGCGCGGTCCGCATCACGCACCTGCCGACAGGGATCGTCGTCGCGTGCCAGCAGGAGCGCTCCCAGCAGCTCAACCGGCGATACGCGATGATGACGCTTGCGTCGCGCCTCTACCGTGTCGAGGAAATGAAGAGGGAGTCGGAGTTCTCGAAAATCTACGGCGAAAAGGGCGAAATCGGCTTCGGGTATCGCATCCGGTCGTACACGATCCATCCGTACCAGATGGTGAAGGACGAGCGCACGGGGGTCGAGACGGGCAACGCCGACCGCGTCCTCGACGGCGATATCGATGCGTTCATCGAGGCGTTCTTGCGCTGGAAGGAACGGAAGTATTAGGCCCGTCGTACGATAACCGTATGAAAGTGACAGTTCTCTTCGCGTTCTGCGTGTACGTGGCGGTACAGGATCCGCCCAAACCGCCCGAGCCCAAGGCGCAGGAGACGTTCCGCTATGATCCGTGGGAGGCGTGGAACTCGTTCGATGCGGGTTCGTTCGTCGAATACAAACAGGACGGCCCCAGCGGCAAGGCGACGATACGCCGCTCGATCGATCGCAAGACCGAGGAGGTCGTGACGATCAAGGTCATCCAGTACATGAAAGTTGGCGACAAGGACGCGGAGTCCACCACGCACGACCTTGTGAAGAAGCCGCTCGAGGGTGTGCCGCCGCCGGCCGACCGCCCCTGCATCACGTGCAAGAAGCTGCACCCGAAGAACATCACGCAGGACGCGACGAAGATCAGGATCGCGGACCAGGAACTCGAGTGTACGCGCCTGGAAAGCACGGTTCTGGACTGTCAGGGAATGAAGATCGGCACGCTCTCGCGCTACTACTCGAAGGACGTGCCGGGATGGCTCGTCAAGATGGAGTCGGTCGTCGACGACACGCGCACGACCACGGTCTGCACGTCGTTCACGAAAAAGTAGGCGCTACGGCTTGACGTCCACGTACGCCGAGAACGTCCGCGCGCGCTCGTGGCGACGGCGCGCCTCGTCGATGAGGACGTCGACGCTGCGCTTTGCGACACCGTCGAAGCGCTTCTTGCCATTGACGGTGACTGTAACCGGCTTGTCGAGATCGACCATCGCGTCGTCGAACCAGATGCGCAGCTCCTTCGTCTCCTCACACGCGATGTCGATCGCATTGCCGGCGCGCTTCGCTCGGAGCACGACGGGCGGACGGAATTCCGCGCGCGTCTCGCTCTCGCGGCCCTCAATGTCCAGATGCGTCGTCAGGATCGGCTGCGTATCGGTTCGCTTCGTGCATTCGATCCAATACGCGCCGGGGAAGCCCTTCTCGTACGTCTTCCAGACGACCTCTTCCGGATAGCGGGCGCGCTTCTGCTTCGCGTACCACGCAGCGACGTCGGTGTCCTTCTCGAGCCCCCAATCGTGGTCGCCCTCCGGGTGCTCGCGGTAGGTGAGGCCGTACTTCATCGACGTCAGCGCGTCTTTTGCGGCGCGGACGATATCGATCGGGATCCTCTCATCCTTCGCACCTACGACCCAGTAGATCGGAAGGTTGCGGAAGTTCTCGCAGAGCATGGCCACGAGCGTGCCGTCCTTCTTGCGACGCACGTCGGGCGCTCCACAGCGCGGGGCGATCGCCGCCCAGACGTCGGGATGGTATTCGGCGACATCGAACGCCCCGCCCGCGCCCATCGACATGCCGTCGAGACACACGAGGTCGGGATCGATGTTGAGTTCTCGCATCATCTCGTGCAGGGCCGTGAGGACGCGTGAATGTCCCTGGCGCGAACTCCAGGTGTGGCGCACGGTCGTGGGCGCGATCAGGATCGTCGTATCCGCGAGCGGCGCGCACGCCGCCCAGACCGTCAACCAGGCGTCCCCGTGTTCTGGGTTCGCCGGCGGTTCGTGCCGTGCAGCGTGACGAGGCAGGGCCACGCACGCGATGGATCGTACGCCTTCGGAATGCGCACGGCATACCGGAATTCCTCGCCGTCGTGCTCGGTCTTGCTCTTGCGCGCGACGATGCGACCGGTCGCAAGGCTCGTCGCGCCGTACGCGGGTGATCGCACAGCCTTCACTACGGCGCTGAAATCCAGTTTGCGGAGCTCCGCGACGGCGCTCTGCCTGCGCTCCTTGTTCGTCTCGGCGAGAGCTCTCTCAACGAGGTCTTGCTGAGCGACAAGGACGAGGAGGACGCCGATCATCGCTACTTGGCCGTGACTTCCGCCCAAGCCTTCTCAATCGCCTGCCGCGCGGTGCCCAGGTCGGTGAATCGCTCGCAGCGCTTGAGTTCCTCCTCGGAGGGATAAACCATCGGGTTCTTCACGAGCGCCTCCATCGACTTCTCCTTCATGGCCGCCTCGTTCGGCGTCGGATACCGCCGGTAGAGCGCGATCTCCGCGCCGATCGTCGGGCGTAGCACAAAGTCGATGAACTTGTGCGCGAGGTCCTTGTTCTTGGCAGACTTCGGGATCGACATGAAATCGACCCACAGCGTCGCGCCCTCCTTCGGGATCACGTACGCGATCGGCGCTTCGGCCGCGGCCTGCAGCGCGTCGCCGCTGAAACACTGCGCGAGCCAGAGCTCGCCGGATTGCAACATCTCGCGCGGCTGCGAATTGTAGGGGCCGAGGTGGGACTTCTGTCGGATGAGGCGTTCCTTCGCCTTGTCGATCGCACCCTGCTCGGTCGTGTTCCCGTTCTTGCCATCGAGCCGCAGCGCCGCGGCGAACGCCTCGCGCGGATCCTCCAGCATCGAGATGCGCTGGTACTTCGTGTCGAAGAGCGCCGCCCAGGAGTCGATCTGGTCCTTGATCTTATCGGTGTTGTACGCGATCCCCGTGGTGCCCCAGGCGTAGGGCACGCCGTGCTTCACGTCGCCGCGGAATTTCTCCGCGAGGTTCTTGATGTTCGGGACCCTGGCGCCGTCGATCGCGTCGAGCACGCCGGCCGCGACCAGCATCGGCATGAGGTCGTCGCTTGGCCAGACGACGTCGTATCCCCCCGCGCCGCCGACGAGCTTATTCTTGAGATCGTCGCTCGATTCGAAGTTGGCGACGGTGACCTTGCACTTGTGCTCCGCCTCGAACGTGCGGATCGTCTGGTCGGGGAGGTAGTCCGCCCAGATGTAGATATAAAGCTCGGGGGTCGCAGGCCCGCCGCTGCAGGCGGCCGGGAAGACGGCGACGAGGGCAAGCAGGAACCAGCGCATCAGAGTCTCCTATTCATCGCACGGCCGGCCGGTGCAGCTTCATTGCGACGAGGACGAGGGCGACCGACGCGCCGAGCATCATCGTCGAAAGCGCATTCACCTCCGGAGTCAGACCGAAGCGGACCTTTGAGTAAAGATACAGGGGAAGCGTCGTGACCCGGGGTCCGCTGGTGAAGTACGTTATCACGACGTCATCAAGCGACAAGGTAAATGCGAGGAGCGCGCCGGCCGCGACCGCCGGGGCGATCGCGGGGAACGTGACTCGGAGGAACGCGCCGAACGGCGACGCCCCGAGGTCCTGCGCAGCCAGCTCCGCGGAACGGTCGAGCCCCTGCAGCCGCGCCGCCACAACGACGGCGACGTACGCCGTGCAGAAGGTCGCATGCGTCGCGATAACCGTCGCGTGCCCGAGCTCGGCCCCCGTCGCCAGGAAGAAAATCATGAGCGAAAGTCCCATGATCACGTCGGGGATGCTGATCGGGATCGAAACGAGCGCGTTGAAGACGCGCTTTCCCGGAAACGAAAGGCGTACGCTTGCGTAGGCGGCGCACGTTCCGAGCACGGTTGCCAGCATCGTCGAGCCGAATGCGATCGTGAGGGTGTCGTAGAGCGCCTCGCGCGCCTGGACGTTCATCAGCGCGCGGCGATACCAGTCGAGCGTGAAACCCTTCCAGACGACGATCTGCTCGCTCGCGTTGAAGGAGAAGACGGTCATTACCGCAATCGGCGCGTAGAGGAGCGCGAGGACTAGCACCGTCCAGAGGCCGAGGACTCTTCGTGTCATACGATCCCCTCGTCCTTCTTGAGGCGGTAGTAGATCGTGAGAAGAACGAGCACGGCGCCCATCATGACGAGCGACAGGGCCGATGCGCCCGGCCAGTCGTTCGCCTGCCGCGCCAGCACATCGATCTGCGTGCCGAGCACGCCGTGGTTCCACAGGATGCGCGGCACGACAAAGGCTCCGAAGCAGGGGATGAAGACGAGAACGCACCCCGCCGCGATGCCGGGGGCCGTGAGCGGCACCGTCACCGACCAGAATCGCCGCGCGGGCGACGCGCCGAGATCGGCCGCCGCCTCGAGAAGCCGCTTCGGCACCTTCTCGATCGAGACGTAAAGAGGCAGCACCATGAACGGCAGATAGCTGTAGACGAGCGCGACGACCACGGCCGTCATCGAATGGAAGTCCGGACCGACCGCCCAGTGGAAGATCAGCTTCATCGCGACGTTGCGCGCAAGGAAACTCGTCCAGAAAGGAAGCACGACGAGTGCGAGAAGCAGGTTCTTCACACGCCCGCCGCAGCCGGCGATGAAATACGCGACCGGATAGGCGATGAGGAGACAGTGTCCCGTCGCCAAGGTGGCGATCCACGCCGAACGCCCGAAGAGGACGAGCGTGTCGCGCGTGAGGACGCCCTTCCACGCCGTCGAGGAGAACGCGCGCACAACTCCGGCCGGGCCGCGCTCATAGAACGAGTACGCGACTACGATCATCATCGGCGCAATGACGAAGATCGCGAGCCACGCGAGAGGAGGCCAGAGGGGTGCGAGTTTCTTCACGCTACAATCACGGCGTCGCGCGGATCCCAGCAGACGCTGGCGCGGTCGCCGCTCTTCAGTCCGCCTGCCGCTCCCACCATGACCAGTTTTCTGCCGTTCTGGCGCAGGATGATTGTCGAACTTGCTCCCGTGTAGAGCACTTCCGAAACAACCGCGTCGATCGTGTTGGCCCCCTTGCCGAGCCGCAGTTTTTCCGGTCGCACGACGATCGTGACGCGGCCTGTGCGCGAGCCGTCGATCGCGAGAGACAGGCCGTCGCTCGTGCGCACCGTCGAGCCCTCGGCCGTTCCGTCGAACAGATTGGCCGTGCCGATGAATTCCGCCGCGAATCGCGTTGCCGGTCGCTCGTAGATCTCGGCAGGCGCCCCGACCTGTTCGAGCTTGCCGCGCGACATGACCGCAATGCGGTCGGACATCGTGAGCGCCTCCTCCTGGTCGTGCGTCACGTAGACGAACGTCAGGCCGCTCTCGCGCTGCAGGCGCTTGAGCTCCTCCTGCATGCCGCGCCGCAGCTTGAGGTCGAGCGCGCCGAGCGGCTCGTCGAGCAGGACGAGAGCGGGACGCGTCACGAGTGCGCGCGCGATGGCGACGCGCTGCTGTTCGCCGCCCGAGAGCGTCGCGGGATGTCGATCGCCGTACGACGGAAGCCGCACGAGTTCAAGTGCAGCGGCCGCGCGTTCGCGAACGATCGCCTCGCCCAGCCGCAGCATGCGCAGGCCGAACGCGACGTTCTCGAAAACCGACAGATGCGGGAAGAGCGCGTAATTCTGGAAGACGAGATTCACGTTGCGCTTGTGCGGCGGGACGGCCGAGACATCGACGCCGTCGAGGAGCACGCGCCCCCGGTCCGGCGACTCGAATCCGCAGACGATGCGCAGGATCGTCGACTTGCCGCATCCAGACGGACCGAGCAGCGAGAAGAACTCCCCCGCGCGCACGCTCAGAGTGACGTCTTCAACGACCGTCGTTCCGTTGAAAACTTTGCGTACGCCATCCACGACAAGCGCGTCGCTCAAGGCGCTAACTCTTTTCGATCAACCACCCCATCTTCCCCTGATTGTAGCGGAAGAAGAGCCCGAGCAGCCGCATCTGCACGACGGTGCCGTACATGGCGAAGAAGCACATCGGCAGCAGCGTGGCGTGAAAGATGAGCCAGTGCAGGCTGGCGACGCCGCGCACGCCGCCGACGACGATGGCGATAATGAAATAGCCGACCGTGCAAAGGAAGTAATCGAACTTCGCGGACCCGATCGATCGCAAGATGAAGGCGGGGTTTACACACGCGAACGGCCAGTTGAAGATCGCGTTCGCCATCTGCGCCATCGGGAGATAGAGGATGCCGAGAATGCCGAAAGCGAGACTGTAGCAGAAGGTGAAGATCGCCACGACGCCCATGACGGTCTCCGACGGCATGGACGCGGCGCCCGTCTCGCTCGCCTCGAGCGCCGCGGAGATCGCGAACGCCAGGATCACAAGCGCCAGGAGAATGAGCGGCAGGAACGACCAGAAATAAGCGAACCAGAACTTGAAGAAGTCACCCGCCATCATCCAGATGTCCGTGAAGTCGGGCCAGTGCGGGATGTCGTCGTCGCCCATCGCCGTCGAGTTCAGGATGCGCAAGTTGAACGCGGCGAGGTAGCCCATGAGAACGAGGCAGGCCGACCACGCGGCCCAGGGAAACGCGCTCAGGGTTCGCATCATCTCGACGCCCCAGAGGATGAGCGCTCCGAAGAAGATCATGATGAACCCGGCGCCGCGGAACGGATAATAGAAGGCGTCGCCGAACGCGTGCCCGAAGGAGACGGGCAGCTTCTCCCACCGGACTACCTTCTCGATCTGCTCCGGCGTCGTCGCGTGCGCGCGCAGCTTGTGGCGCAGTCCCGTGCGGCCGGGGTCGAGCATGTAGGCGCGCTCGTAATAGAGGAAGGCCTCGTTCTTGTAGCCGATCTCTTCCGAGGCCGCTGCGGCTGCGAGAACCAGGTCGAGATTGCGTGCGCTCTCCGCGACGGCCTGAATCGCCTCGCGGTAGCGCGCGAGCGTGTCCGCGGGCGGGGCGGCGTATCGTGACGACAGCCCGGCCGGCGGCTCGTTCGGATTCGGTGGCATCTCGCCCACGGTCGGCAGTTGCACCGCCGCGCCGCACGCCATGCAGGGGACCTTCGTGCCCGCCGCACCCAGTCCCATCCGGACGCGTGTGCCGCAGACGCAGACGCCCTGCACCGTCGTCTGTTCCGCCATCAGGTGCTTCACAGTTTACACTGCGCCGTTCGCGGCGGGCGCATTACGTCATTTCGCGCTGCCGCAAGAACGGTAGGGGTCAGACGAGGAAGGGTGTCGTGCGTTACTTCTCGCGTTTGAAGACTACGACCTTCCCGTCCTCGATCTTCACGCCCAGTCCGCGCGGGATCGCGATGTTCATGCCTATTTCTCCGTGCGTGAAATGACGATGACACCGCTCTCGATGCGCGCATCGAGCCCGCGAGGCAACGTGATGGCTTCGAGCAACTGCGCCAAGGGGAGGTCCGTGAGCTTCAGGGTGACGACAACTTCGTCCGGCGCCGGAAGGGTCTTTGTGTCGATGACGTAGTTGAGGCCGCTGACGTCGCGGATGTAGGCGATGACGTCGGGCAGCGGGGCATTCTGCATGTCGAGCGTCATTCGAATGGCGACTAGCTTGTCGGCCACATCCTTGTCGACGCCGGCCAACGCCTGCTTGCGCCAGGCTTGTGCCACGCCGAGGGCCGCCGTACGCTCGCGCGGGCGGAGTTTCTCGGCGATGCCACGACACTGTGCTGCGAAGTCGGCGTCCTTGTCGCGGGCCCCCTCATGGAGCAGCCCGGACACGCCGCGTCCGAGCGTGAAGAGTGCTGCCGCCGCCTGGGCGCGCTCGTCGGCGACGTCCGAACGGAGCTGCGTCAACCATGCACGTGCGGACTTCGTCTGCTGCACCGTGAGAGGCGCGACGGGCTTTTCAGGTTCCGGCCGCACCCAGAGCCGCGACGGGGCGGCGATCCAGATTGCCCCATAGCGGAGATCGAAGTCGGCTTCGAAGTGCTGAGTGACCAGTTCGAGAATGTCGCGCAGCGTGGAGTTTTTCAGCTCGAGGTCCATCTTTCCGGCGGCCTCGAGCGGAGGATCGACACTGATGTTCATGCCGGTGAAATCCCTGATAAAGCCGATGATCTCGGCGAGGGGCGTTGCCGTCATCGAGAGCGATAGCTTCGTCGTGTTCAGCTTGTTCACGACGGCGAGGATGTCCGGATTCTCGTCGGCGTGCCACGAACGCACCTTCAGCTCGCCGTAGAGAGCGAGCAGCGCCGTTCGTCCCTTCGCGTCCTTCTCGCGCAGCCGGGCCTCGGCCAGCGGGACGAGGGCCGCTTCGCCGTGCTCCCGGATCTTCGCCGCGCTGCCCTCGCGTCCCTCAAGGAGCCCCTTCACCAATTCGTCCACGGTTGGCTCCGGCTTGTGCGCGTTGTCCTGCGCAGGCTGCACGGGAGGCGCTGTCGGAGACGGCGCCGGCCAGAAGACGATGGCCCCGAGAATGCCGATGAGCACCGACGCGGCCGCCGCAAGCAGCATGGCCGGCGTGCGCGATGTGCTCCGGTGCGGCGGGATAAGGCGCGCGTCGGCGCGACGAAGAATCTTGAGTTCCGCCTCCAGGCGGGCGACGGTGGCGCGGCACTCATCGCAAGCGTTGACGTGGGGCGGGCGCGGCGCGAGACCGTGTACGGCCATCGTGAGATCCTCCTGCGTGGGATGAGTCATGGATGCACCTCGACGACGAGCGAGCGCAACTTCTGCAGCCCGCGGTAAATCTTGTTTCGGACGGCGTTCTCCGACAGCTCGAGAACAAACGCGATCTCGGGAATCGTCAGCTCCTCCTGGAGATGGAGCACCATCGCGGCCCTCGTTTCCGGTGGCAGCGTGTCGAGCGCCTTGCGTACCTGCTCGATCGATTCCGAGCGCTCCAGGAGGACGTCGCCCGACGGCTGAACGGCCTCCTCGACGGACCACGGCTGGCGGCGCCGGCGATGGAGGTCGCGCACGTAATTGGTCGCGATCTTGTAGAGCCAGCTCGCGAAGCGGTGCCGCCCGTCCCACTGCTCAAGGTGGGCGAACGCGCGCAGGAAAGTCTCCTGTGCGACGTCATGCGCCGCGTTGTCCTCGCGCGTCAGCTTGCGCGCCAGCGACCAGACCGCGGCGTAGTGACGCTGCGCGAGACGGTTGCGCGCATCGGAATCGCCTAGACGTGCACGGTCGACCAATTCGTCTGCGGGGGGCGTCGTCATGACGTGCACCCCGTTAGACGCCGTGAGCATGCGCATTCATCCAACACGACGCGGATGATGCTCGAATCGTCTCGCGCAATCCCGAAATTATGGACTCAGCGCGTCCACTTTCTTTCGCAGTTCGACGAAGCGGTCGTTGAAACCGAATCTGCCCCCGTCGAAGTCGGGCCAGTTCTTTTCAAGAAGGCTCAAGCCCGTCTTGGCGTCGCGGATGTCGTTGGCCCGGCCGCGCTCGTAGAGGATCGAGAACGCCACGTACTTCGCGACCCAGAACGGCTGCGATCCGCGCTGCGAGATGCCCTCGACGTTGGCGAACACGGCGAACGCGTTGTCGAGCTGGAACTTCTGGCCCTGCCGCGCGAGCTCGATGAGCGCGTGACCGTATTCGATGTACGCGCCGAGCAGCTCGCGATGCGTCATCAGCACCGTCGTGTCGATCCCTCCATTCGCGGCGAGCAGGCGTGTGGTTTTGAAGAGATCCTCGTAGTCCCCCTTCGCCGCGGCCCAGTCCTGCGCGCTGTCGGCGAGGAATCCGCGAGACCGTGCGCGCTGCGTCATGAGTCGGATCTGTGTCGACGGCGGCAGCTTTCCGCCGGCGCTGTCGAGGAGGAGCGAATGCGCGAAGATTGCATCCTGCCACGAGCGGCGATCCGTGATCCTCCGTGAGCCGAGCTCCGCGAAGGAGCCGACATCGCCCCCGATCCCATTGAGGTCTCGCGCGATCTGATAGAGCGTCGATGCAACGTCGACTAAGTCGTCCGTGCGGATCCGTACGCCGGCTGCGGGGCCGACATCGAGCCACTTCGTGCAGTACTTGCCGACGCGCCGCAGGTCGTCGCGCTTCGCGGGAGGCTTTTCGAGCGTTACACGGTACAGCTCGGTTGCAGTCGCCCGGCACGCGATGGCGATAGGCGCACCGTCCGGGAACTTTTGGAGCATCGCGTCGACTATTTCACACGCCCTGTCGAGTCGCTGGAGCGCCAGGTTCGCCTCGACTTGCAACTGCATGAGGTAGGCGAGCCGACGATCGTCCGCCTGCATCCCGGCGGCCGACGCGTCGAGCCACTTCAGGCTCTCCTCGGGACGCTTTCGGGCGATCGCGGTGCGCGCAAGCTCCTGGTGAGCGACGAGACGCACGCCGGCATCGAGCTTCGGCCGCGAAACGAGCTTGCGCAACACCTCGTCCGCGCGCTCCAAGGATCCGGCCAGGCGCAGGCAGTGTCCCGCGCGAGCGACGGCGCGTTCGTAACTCTCGGCGGCGTCGGGAACCTGCAGGAAGTGCTCGGCGGCAGCGGAGAGATCGCCGCCGGCCTCGAGCTTCGCCGCCTTGAGGTAGCGAACAAGGCCTTCCAATGCTCCACCGGGGTTGAGCCGCAGCAGTGCGTCGACGAAGCTCTCGGCGCGCCTCTCGTCGAGTGGGTCGCGCGATAGTGCGAACTCGGCCATGGCGACCTGTGCCGCCTCGAAGCACGCGCGCGGCGCGAGCTCATGCTTCGGATATCGCGTGAAGACCCCTTCGTACGCCGCCGCCGCTTCGTGATTTCGCTTGAGGGCCTGCAGGCACTGCCCAAGTTTAAAGTGACACACGGGTCCGAACTTCGTGCGCTGCGCGTCGGTCGAACACGTCTCGATGCAGCTACGGAGGAGCGGCATCGCCTCCGGATGACGACCGCGTTCCAGGTGCCGCTCAGCGGCGGCGAGCAGCTCGTCGGGGGACGGGGGAATTCCGCAGCGTCGGATGATGTCGCGCGCGCGATCGCCGAGCGCCCCGCGAGGGTCGGCTTGACTCAATTCTGTGGCCAGCGCGTGGGCGGCTTCCGGCTTTCCGAGCGCGAGGAGCGCCTCCGCCTTCTCCACGTTGAGCGCGAGCTGCCAGTACATCCCGGGTTTGTCGCGCAGGGCCTGTTCAACCAGCTTTTGTGCTTCGCTTGCGCGGCCGTTGTGCAGTTGGAGCTGCGCGAGGGCGACGGTCGCTCCATAGAGAATACGCCGATGGTAGTCGTCGGGCGCGACCTTCGATTCGACCAGCTGTTTCTTGATCGCGATCGCGGCGAGGAAGCGCGCCTCCGCGTGACGAGAATCCTGCGCCGCATAGAGCGCCTGACCTTCGAGGAGGATGGCCTCGAACTGCGACCACCGCGGGCCGACGTCGAACTGGAAATTGCGAAGCTCGGCGATCACGGTCGTGAGGGACTTCGCGCGATCCGCGCCGCCGAGCTTCGCCTGTTCAAGGTTTGCCCGCGCGAGTTCGAGCCGCGCGGCGAATTGGTCATCGGTATCCGGCTTGAGATCGGCGACGAGCGCGCGGTAGGTCTCCGCGGCCGCCTCGTACGCCGCTCGCTGCATGTGGATCCACCCGCGCAGGAAGCGGGCGTCCACGCTCGTCTGGTTTGCGAGCACGGCGACAGCGCGGTCGTACGCGCGGGCCGCTTCGGTCGGGTCGTCCTCGCTCTGTGCCCGCGTGACCGAGATCTCCGCGCGGACGAGTGACTCCGCCGGGGTGTTCTTCAGCTTGTCGCACGCCTCTTCGGCGAGGTCGAACAGTCCGCGTCGCGCAAGACTGCGCGCCAGTTCGGCGTCGTCCTGAATCAGGAGAGCGGTGAGCAGCAGAGCGATCATTTCTAGTACCCCGGCGGTGCGGTGAACTCGATGCGGTCGAGCTTGTTGCTCCGACAGAGATCCATCACGCGGATGACGTCCTGCCACGGGACGTCGGACGTCGCGTCGATCAGGACGGGGACGCTGGCCCGGCCCATGCGGCGGTAGTCGGACGCCATCGACAGCATCGTCTTGACGAGGTCGTCGTCGCTGACCACGGGCGGACGATTGCCGACGCTACGGACCGTCGCCAAGGTCGAGGGATTTGTCTTCATGAAGACACGTACTTCCTGGAGCTCCGGCGGTCGATCGAGTGGCCTGATGTCCCCCTTATCCGGCATCCACGTGTCGATCTTTCCCTCCACCTGCTTGAAGTGCATCGAGCACATGAAGAAGAGGCAGAGACAGAAGATCACGTCGACCATCGCCGTGACATTGATCGCGACCGGGTTGTCTTCGCCGCCGCCTGCCATGGGAGCCTCACTGTTTGGGGGTCTTCTCGGTCTTGACCTGCGCCGCGCCGACCTCGATGCGGTAAATGCCGACACGGACGCACGTGTTCATCACGCGCTGGGCCAGCCCATACGGCGCGTTGCCGTCGGATCGGATCATCACGATCCGGCTCGACCGGCGCGGGTCCTTCGGGTCGCGCTGACGATCCGCCTCGACGGTCAGCTTCTTGAGGAGCGCCTCGTCGGTGTCGAAGTCGTCGCCGCGGATGCCGATGTGCCAGTGCGCGGATTCCTGGCAGAAGTGCTTCTTCGCGAACGCGGCGCACGGGGCAGCCGTGCGATGGTGCACGTTGATCGTGAGGCGCGGGTCCTGCATCGTGCCCGTGTCCGGCGTCACCGACTCGGCCGGCGGGAGCACGACCGCCTCGAGTTCGCGCTGCCCCATGTCCGCGCTCAGCATGAAGAAGAGGAGGAGCAGGAACATGATGTCGATCATCGGGACGAGGTTGGGGGAGATCTGCTCCTCGATCTGGACCTTGCGCGCCATGGCGACCTCCGGCGATGGCATCTCCGTGCACACCGGCCGCCTCTGCGGCGCGCTGCGTCGCGAACCACCACCGCGTCGAAGAGTGCAAAGGGCGTGCCAGCGGCGAGGCCGCGCAGGGGCTCAGAATCGCGGTTTAGATGGGGCGATGTGCGGCACGCGCGACATTGTGTTACATGTGGCGTTTCGCCACGCGCCGAAAAAAAACAGATCGGGGTCGTTGCCGGCCCCGATCTGTCGGTATCTGCGATTGCGCGTTAGCGCTGTTTCTGAGGCGGCGCGGGCTCGTCCTTCTTCTCGCCGTCCTTCTTCGGGAGGAACTTCTCGAGGCCGAGGACGAAATTCACCCACTCCGCTTCCATCCGGTCGATATCGGTGCTCGCGAACACCTTGTCGGTCGCCTTCTTGGAGTCGCCGCTCGTCTTGAGCGCGTGGAACATCGCCGACAGCAGGTTCGCGTACCCCTTTTTGCGACCTTCGTCGCTCATGAAGAAGTAGCAGATCGCCCACCCCTCCGCGTAGCACAGCCCCGCGTCCGAGTAGTACTGCGCCTGCGTGAAGTAGAAAATCTTCTTCAGCGGCACGTGCTTCTTCTTCTTCACCGCCTCGACGATCGTCTCGAGACGCCAGTCGTTCAGCCCGATCTCGAACTTGCCGTTCTTCAGCCACCGGCCGCCGAAGAAATAGTCGCCCATGCCCTCGTTGAGCCAGCTCGGGACGTACACGTCCCGGCTCATCCCCATCATGTTCTCCATGTACTGGTGGAAGGCCTCGTGGTAGACGATGTTGAACGTCACTTCCTCGGGGTTCTTCTCCTCGGCGACGGTCATGCCTTCCTTCGCTTCGCCGACCTTCACCTCGCGCCCCTCGAACCGGTACGCGACGATCTCGCGCTGCCCGGGGCTCCAGTACGCAGCCGCGCCGTACGCCTGGCCGTAATAGAGGAAGTCCTCCTCGCAGTCGAAGAGCTTCACGCGCCCGCGCTTGATGTTGACCGTGATCGGCATCAGGATCCGGTACAGCCGCAGGATGTTCTCCATCTCCTTGCCGAGGCGCACCGCGAAGTCCTTGCGGCACGAGTACTCGATCACGTAGTTCTCGGTGTTGAGCACTTCCATGTCCGCGCACTTCACGCACCAGCCGTCGTTCGCGATGCCCCAACTCTTCGCAGAGACGCGCATGGCGGCGAGCGTCGACTGGTCCATGATCTCGAACGTCTTCGCGGTCTCGTCGTAGACCTTGAGCGCGGACGTCCATTCGGCCTCGTCCGCCGCTCGGCTCTTCGAATCCTTGAACCACGCGATCGCGTCGTTCTCCGTCATCCAGTAGCCGACGATCCCGAACCCCTTCTTGCCCTGGGGCTCGAAGAAGGCGTAGACGGCAAGACGGTTCCCGTCTTCGTCCTGGTGGATGACGCGCTTGGAGATGTACCCGCGCGGATGCTTGAACGTGCTGGAGCTGATTTCCTTGAGCCCCTTGTACTGCCGCGTGTAGATCGAGAGCGCGCCCTCCGCGATCCCGTCCACCCCTTCCGGCGCGTACGTCTTGTAGAAATCCATGTAGATCTGTTCCAGCCAGCGCGACGTGTACCTGGCGCACCGGTACGACTGTCCGCGGTACTCCACCTCCGACGTGTCGCGAAACCCGAAGAAGTCCTGCCAGTTCGGGATGCCGCGCCAGTCGGCGGGCGGCTGCACGCGGAAGCCGAGGATCGTGTCGATGTGCGGCTTCTTGCCGACGGTCTGCTTGGTCAGGCCCGCAGCGGCGACCTTGTAGCCGCAGTCGAGGATCTGGTCGATCACCTCCTTGCGGTGATCGAAGAACGTCCTCGTGTCCATGTACTTCTGGCGCAGATGGCGAAGCGTCTCGAGCGCGGACGACCAGTTCTTGTCGTTGATCAGCTTCTGCGCGTCGTTCCAGAGCTTGTTCGCGCGCGAGTCGCGCTCGGCCGCGAGCTTCACTTTGTCGCCCAGCGGGGTCGGCTTGTCCGGAGTCGCGGGCGCCGGATCGCCGCTCGACGGATCGCTCGGCGTCGGATCCGACGGTGCAGGGTCCTGCGTCGATGCGGGCGTCGGGGGAGGGGGCGACGGAACCTTATCCTTGACGGTCTCAGCCGCGGGAGCGATGCCGGTCCCGGTGTCCGGAGGCGGCGGCTGAACGGCGCTCGCCGTCGTTGACGGCGGAGCGATGGCCGCGGTTGTCGCGGGCTTCGGAGGCTCCGGCTGCGCGACCGTCTTGGGCGGCGGCGGCAGCGGGGCGACGATCGGCTTCGGCTGCTCCGGCTGCTCCGGCTGCTTCGCGGTCCCATTGTCCTTCGACGCCGTGTCCTGATCGTGACGCGTTTTCTTGTCGCCGCCGTTCATGGCGACAACGAGCGCGATCACGACGACCGCGGCGACGATTCCGCCGATCGAGGCAAGCAGCGTCATCTGCTTCTTCTTCTCAGCCACGGCCGACGGGGCGGCGTAGCGCTCCGACTCCTTGTCCTTCTTCTTCGTATTTGAGTTGTCGCGCCGGTTCGTGACGCGGTCGCGCTTGATCGCCTTGAGCTTCTTCGTGATCTCGGTGATGACAACCTCGGCGGTCATCCCCTTGCCCTCGGGGGGCGTGACGTATTTCTTCGCGATGAGGATCTCGGAGACCGAAAGGTGGATGCCGAGCTTCTTGAGGTCGGCCTGGATGCGCCCGCACTCCTCGACCCTCTGAGCGAGCTCGTCGCTTTCCATGGCGACCTGCTCGATGAACTCCTGGTCCTTTTCGGGCGAGAGGGTGAAGTCGCTCGGCTTCTGGAGGCTGATGTTGTACTTCGCCTTCACGTCCGCCGTAATCTGGGCGAGACGGTACGGGTCGATCAGCTTCAGCAGCAGCGCGACCTCCTCTTCCGACTTTTCCACGCCGGCCCCGCGCAGGACGTTCTGGGCGGTGTGGATGCTCGCCATCTGGCGGGCGTCGAGGACCTTCGCGGACAGCACGTGTTTTTCGAAAGTGCTTCCGGATACGGTTGCGGTGTTCATCGAGCCTCTTCCCTCAAGTCGAAAGACGAAGATGGGGTGTGGCAACGGTACGTCACACGCGGCCCTTCCCTCCGCGTGCAGACAGTTAGACGAGGACGGGGCGCGCCGCGTTGACTAATTTCGCTAAAAAAGCATACCCCACCGCGGCGTGTCGGGGCGATCCGGAAGGAATGAAAATTAGAGCCCTCTGCCCGACGGACAACACCGAGCGATCCGAGACAACCGAGGAGGCTTTCATGGGGGGAATCCTCGGTTTCCTCGGATCTCTCTGTGTTGATTCCTCCGCCCTTGGTGTCGCGTGATCGCCCTCGGAGATCATGAAGGCTACTCCGCTTCCTCTGCAAATAAAGAAGCCCCGGCCGCGGGAGGGGGATGCGGTCGGGGCGGTGGTAAGGGGGGCCCCGAAGTGTGACGGGGCCCTTATCCGTTGCCATAAGATATGACGATTACCCATGCGATATGTTCACGCGAATCGCATGGAGAATCGTGCGGAGGAGCCGTATAAAGAGCGTCGATCCGGAGGACCCCCGCCATGCACGCCGCCGCTCTGCTGCTCTCGCTCCTGGTGCTCCAGCCCGAGGCGGACACCGTCCCCTTCGAGCTCAAAGCCAACCTCGTCTTCCTCAAGGTCTCGATCAACGGCGGCGATCCGCGCCCCTTCGTCTTCGACACGGGCGCCAACGTCACCGTCCTCAAGCCCGAGACCGCCCGCGCCCTCGGCCTCATCGCCAAGGGGGAGAAGCTCGGCCCCGAAACGGTGTTCAAGACCGTCGACTCCATCGGGATGGGCAAGGCCGTCGTCAAGAAACTACCCGTCGCCATCCTCACCCTCCCGCAAGCGGAGCCGCTCGCGCAGCTCGGCATCGCCTACGACGGGATTCTCGGCTTCAACTATATAAGCCAGTTCATCACCACTCTCGACTACAAGTCGAAGACCCTCAAGCTCGTCCCCAGTGGGTTCGTCCCCGACGACCCGCGCCCCCCGGCCGACCCCCCCCGCGACGAACCCACGCGTGTCCAGCTCGGCATGACCTACGCCACGATCGGCGCCGACCAGGCAAACGAGATCGGCGTCGAGGGGGGCATCGTCGTCAAAGCCGTCGCCGCAGACAGCCCCGCCGAGAAGGGCGGCCTCAAAAAGGGGGACATCATCACCGAGATGAACGGCAAGCGGATCGACCGCGCCGAGGACTATCGCCGCCTCCTCGCCAAAACGAAGCCCGGCGACGTCCTCGCGTTCAACGTCATTCGCGACAAGAAGGACGTGACGATCAACGTGACCGCGGAGGAAAGGAAATAGCATGCACATCGCCCTCGCCCTTGCCGCCCTCTTCTTCGCGCAAGTCACTCCCGGCCAGGAGCGCGCGAAAAGCGAGCCGAAAATCACGGCCGCCGAATACGCCACCCGCCGCGCCGACCTCTTCAAACAGCTCGACGGTGACGCGGTCGTCTTCGAAGCCGAGAAGATGATCCCCGGAATGGGCGGCATCGACGCCAACACCCCCGCGTACGACTACGCGTACCTGACCGGATACCACAAGCTGGGCGATCTCCTCGTCATCACGGCCGGCGACGCGTTCCTCTTCACGGAGTGGGACGTCGAGAAACTGAAGGCGGCCAGCGGTCTCACCAACGTCCTCGAACGCGCGAAGTTCGAGGGCTTCCTCAAGGACGTCCTCAGCGGCGCGAAGACAATCTTCACGCGCGTGCGCAAGGACGCGAAAAAGCTGATCGAGGACAACGCTCCCGACGCGACGATCAAGGGCTCCGACACCGTCCGCGGCCCGCTCAACCGCATGCGCATGCTCAAGAGCGAGGCCGAGATCAAGATGATGCGCAAGGCCGCCGAGTCCACCAACCGCGCGCACCTCGAGGCGATGAAGGCGTGCCGGAGCGGCATGAACGAGAAGGAATTGCAGACCATCATCGAGAACAAGTTCAAGGCGGAGGGTTGCGACGGACTCGGCTTCCCGTCGATCGTGGGCAGCGGCAAGAACGGCACGATCCTGCACTACGACACGAACAACCAGGAGATCTCCAAGGAGACGCTGATCGTTTGCGACATCGGCGCCGCCTACCTCGGGTACGTGACCGACATCACGCGCACGCTCCCGTCGGACGGCAAGTTCACCGACGAGCAGAAAGCGGCCTACCAGTGCGTGCTCGACGCGCAGAAGGCGGCGGAGAAACTCCTCAAGCCCGGCGCAAGCTTCGGCGAACTCCACCGCGCGGCCGCCGCCGTCTTCACCGAGCGCGAACTGACGAAGTGGTCGTACGCCCACTCGAAGGACCGCAGCGTGATGCACGGCCTCAGCCACTACGTCGGCATGGCGGTGCACGACTCCGGCGTCTACGCCGAGCGCTTCAAGCCCGGCATGATCATCACGATCGAGCCCGGCTACTACAACAAGGACGCCGGCTGGGGCATCCGCATCGAGGACATCTATCTCATCACCGACGACGGCTTCGAGCGCATGTCCGCATCCGCCCCGCGCGAGGTCGACGAAATCGAGAAAATAATGAAGGAAGCCCGGGAGAAGAAGTAGCCGTCTCGACGTGTATAGATAGATGATGCGATTCGCGCTGGCCGTCCTGCTCGTCTTCGCGCAAGACAAGAAGGACACCTTCGAAGTCACTGCCAAGGAACTTCAAGCACGTCGCATGACGCTCTGCGAGCGCGTGAAGGACGGAGCCGTCGTGATCGACGCCGGCCCGCTCGCCAAACCCGGGACGGACGACCGCAACACGACCCCTGTCCTCGACTTCAAGTACCTGACCAACTATCACGAGGACGGCGGCATCCTGATCATTCTCCCCAAACCGATGCGCGCCTTCCTCTTTGTCAGCGACCCGAAGGCCGGGGCGGAGGCGTCGGGCCTCAAGGACTGCTTCGACCGCAAGGAGTTCGAGAAAAGGGCGCCGCAGCTGCTTGGGGCGTGCCCGAAGATTTACACCAAGCTGCGCGAGACAAACCTCGACGCGTTGAAGGCGGCCGCCCCGCGGGCCAAGATTGAGGGTCAAGTCGTCGAGCGCGAGCTCACGAAGATGCGAATGGTGAAGTCGGCCCTCGAGATCAAGCTGATGAAGAAGGCGGCCGACGCGACGAACAAGGCGCACCTTGCCGCCATGAAGGCGATGAAGCCCGGCATGAACGAGGGCGAGATCCAGAAACTCGTCGAGGACACCTTCAAGGCCGAGGGGTGCGACGAGCTGTCGTTCCCCTCGATCGTCGGCAGCGGCAAGAACGGAACCATCCTCCACTACCAGGCGAACAAGGATCCGATCCCGGAGAGCACGCTCGTCGTCTGCGACATCGGCGCGTCGATCCGCAACTACGTGACCGACATCACGCGCACGCTCCCGTCGGGCGGCAAGTTCACCGACGAGCAGCGCGCGGCCTACCAGTGCGTGCTCGACGCGCAGAAAGCGGCCGAGAAACTGCTGAAGCCGGGCGCGAACATGTCGACGCTGCACTCCGCCGCCGCGCAGGTCTTCCAGCAGCGCAAGCTGACGAAGTGGTCGTTCGCGCATTCGCAGGACCGAACCATCGCGCACGGCCTCGGCCACCACGTCGGACTCGCCGTCCACGACTCCGACGACGGAAGCAAACTCGAGATCGGCGCCGTCGTGACGATAGAGCCCGGCTACTATGACAAGGAGCGCGGCTGGGGCATCCGCATCGAGGACATCTACGTCGTGACCGCCGCCGGCTTCGAGCGCCTCTCGGCCGGCGCGCCGCGCGAGGTGGACGAGATCGAAAAGCTGATGAAGGAGAAGAAGTGACCGTCGCACTGCTGCTCGCGCTGTTGTTGCAGGATCCTCCCCAGGAACGCACGCTCGCGTGGAAGCTGGCCGAAGGCCAGAAGTACACCGTCGCCTGGCGCAACGTCGGCAAGATGCGGTTCATCGCGGGCACCACGCGGATGGATCTCGACATGAAAGTCGACATGACCGGCAAGATGTCGGTCTCCTCGATCGCGAAGACAGGACAGGCGGAGACGCTGATCTCCATCCGGCGCCACGAAATCAAGGGCACCGCCAACGGCAACCCGCTGCACGTCCTCATGGAGGACGGTAAGACCAAGACGGCGGAGGGCGTTGGCAAGGAGGTCGAGGGGTTGCCGAAAATCGCCAGCCAGCCGATCTGGCTCAAGATCTCGCCGCAAGGCGAGTACGCGGCCGAGGGGAGCGACGAGGTCAACCAGTACTTCGGCGGCTTCGACGGCATGATCGGCCCGACGGTGCCGGTCGTGCCGGTGCGCGTCGGGGACACGTGGGCCGTGACGATGCGCATCGGCGCGCTCGAGAAGCACGGCATTCCAAAGCTCACGGGGCGCTACAAGCTCGCCGGCTACCAGACGGTCGACGGCGTCGAGTGCGCGCGCATCACGCTCAACGAATCTCCCGAGACCCCCTTTCGCGGGGTAAAGCTCAAGCACGAGATCACGCGCGAGGCGATCTTCGACGTCGCCGCGGGGCGCTGCATCCGCAGCACGATGACATGGAAGGTCTCCGGCAAGGGGACCGAGGCCGGCGCGGCGTACTCGCTCGAGGTGGATGTCACGCTGGGGTTCGATCTCACACCCATCGCCAAGAAATAGCGCCACACGCGTCCCCGTGCTCCAACCGCTGAGTTTCGCGGAGCAACCGCAGAGTGGCTTGTGGCGCAGAGGTGCGATGGGGGGAGACAGTCGAGCCTCCCGCAATCTTCTGGTCACACGAAGGCGCGGATCGATCGTGTCCGATGCGGGCCGGTCATTGGAGGCGCAAGGACGGACCAACATAGAGAGAGCCGAGAAAACCGAGAAGGAATTGGGGGGGATCCTCGGCTTCCTCGGCTCTCTCTGTGTTGGTCCCCGACTTCGTGTTGATAGATGAATGTCGGAGGCGTGAAAACTCCCCCTCCCCCTAGTCCGCATCTCTGCGCCACAAGCCACTCTGCGGTTACTCCGCGGCCTCAGCGGTTAACGCACGGGGAAGGATGACGCCCGACGGACTTACTTCTTCGCCGCCCGCTTCTTCGTCGGCGGTGGGGGCGGCACCGGCTTCGGCCGCTCGGCTTCCTCGATCAGCTTCCTCACCAGCGAGACCAGCTCCTCATTCTGGAACGGCTTCGTCACGTACGCCGTCGCCCCCTTGTAGAGCGCGTGGGTGTACGACTCCTCCTTCGGCTTCGCGGTGAGAATGATGATCGGCACGTCCTGCGTCCGGCCCACGCGGCGCAGCTCGCTGCACGCGTCGAAGCCGTCCTTCTCCGGCATCATCACGTCCATCAGGATCGCGTTCGGTGGATTTGAAACCGCCGCCTTCACGCCCGAGTCGCCGTTCTCCGCGGCGTAAACTTCGAATCCGGCCTGCTCGAAGATGTGCCGGATGATCTTCCGGAGATTCTCGTCGTCGTCGATGACAAGCAGGCGCGGCTTTCCAGACATAATCCACCCAATCCAAGCAAGGCCGCCAGTATCGCACGGCGCGCCGCGGAGTCGCCAGTAAATCAGCCGATGGTGCTTTACGGCACCCTTGGAGCATGGTTGAATCCGCGCCATGGCTTCACTCGCAGACGACTACGCGATCGCCAAACAGGCGAAGATGCGCCCGATCCTCGACGTCGCGCGCACCCTCGGCATCCCCGAGGACTACGTCGAGTCCTACGGCAAGTACAAGGCGAAGGTGCACCTCGACGTCCTCAAGCACCTCGAAGGCAAACCGCTCGGCAAGTACGTCGTCGTGACGGCGATCACCCCCACGCCCATGGGCGAGGGGAAAACCGTCAACACCATCGGCCTCGCGCTCGGCCTCAACAAGATCGGAAAACGCGCGACGAGCTGCACACGCCAGCCCTCCCTCGGCCCCGTCTTCGGCGTCAAGGGCGGCGCCGCCGGCGGCGGCCTTTCGCAGGTCCTCCCGATGGAGGACATCAACATCCACCTGACGGGCGACATCCATGCCGTCCAGGCCGCGCACAACCTCGGCAGCGCGTTCCTCGACAATCATCTCCACTTCAAGAACAAGCTCGGGATCGACACCAACGCGATCTACTGGCGCCGCGTGATGGACATGAACGACCGCGCGCTGCGCAACATCACCGTCGGCCGCGCGGGTGAAGGCGTCGAGCGCAGCGACGGATTCGACATCGCCGTCGCCAGCGAGATCATGGCGATCCTCGCGCTCTCGAGCTCGCACAAGGACATGCGCGCGCGCCTCGGCCGCATGATCATGGCGAAGACGACCGCGGGGAAGCCCATCACGGCCGAGGACCTCAAGGTCGCCGGTGCGATGGCGCTCCTCGTGCGCGACGCGCTGAAGCCGAATCTCCTGCAGACGATCGAAGGCACGCCCGCCTTCATCCACACCGGCCCGTTCGGCAACATCGCGCATGGCAACAGTTCGATCGTGGCCGACCAGATCGCGCTGCGCACGAGCGAGTACGTCGTCACCGAGGCGGGCTTCGGCGCCGACCTCGGCTTCGAGAAGTTCGTCGACATCAAGTGCCGCACCAGCGGCCTCAAGCCGCACGCCGCGATGATCGTCGCCACGATCCGCGGCCTCAAGGCGCACTCCGGCAAATTCAAGATCGTCACCGGCAAGCCGCTTCCGAAGGAACTGCTGACGGAAGATCTCGAATCGCTGCGCGCCGGCGCCGAAAACCTCGCGAAGATGGTCGAGATCGTCCACCTCGCGGGCATTCCGGCCGTCGTCGCGATCAACCGCTTCCCGACCGACACCGAGAAGGAGATCGAGGAAGTGCGCGGCTTCGCAAAGGCGGCGGGCGCCGAAGGGTGCGAGGTGAGCGAGGCGTTTGCGAAGGGCGGCGAGGGGATGAAGGCGCTCGCGCAGGCCGTCGTGAAGGCGTGCGACACGCCGTCGAACTTCAAGCTGATCTACGAATCGAGCGCGACGCTCAAGCAGAAGATCGAGGCGGTTGCGACGAAGGTCTACGGCGCCGACGGCGTCGACTACACGCCGCTCGCCGACGAGAAACTCAAGCTCTTCACCGACTGGGGCTTGGGCGGCCTGGCGATCTGCCTCGCGAAGACGCAACTCTCGGTGTCGCACGACCCGAACCTCAAGGGCCGCCCGAAGGGCTTCCGCCTGCCGGTGCAGGACGTGCGCGCGACGGCGGGCGCGGGCTTCATCTATCCTCTCTGCGGCTCGATCATGACGATGCCCGGCCTGTCGGCGACGCCGGCCGGCGAGCTGATGGACATCGACGAGAACGGCGAGATCATCGGGCTGACGGGGAAATAAGTCGTCCGAGATCTCCGGCCTAACGCCGAGATCGCCGAAGAGGCAGGATGAGGCCGCAGATTGCTCCCATCAGGAAATTCAGCTGCGCTCTCTCCGGTCCGGCTCCGCGAACTCGGCGCTAAGCGGGAAGCCTCCGGTCACGGATATACTCCGGCAGATGCCTGACGCCCCCCAAGGCACGCCGTTCGGGCCGTACGTCCTCGTCTCGCTCCTCGGGAAGGGCGGCTTCGGCGAGGTGTGGAAGGCGTGGGACACGGCGCTCTCCCGCTGGGTGGCGCTCAAACTCCTGCGCCACGACGACCCGGACGAAGTGAAGCGCTTCCTCCGCGAGGCGCAGACGTCGGCGTCGCTCGTCCACCCGAATATCGCGGCGATCTACGCGGTGGGACAGCACGAAGGCCGCCCCTTCATCGCGATGCAGCTGATCGATGGGCAGACGCTGCAAACGGTGCCGCGCACGGACAAGCGCGAAATGGCCCGCGTGGTGAAGGACGCGGCGCGAGCGGTGGCGTATGCGCACGGAAAGGGCGTCGTGCATCGCGACCTGAAGCCGGCGAACATGATGGTGGACCGCGACGGCCGCGTGTTCGTGATGGACTTCGGCCTCGCGAAGCAGGTGAACGTGAAGAACTCGCTCAGCGTGAGCGGGATGATGGTCGGCACGCCCGCCTACATGAGCCCGGAGCAGGCGAGGGGCGAGAAGACCGATGCGCGAAGCGACGTGTGGAGCCTCGGGGCAACGCTCTACGAGCTGATCGCGGACCGTCCCCCGTTTCGCGCGGACGATCTGCTGCAGCTGCTGACGCACGTGGTGACCGACGAGCCGAAGCCGATCGCGGGGGACGCGGGAACGATTGCGATGAAGTGCCTGGAGAAAAGTCCGACGCGACGGTACGCGGACGCGAACGCGCTGGCCGATGAGCTGACGCGCTACCTCGACGGAGAACCGATCTCGGCGCGGCCGGCGAGCGCGCTCTACCGCGTGCGGACCCGCATCGCGAAGAGCAAGTGGGTCGTGCTGCCGGCGGTCGCGGCCGTGCTGCTGGCGATCGCGGTCGGCGTCATCGCCCCGCGCTGGCTGAGGGAATCGCGCAAGCGTGAGGAGGCGGAGTTCTACCTGCCGCTCGAACGCCGCCTCGATGTCCTGCGCATGGGCTTCTACCAGCCGGACCTGAGACTGCAGCAGGCGTATCCGCAGTACGAGCGCCTGATCGGCGAGATCGAGCAGCAGATGAAACGGACCGGGGAGTGCGCCACGGGGCACTACCTGATCGCGCGCTGTCGCGAAGTGCTCGCCGAAGGCCGCGCCGCCCTCAATGCCTACGATCGCGCGCTGCAGCTCGCACCCGATCACGGTCGTGCGCTCCTCGGCCGCGGTCGCTTCCTGTTGCAGCGAAGCCTGCGCGAGCGCATCAAGGTGAGCGTCATCCACAAGGCGCGCGCGCGGGCGGAGGCGCGGGAAGCCGCGGAGTGCGTGCGACGTGCCCTCGCCGTCCCCGGTGCCGCCGACCCGCAGGAACGGGACCTGGCCGACGCCTACCTCGCCGTCGTCGAGGGCCGCCGCTTCGACGCGGGCGCATGTCTCGCCCGCTGGCGGGGTGAGCCATTCGTCGAGGAGTTCATCCTGCTCGAAGGCGTGGCCGCAAACACTGTGGAGGCACTGGACGCGGCGACGAAGCGCTTCGCGGCCGCCATTCCTTCCTATCCGCTCGCGCACTACTGGCGCGCCATGATCCTGCTCCAGGAGCGCGAGGTGGACGCCACGATAGCCAGCGCGGATCGAGCCATCGAGATCAACCCCCGATACGTCGCCGCCCTCACGATTCGAGCCTGGGCGCTCGCGGAGCTGAACCGTCTGGACGCCGCCGAGGCCGACATTGTGGCGGCCCTTGAGATCGAGCCGGACTCGATCGACGTGATCGCCGCGCGGGCGAAGCTGCGCGAGAAGCGCGGCGACCTGGCCGGCGCCCTCGTGGATTACGCGACAGCGATCAACGACGGGCCATCGCCCCACCTGCACGGCACGCGCGCTTCGGTGCACATCCGCAAGGGCGACCTCGACGCGGGGCTGGCCGATTGCGAGGCGGCCCTCGCGGAGGATCCCGATCATGCGGGCGCGCTCATCAACCGGGCCGTCGTGCGACGGGAGCGCGATGACGCGGCGGGCGCGCGCTCCGACCTCGATCGTGCGATCGCACGCGACCCGAAGTCGGAGATCGCGTACGCCAGTCGCGCCGTGGTGCGCGCCGATGCGGGCGACGTCGCGGGGGCGATTGTGGACTTCGAGAGGGCCCTCGAGGTCGCGCCCGCCTACTGGACCGAGCGCGATCGCACGAAGGAGTACATCAGGCAACTGCAGCGGAAGAAAAAGTAAATCCGGCGGGCCACTTCCTTCCACGCGCTCTAAATGCAGAGTCCGCAGAGTTTTTGTTGCGAACCGATCACGCCACACAAATCCTCATCCCGATCGATGCGGGCCGGGCATCGGAGGTGCAAGGACGGACAAACACCGAGAGAGCGGAGGAAACCGAGGAGGAATATGGGGGGGTGCCCTCGGCTTCCTCGGCTCTCTCTGTGTTGGTCCCCGGCTTCGTGTTGACGGATTGATGCCAGAGGTTGTGATAACTCTTCCCCCTTCGTGTTGATTGAAGAATGTCGGGCGTCTGGAGACTCCCCCCC
>CAYXVY010000217.1:0-3976 GCA_964468745.1 uncultured Planctomycetales bacterium | reverse complement strand
TCGCTTCGTCGACCGATCGCGTCCGGCTGCGGCGTACGACCTCATCCGGCGACAGCGCATGCCGTCCCGTCGCCACCCATTCGCGCAGCGCCCCAACGTACTTCTCGGCGTCGATTCGCAGTTGCCGCACTTCCGGTACCTTCGAGTCGTCCAGGAATGCCGGCCGGCGCGGATACGCGGTCTCCGGCGGGCGGACGATCATGCCGTGCTCGTCGATCCAGACGCCGCTCGGCACGTTGACGATCCCGAAGAGCTTGTCGACAACGTGCGATTCGTCGATCAGGGACGGGTGCTTCGGCTCCGCACGCTCGATCCACGGCCGCGCCGCGCCCGCATCGGAGTCGAGCGCAATGGTCACGATCTCCAAGGGGCGGAGTTCCTCGCGCAAGCCCTGCCACACGGGCAATTCCTCGCGACATCCTCACCACGACGCCCATGCAACCAGCAGGACCTTGCGCCCTCGCAGCGAACTCAGCGAGAACTCACGGCCGTTCCAGTCAGGCAGGCGAAGATCCGGCGCCTCGGCGTTCGTCAACACGCGACCCGGCGCGGGACCGACGCACCGTACGCCATCGCGCTCGACGACGGGTCCATCGTCGCCCATTATCGAAGCGTCCAGCGAACGCCGCGCTTCCCCAGCTCGCGCTTCACGAACTCGTACGCCTTCGGATCGTTACCGACAAGCTCCGGCGGAAGCACGCCGGTCTTCTTGAGACCCCCTTCGGCGACGAGCCGCGACATCACGGCGCACGTGAGAGCCGTCGTGCGTGCCATCGCGGTCAGCCCGCCCGTCGCGCGCGTCACCATCGTGGCTCGTTTGCGATCGACCTGCACGTCGAGCACCACGAGATCGCGCGGCGCATCCGCCGCGTAGAGCGTGCGCAATACCTGAGCGGCCAGATCGCGATGCTCGAAGAGCCCCATTTCGCGTAGAGCGAGCATCCGGCCCGCGTGGCCCGGCCACCGCATCGTCTTCTCCGCGATGTTCGGCGCGGGGCACGTGCGAAGGAGCGTGCGCACGCCGTCGGTGTAGAACGCCTCGAGCTCGCCGACCCCCGGCACCTTCACCTTCTCGATTCCCGACAGTGCGGGCACAGTGACGAGCCTTCCGCCACGACGGATGCGCGCGGGGCGGATGAACTCCTCGATGAGGTCGTCGACGGACCACGTGATCACGTAGTCGCGCTTCGCGTCCGCGGCGATACCGCCCACGCGGATCTCGACCTCTCGCGGCCGTCCCCCGATGAAGCCGATGATCAGGTTTGAGATTCCCGGCGACAGGCCGCAGTCGTTGACGACCGGAATTCCGGCGCGCTTCGCCTCGCGGTCGAGCGCGAAGGGGTCGTCCTCGAAGAAGGCGATGTCGACGAGGGGCCGCCGCGCGGCAATCGCCGCGCGCGTCACGGTAAGACCGAAGCGCGACGGCAGCGCGCAGACAGCCAGGTCATAGCCTGCGATCAGGCGATCGAGCCCGCGTGTGAGGTCCACCTGCACCGTGCGCACCCCGGGCAGTTTCAGACGCCGCACATCGGCAACGGTGACCGGATACGTGCGCGCGAGATCACCGGCAATGATGCGTCCCTGCTGGCCGCCTCCCAGGACGAGGATCTTCATGGCGCGACATGGTAGCGATGGAACGGAAAAAGAAAAAGACCAGAGAGCTCGCGCCCCCTGGTCTTTGGGAGTGTCGTTTGCTTACGGCGCGCCGAGGATTTTCAGCACTTCCTCCGGAATCTCGATCTTCACCGTGCCGACCTCGCCAATCTCGTACGTGCGCGTCGCCTTGATGTTGATGTCCTTCTCCTTGACCGTGCCCGTCGCGGCGGTGTTGAGCTCGAATTTCACGATCGCGCCCTCGGCATTGATCCAGAGCTTCGCGCTGCCCGAGTACGAGAGGTCGCCGGCGTTCTTTCCCTTTCCCATCGCGCCGAGTTCCTTCGCGGCCTCGTCCGTCAGATCGCCGCTGTAGACCGCGCAGTCGTTTTCCTTTTCTTCCGCCTTCTTGACCTCTTTCAGCTTCTTGCCGAAGTCGGCCAGGATCTCGTGCGGGACGCGCAGGCCGGCGAGCATCGCCATCGCGGCGCCGGCCTTCCTGCCCTCCTTATCCCCCTGTGCCGGCTTCGTGCGTTCGTACTTCTTCCACTCCTCGCCTTCCTTGATGACCAGCGTCTCGCCCTTCTTGTAGCTCGTCTGCTGCCCCTTGATCTCGGTGGCGAGGTCCTTGTCCACCTTGACCTCGAGCGGCTGGCTGTCGGCCCCCTTCATGCCCTCGAGCTTCGTGGTCAGCTTGAATCCGTACTTCCCCATCTCGGCAGCCTTCGCGCAGGCCTTGTCCAGGTCGTCATCCGGCGTCGCGCACACGAGCGCGGCAATCCCGGCGAGCAGCACAGTTTTCATCGTCGTTCCTCCGTCGTTCGAGATCTGAACACCGGTTCCGGTCAAATGTTGCGCATCGAATCGGGATCGAGATTGGGATCGGGATCGGGATTGGGATTCTCCGCTTATACTGGCGCGAATGCCGACGCCGCTGCCGGACATGTTTGTCTGCCCGATGCCGGACGCGATCGCGGCGTTACCTGTCGCGGAGCACCCTGCGAGAGTGCAAACGCCCGCCGGCAATTTCATGCTGCTCGACCGCACGCGCGGGTTCATCCGGTGCCGCATGCCGCTGGCCGCCGAGAACGAGACGCTCAAGTTTTCCTACACTTGCTGGATCGAGGCGCCGTTCGACGTATTCGAACAGACTCGCGCCCTGTGGATCGAGCCGACGACGCGCGCGATGATCCGCTTCCAAGCGACGCTGGCAAACGCGATCCCACCCTTCGAGGACGAAATGGGCCGCACCGTGAACGTGGCGGTGCGGGACTGGCGTGCCCCCCAGCCGGTGATCATCGAGGTCGCTTCACCCGGGCTGGGACCGCTCCTCAAGCCGCCCGGGCCGGACCTCGAAACCTATCACGCGATCCAGGGCGAGCTCCGCCGCGATGCGTTCGCGCGCGAAGTGGAGCAGAAGCTCGCAGCGCTGTGGGGGCCGGCAAACGCATACGAGGAATTCGAAAGCCGTGACTGGCAGCGCGCGCCGCGCAAGCAGATGATCGCGGAGTTCTCTCCGTCGCTCAAGGGGGAGCCGTGGCGATACGCGACGCTGGGACTCTCGAGCCGGCCGATGCCCGACGGCGACCGCGGCGAGTTCGCGTGGGAGATGCCGCGACGCGTGACGGACACCGCGATGTTCCACGCGATGGCGAAAATCGCCGCCCAACCGTGGCGGCTGCGCCAGGCGTACTTCGACGGCCACGTCCTGCCGATCCCCGGCGGCTTTCCGCCGGGCTCGCAGTTCAAGTACGCCCTCTGCTACGACGCGTCGCGCGCGTACACGGCGCTCAAAGACCTCGTCGTCTTCGATCAGCGCGTCGTGATCCTGATGCCGCTGCCCATCCTCGAGCGCGAGAGGGCCAACCTGCGGCGGGACGAAACGAAGTTCCTGGACCTGAAGGAGTTCTTGCGATAGTCCGCGGTCCCCGGTCCGGCTGACCGAGGACCGAGGACCGGCCTAGGCTTCGGCCGTAATTGCGCGCTCCAGCAGCTCCTCGATCGCCTCGCGACCGATGTCGCCCACGGCGCGTCCGACTTCGCGTGAACGCTTGAGCGTCACGATGGCCGGATACTCGTCGAGCCCGAACGTCTTCGCAGGCGACGGATTCTCGTCGACGTTGAGAGCGAGGAAGATCACGCGGTCGTCGAACTCGTCCGCCACGCTTTCCACGCGCTTGCGCAGGCGTGAGCTCGCACCGCTGTCGGCCTCGAACAGCACGAGGAACACCGGAGAGGCGGCTGCCTCGATGACCTTTTCCAACATCTCGTCTGTGACGGTCGGAACATGCATCGCTTCACCCCAGCTGTTTTCTACCTGCCCCGTGACATCGGGTTCCCGGCCCGACGTCTTCCCCACCTGCGGGGCAAGAGACCATATCGA
>CAYXVY010000216.1:0-8177 GCA_964468745.1 uncultured Planctomycetales bacterium | reverse complement strand
GCGCTGCTCTTCACCGATCAGCAGATCAGCTCGCTCACGCTCGAAACGGGGATGACCCCGCGCGAGATCGACGCCCTCGCCGCCGGACTGGGGGCGCCCATGCAGCCCGCTACCACCGGCCCCGAGTACTGGGACCAGTGGCTCGACCGCGAGCAGATCCGCAAGTTCGACATCCTCCAGCGCCGCTACGTCTCGCACGACACGAAGACGCGCCGCAAGGCGACGGCGGCCACGGTCATGCTCCCCGCACAGGCGGTGCCCAAGGAGCGACCCCTCGGCCTGCCCGAGATCGACCTGCTGTGGGCGGCCCTGCGCTACTTCAAGGCAGCCGCGGACGGACTGCGCCTCTACCCCGCGGGGCATCCGCTCGTTGAGGAGGCGACGACGGGATCGCATCGCGCCCTGGAGCGGCTGCTCGGCTCGACGCGCATCGTCACGCTCTCCACGCCGGAGCACGACTTCGTGGTGAACGGCATCACGATCGATCCAAAGTCAAACCGCACAGCCGCCCACTGGTTCGCCTCGGAGTTCCGTCGAAAGGAAATGCGCAGCATCAGCATCCGCGAAGGACTTGCGGTGGGCGAAATCCGCTCGCTGCTCAGCGTCTTCGTCAGTGCGGACGCCGTCGCCGCCGCCAAGGCGATCGCGAAGAGCGACATCCGCCACATCGTGTTCGACGTGCGCACGTACGAGCGCGTCACCGAACACACGATGGCGCCGACAGGGCGACAGACCAAGCGGACCGTCAAGCCATCGGCACCTGCCGCGGCAGTCGAGTCCGCCGCGGGTCCCACATCGGTTCCCGGCAAGTCGAAGCGTCTAGCGACGGAAGAGGAGATCACGGCGCGCATCCACGCCCTGATGCGGGCCTCGGACGCGGAGTTCCTGACGGAAGCCACGGAACGCTGGATCCCCCCGCTCCTCACCGCGGTCGCCGCGCTCGGCCGCGCAGACCTGGCGACCGGCCTCATCGATCGCATCGTCGGCTGCTTGCGCACCGGCGACAGCGCCTCCGTCCGGCAGGCGGCTTTCATGGCGTCGCGCGCGATGACCGAGACGACGAGCAGCGTGAAGAGCGGACTTGTTGAGCGCCTTCGTGAGCCGATCCTGGCCGCCGTCGCGCGACAGGACGAGACGCAGGCCCTGAAGGCGCTCGCGGAAACCGCGCGCGTGTGGGTGGCGGGCGCCGTCGCCGAGCGGCGAGTGACGGAGCTCCTCGAATTCCTCGCGCTCGGCCTCAAAAAGAAATGCGACGATCCGCGCTGTCCGGAGGCGTTCCGCGCGGCGGTCACGACGATGATGCGCGCGCTCGGCGCCGTGACGCCAAATCCGGTCCTCGAGGCGATCAAGAGCGGCACGCCGAAGCTGCGCCAGGCCGCGGCGCGCTCCGCGGGTCTCATGGGAGCCCCGCTCATCGCTCCCCTGATCGACCTGATCATCAATCACGACGATCCGGCCATCCGCAAGGCCGCGGCCGAGGCGCTCAAGGAGATCGGAGGCAGCGCGAATTCGGACCTCGCCTCGAAGGTCGCCATCGACGTCCCGGCGACGCAGGCGCGGCGCGTGATCGAAGTGTTCGAACTCGCGGGGTCTTCGAATCTGCCGTCAGTCGTCGAGACGGCCTACGCGCACAGCGACACGACCGTGCGCAACGCCGCGTTCAGCCTCGTAAAACGCGGCGAACGGTTCGCCTCGCAGAACGCGGTGCGAAAGCTCTTCCTGTCCGAGGACCCGACGCTGCGGCTCGAAGCGCTCATCCTGGCGAAGGAGCTCAAGCTGCAGGATCTCGCGGCGGACGTCGTGAAAGCGTGCGAAGGCGAGGTGGACGAACAGATGCTCTACCAGGCGTGCCTGTACTTCCGCGAGTGCCCGTCGAACGGCGCTCTCCCGGTGCTCAAACGCGTCTTCGAGAAGCGCTCGAAAGTGTTCGGCCTCTCGAAGGGATTCACCAGCCGGACGCGCGCGGCCGCCGTTGCCGCGGCGACAAGACTCAACGATCCGGTCGTCTTGAAGATGATCGAGGAAGCCCAGGAGGATCGCAGCCAGACGATTCGAAGGGCCGCGAAACCCCCTCCGCCCTCGTGATGCGCCCCGAGTAACGCTGAGGGCGCCGACGAAAACCAGGAGAGATCGCAGAACTCTCCCCCTGGGGGGCCAATCTGCGGCCTCGCCTTTCCGCACTTCGCGATCTCGGCGCTTTCGGGACCGGCTTGGGAGGGGTAACGGCCGTCGACGCTACGCCGGGGGCTCGCTCCGCCACCGCTTGACGACGATCACGCTGCACGCCGCGAGACGTTCTTTCGCGATCACCTTGAGGCCGTCCGTCAGCGCCTCGGGAAGCGAACTGTCGAGGACGACGACCTCGTGCTCACGCTTCGACATCATGTCGCTCGCCTCGTCCGCCACGTACATCATCAGCGTCTCGTCGTTGCCGAGCGCCTGCGACACGATCTGCCGGATCCAGTCGGCGCGCTCCGGCGTCGTGGCCACTACCGCCACACGGGGCTTCTCGTAGAGGTTGAGCGCCGTGTTCAGAGCCATCTTGAAGCGGCTGCGGACCTGCGTATTCGGTGCCGTGTCACCCATCCTGCTGAATATACCGCGTCTCCGGCCCATCCGGTACTGCTCGCCCTGCGAAGCCCGCAAGCCGCCGCGAACTCTGTATCTCGACAAAGCAGGGCAAGGCCCGCGTAGCCCGAAAGCCGATTTTGGATATCGGGCTCGGCGAAGCAGGGTGCATCCTCTTGTGAGCCCCGAATCCCATCGCTATGCTCGTCACATGGAGCTCGCCTCCGTCGTCTTCGAGCAGGATTCGGCCGTCGATGCCCGGAAATACGGCGACGTCATCGCCCCCATCCTCGGCATCACCCGCCTCGAAGCGAAGATCGTCGTGCGTCGCGCCCGCGGGATGTTTCTCGAGGACATCCCGGAAACCGACGCGCAAGTCGTTGTCGATCACCTCTCGAGGGACGGCGTGCGCGCCCGCGTCGTCCGCAACGAGCAGCTGCCGCTTCTCTCTCCCCCGCGCAAGCTGGGCATCTTCGAACGCGGCGCGGCAGTCCTGCGGTGGCGGGCGCAGGGCGAGCACCCGGCCGGCGAGATCGGATGGGGACAGATCGACGTCGTGTCGCTCGGATGCGTCACGCTCCCCGGATTCCGGGACTCGCTCTCGAACGTGAACTTCGACGTCCCCGCGATGCACCGCCTGGGCAACGAGCCCGGCGTGCGCGAGCTGATCCGCGAAAACCTGATTCTCAAGATGGGCGCCGCCAAAGAGAAGAAGGACGCCCCGAAGAAGCACGCGGGGGCGAGCGCCGGCGACTCGTTCTTCGACGTGCTGCAAGCGCAGTACGCCGGCAAGCTCGAGGTGTACTGCGATCTCGTCGACGTCACGCACACGCAGTGGATCCGCGTCGAGATGGGCAAGATGGCGTACGCGCACGACGAGCATTCGGTGAAGCTCGGCGAAGCGTGGGGCTTCCACCTTCTGGTGCACGACCTCCAGGCGTTCAGCGGCGGCGCGTTCACCCCCGTCGCCTTGAAGTTCGCGCCGGATGCGGATATCAAGGAGCTGACGTTCCAGCAGCTCGAGGACCTGAACCGGTACACGACGTGGAACGTGGTCTGTCGCCATTTGGGGATCAACACATGCGCGAGCGCCGATTCGTCGTCGCCATCACCGGAGCCTCCGGCTCCTGCTACGGGCGACGGCTCCTAGAGGTCCTTGCGGCGACGGACGCCACCGTGCACCTCGTCGTGAGCGACGCCGGTGCGAAAGTGATCGCGCACGAGTTGAGCACTCCGCTCGATCTCGACGACGGCGCGGCGGTCGTGCGCACGCTGCTCGGAAGCGAGCCGTCGAACGTGCGGTACCACCACTACAAAGACTTCGAGCAGCCGATCGCGAGCGGTTCGTATCGGACGGACGGCATGGCCATCTGTCCGTGCAGCGGAGGGACGATGGCGCGCATCGCGTCGGGCGCGAGCACGAACCTCATCGAACGCGCCGCCGAGGTCTGCTTCAAGGAGCGCCGCAAGCTCGTGGTCGTCCCGCGCGAGGCGCCCCTTTCGCTCATGGCGATCGAGAACATGTTGAAGGTGACGCAGGCCGGGGCGGTCGTCGTTCCCGCATCGCCGGGATTCTACGCGCAAAACGATTCCGTCGAGCGGCTGGTGGACTTTGTCGTCAGCCGCGTGCTCGACCAGTTGGGCGTCGAGAACAATTTGATGGCGAGGTACGGCGAGCCCTCCAAGAAACGTCACACGGAGGACGAGTAGCATGCGCATGCCTGAAGTCCTCATCCTGGTCGTGATCCTCATCGTGGCGGGACTGATCTTCATTCCCGGCCTGCTGGCTCCCGGCTGACGCGGCAGCAACGAACGCAACGCTTCAGCGTCGCTGAAGACACTCACCACCGCGCAAGCCGATTTCCGCGCGAACGATCGCGACGGGAATCTCGTCTGCGACTTCTGGACGGGGGACATGTACAACCTCTACGCGCTCGTTCCCCGCGGCGCGACCGTCGACGCCAACAACATCATCAAGCTGATCGAGCCGTCGATCGCCGGGGCGGACGTAGCACCGTATCAGTCGCCTCGGACGCTGCCGCCCAAGGACTGCATCACGCTCTTCTCGGCGAAGGCGGGGTATGTCTATGGTGCGTGGTCGGGGCCGTCGCAAGACGGCACGCCCTATGGTCAGGAGCCCGACACGCGCAGCGTCATGGGCGAGCCAACTCCCGCCAATGACCTCGGCCCCCGCTTCAACCGCGCCTGCTTCGCGGCGTTCGCGACGCCGGAGAGCCACGTCAACAGCAAGCTCTTGTTCATGGTGAACGAGGACAACTCGATCTGGAAGGCGCCGCGCCCGGCGAGCTACGACGTGCACCGCGACGACAAGTCCGGCGTCGTGATCCTGCGAACCGCCGGTCCTTTGCAACCCGGCACCCCGTTCCCCACCGACCCCGCCAAGGCCGGCTGGACGAAGATGGACTGATCGGCGCGCGCCGCCACAGCGTCCAGCATCGCGTCCACTCCCACGCCCGTTCGAAAGTCTTGTCCCCCACAATAGTGATAGGATCACCTTTAGAGGTTGGACCGGCATGGAGTTGAAAAAGATCCTGCTCTACGTAGCACTTCCCGCAACGATCATCTTCGGCCCCTTCTTTGCGCTCAGCGATGGAGCGATCGGCTGCTACCAGTCGAACATCGACAAGAATCCGAACTCCGAGTCCTCTAAGAACTGGCAGTTGCGCCTTGCCGGCATCAGTTCGAGAACGCTGCGCTACGAAATGGCGGCGGGCATGTACGGAAAATTCGCCGACCGTTACAAGGAAGACGCGCGGAGGCCCGAGTCCCTGTGGCTGAAAGCGAAGAACCACGAATGGGCGCAGCAGAAAGATGAAGCGATCCAGACGCTCAAGACACTCTGCAAGGAACACCGCGATCATCCTCTCGGGAAAGAAGCGGACACCAAGCTGAACAAGGAATACAAGTACTTCCGGCGGGATTAGCGCGGATCTTGACAGCGGACTGAAGAGCGGGGACCAGGGACCGCGTTCCAAATCTTGCCGGCTGGGCGCAAAGCAGCCTGATCGGCTCTATCGCCGCGGCGTCGTGCCGCCCCTCAGGGCATCCCGTCGCCAGAATTCTGGTTCTTCAGGGATTTCCGTAGGTGGCCGGATAGAGTTTTAGCCCTCCGCAGTGAGAAGGCGCATGACTCCGGACTACGACGACAGCACCGCTTCGGCAATCTGCTCACCGACGGCGGGCGCGAGGACGAGACCGTCGCCGCTGAAGCCGCCGACGAACCACGTGTCGCCTCGACGCCGCACGACGGGCCGCGGGGCCATCGCTACATGGTGCGCGCGGAGGAAGGTGGCGCGCGCGCCGAGCGCGTCAGCCAGCGTCGCCCGGATGTTCGCCATCGTGGTGTCACCCGCGAGGTTCTCGCGCATGTAGAGCCCGGTGTCGACGACGTGAAACATGGAGGGGACACGCACGTCGCAGCTCGCAAGGGCCGCGCGCTCGATCCGGGTTCCCGGGGTCGACGCGCCGAGCGCAAAGATGACGCGGTCGGCGCGAATCCGGCCGCCGCCCGCGAAATGGACGTCGCGCGACAGCGCGCGCAGGAGCGCCGCGTTCTCGATCCAGAATTCGCGCTTCGAGAAACGGACGCTCACGATGCGGCGCACGAACTCCGGACGGAGGCACCGCAGGAGCGCCGGGGGGATCGCCGTTCCAGGGAGGCGGTCGACGAGCCGCGCCGTGCGGCGTGACAGGGCGATCTGCGCCATGCCGACGCGGTGGATCGGCACGAGCCCCTCGATGATCTCCTGTCCGCGCAGGGCGAGCGGAAGGAGCGCGCGGTCCCAGAACTGTGCGCTGACGATGCCGGCCCCGCGCGCGGTGGCGCCGTGGTCGCGCGCGATCACCGTGGGGCGTGACCCGCGGCGCACGAGCGCGCGCGCGATGGACAGCCCTGCGATGCCCGCACCGACGATGGCAATCCTCATGGCGCGTGCCGCTTCTCGAGCTCGAACCGCAGAGCGCGCGCCGTGACCTCTGTGAAATCGTGGCCGTCGGCCGGGAACATGCACCCCTCGAGGAAGAACTTGGGCGGCGGGGACACGACCTGCTCGGTGGTTCCGAAACAGTCGATCCGATCGCCGAACACGAGACCGTCCGTCTCCAGCGGCATTCCGTCGACGTACTCCTCAACGAGAAACTGGCGGGTGGGGTTGCACCCTGTATCGAGCCCTGTGCGCCGGGCGAAGCGCGCACACCGCGCCATCCCCGCCCGTTCTACCCTTCGACAATCGTGGCAAAGCCGCCGTAGACCATGCGCTTGAAATCGAACGGCATCTTCGCCGGCATCGGGTGCTGGTGCAGTTCCTTCATCACCGCGGCGTTCACCCGATCGCGGTGCGCGCGCGACTTGAACACGACGAAGGCAAATACGACCGTCTCGCCCGCCTTGAGATTCAGCTGGCGCGTGAAGGTCCGCGCAAACTTCGTCTTCAGGTCATCGCCGACGCATTCCTTGTAGCCGAGTGCGCCGTTCTTCATCCACGTCTTGCAGCCCCACTGCGCCATGCGGCGATAGGCCTTAAGGTTTCTCTTCGGGACTGGAAGAACGTAACCGTCGACGTAGGTCATGCCTGCCCTCCTTCACGACGCGTGACGAGAGGATACACGAACCGTCAGATCGCTCAAGAATATCCCATCCGAGAGACAACGCCGGCAATCGCGACGCGTTTCGTCTGCGACTTGCGGAATGCGTCGACAGTTCTTGTCACGCGCCTCGATTGCGGCACGTTTCGCGTGGCATCGCGTTTGCGCTGCAGCCCGCATGGACGGACGGATCTTCTACGACCTGATGCGCGCCGACGTCGCGGGCGTCGTCTTCATCGTGGTGGTCGCCGCGATCGGCGTTGCGGCCCCCTTCCTCGCCTGGGAGCTCCTGCGCAACTTGTGGGTCCTGGTGCGCTACGGCCCCCGAGCCGCGTTCGGCACCTCCGAAGCTGATCCGTCCACGATGCGCCTCCTCGCCGTGCTGCTGCTGGTGATCATCGCGGTACTGCTTATCGCCGTCGCCCTCGGCATGCGAATTTGAGCGCCGGCCGAGCGGTTATGTCTCAAACGACTCCTGCACGACCACAAGCCGCTCCAAACATAGTTTCCGCAATCTCGGACCGTCGCCGCGCCCCGCACTTTCGGCGCACGAATTCGCACTTTGTTTCAGGAGTCGGGGCGAAACCTCACCCAAGCGAGTATGAACAGTACTCCCATCAAGCTGAGCGGCCACGAAACGGCGCAGAACTACGCCGTGGCGCGGCACGACGACGGGAACCTGGGGGGAATAGGACTTTAAAACGGGTCTGGGTGGCGGGACGCGAGAGCGCGGCCGCAGCCGCGGCCGTGGGGCGCAGGGCAAGACGGAAGGAGGTCGTTGCAAGGCTGCGCCCGGGGCGGCGAGGACGCCGATAGCGCCGATCAAGTTGCCATTGCGCCCACCCTGCGCAGTCTGGAATTCGGACGACTGAGAAATGGAACGGGCCTGCCACGCCGTAGCTCGCGACGCAACAAGAGCGAAGGCGGGCGTCCGCCCCCAAACTTCGGAGACGGACGCCCCGTTCGTGCCGCTGTTGTTGTCTTCCGGCGCGACTCCCGGGGAT
>CAYXVY010000215.1:0-17014 GCA_964468745.1 uncultured Planctomycetales bacterium | reverse complement strand
GGGCGCCAAGTGGATCGTTGCCACCCCGGACCACACGATGGAGGACCTCGACTGGGTCGACCAGCGCGTCTTCAGCCCGGATCGCAAGGTCGTCGCCTACAACGCCAAGAAGGGCGACGGCATGTTCGTGGTGGTGGGGGGCAAGAAGGGGGACGAGTACCTCGAGGCGGGCGAGCCCGTCTTCAGCCCGGACGGGCAGCATGTCGCATTCCGGGCCCGCTTCGGCGAGCGCCGATTCGCCGTCGTGGACGGGAAGAAGCAGGCGTACTACGACTACGTCGACTCGCCGCAGTGGAGTCCCGACAGCAAGAACTTCTGCTACATGGCGGAGAAGAAGAACCAGAGCTTCCTCGTCGAGAACGTGGCCGAGTCGCACGTGGGCGAGTGGTACGACGCGTCGTTCGCCTGCTACAGCCCTTCGGGAGCCCTCTCGTTCCGCTCGCGCAAGCTGCAGGGCTGGGCGGAGTCGATCACGGTGGGCGCGAAGAAGTATGACGACCACGACGCGGTAATCGGCGGCGCCGTCTTCAGCAGCGCAGGAAAGATTGCGTATCGCGCCAAGGTGGGCGGCCGCCGCACGGGCACCAGCAAAGCATTCATCGTGATCGAAGGAGAAAAGGGCGCAGAGTACGACGAGATTGCGGCCCCCGTCTGGAGCGCCGACGGGAATGTCTGCGCTTATCCCGCGTCGAAGGACAAGAAGTGGTGCGTCGTGACCGGCGGCAAGGAAACCGACTTCTTCGACGGTGCGTGGGCGCCTGCGCTCAGCGCCAAGGGGGACGTCGTTGCGTTCCGCGCGCGCAATGGCACCAAGGAACTGGTCGTAATCGGAGCCGCCAAGAGCGAGGAGTACGACGCCGTCTGGCAGGTTGCGATCTCGCCGGATGGAAAGACGACGGCCTTCGCCGCCCAGAAGGACGGCAAGAAGTTCGTCGTGATCGGCGGCAAGACGGGCGGGGAGTTCGACGCGATCCACCAGCTCGTTTTCAGCCCCGACGGCACCAAGCTCGGCTTCGCGGCCGTGAAAGCGGGCGAGCTGTGGTGGAAGGTTGTCGCGCCGTAGCTTGACGGACAGGGAGGCACTATGAGATGGCTGTTGACGCTGTCCTTGCTCACCGGGACCGCCTGGAATTTTGATTCCGACGAGCTCGACAAACCTCCTGCGGGCTTCGAGTTTGCCTCGGCGGCCAAGACTCCCGCCGGCTCGTGGGTCGTGAAGAAAGACGGCGACGCGAAGGTTCTCGCCCAGGTGGACACGGACAAGACGGACGGCCGGTACGCGATGGCGGTCGCCAAGGACGGTTCGTTCAAGGACGTGCGGCTCTCGGTCCGGGGGAAGCCGGTGTCCGGAACAGTCGATCAGGTCGTGGGCCTCGTCTGGCGATACAAGGACTCGGAGAACTATTACGTCGCCCGCTCGAACGTGCTGGAGAAAAATGTCCGGCTGTATCGCGTCGTGGACGGGAAGCGTATCAAGTTTGCCTCGAAGGACGAGTTCGAAGTGAAGTTGGGCGAATGGCACACGCTCAAGATCGAGCACCAGGGCAAGTCGATCCGCGTCTTCGTGGGGGATCAGAAGCTGATCGAGGCGGAGGACGACACGTTCAAGGACGCGGGGCGCGTCGGCGTGTGGATCAAGGCGGACTCGGTTACGTACTTCGACGACTTGACGGCCGAGGAATTCAAATAGTCATCGCGCCCAGCGCTTGAGGTCCGTTCCACCGGCCAGTACCTCCGTCCCTGTCACGGCGATGGATCCCAGCCAGTCGCCACCGTCGAATTCCTTGAGGATCGCGTCGCCCTGCGGATCCATCAGGCGTGCCTTCCCGTCGCTGCACGCGGAAACGAGCGCATCCTCCGTCCAGACCAGATCGACGATCTCTCCTTCGTGCTTTCGGACGATGCGCACCAGGCGGCCGATCTCGGGCTGCCAGACGCGCATCGTGCGATCGCGGCTTCCCGACGCCAGGAACTTGCCGTCGGGACTCCACGCGAGCGCCCCGACCCTGTCGCCGTGATTCACGATCGTGCGCGTCAATTTCCCGGTCGCGACCTCCCACAGCCGAATCGTGCGATCCTCGCCTGTCGTGGCGAGCGACTTCCCGTCGGGTGAGAAGGCGACGGCCAGGACGGCGGCCGTGTGACCTTCGAGCGTGTGCAGAACCTCGCCATCCGCGTTCCGGATCGTAACGCGCTTGTCGTGCGAGGCAACCGCGAGCCGATCGCCCGCCATCGCGACGGCGTTCACCATGTCCTCGGGATCGGACTTCAGCCATTTGCCGACGAGCTCGATCTCGCCGCGCTTGCCCGGCTTGCCGCCGAAGACCACCAGGCTTCCGTTCGCGCCGAGCGCGACTCCGGCAATCTGCGAGATCCGAGTCTTCACCGCGGTGCCATCGAGGGTGACGCCGTCCTGCCGCGCCACGGCGATGTGCCCGCCCGCAGCGGCCACATCGATCACCTGCGCGATGAGGAACCAGATCATACGATCTCGCGAATGAGCTCGCCCTCGGCCAGGATCGGCAGCGGACGCCCCCCGGGCGCCTCGTACACTTTCCGGGGATCGACTCCCAGCAGGGAGTAAATGGTGTGGACGAGGTCTTCCACCACGACGGGGCGTCGGTCCGGCAACTCGCCATGCGCATCCGACGTGCCGACGATCGCCGGTCGCACGCCTCCTCCCGCGAGCACGACCGAGTTGACGCGAGGCCAGTGATCGCGGCCGCCGTTGCTGTTGAGCTTCGGAGTGCGCCCGAATTCTCCCATCAGGATTACGAGGGTGTCCTTGAGCAGGCCGCGCGCACTCAGATCTTCATGCAGAGCCGCGTACGCCTGATCGAGCCCGGGCAGCTTGCCCGGAAAGCCATCGCGCAGCGAGCGGAAGATGGTCCCGTGCGTGTCCCAGCCGTTGTCGACCACCGTGACGAATCGCGCGCCGGCTTCCACCAGTCGTCGCGCGAGCAGGCATGAGCGCCCCAGTTCGTGCTGGCCGTACGCAGTGCGAACGGCCTCGGGCTCGCGACGCACGTCGAAGGCCGCCTTCGCGCGGTCGCTCGCGATCAACCGGTACGCCTGTTCGAAAAACTGGTCCCTCGCCGCGGTCGCTGGACCCTCCTCGACGCACCGGCTCAGGTTGTCGACGGTCTCGAGCATCTCGCGACGCCGTTTGAGCCGATCGAAGCTGACGACAGCTTCGAGATCGCGCGTCCCCTGCGCGCCGGCTTCGAACGCGCCGTACGCGGCGGGCAGATAGCCCGAGCCGATGTACTCCGGTGGACGCGGAACGGCCACGTGTGACGGTACGTCCTTGCCGAGCCCGAACTCCTTCGCCACAACCGATCCGATCCCGGGATACGCCACGGCCGGCGTCGGATGGTGCCCGGTCAACAGGTAGTGCGTAGCGCGATCGTGATTGCCTTCGAGCGACGTCACCGAGCGCAGCAGCGTGAGCTTGCTCATGAGCGCCGCCATGCGCGGAAGGTGTTCGGAGACGTAGACGCCGTCGATCGACTTCGCGGGCTTGAACTCGCTGCGGATTTCGCTGGGCGCCTCGGGCTTCAGGTCGAACATGTCGAGGTGACTGGGGCCGCCGTTGAGCCAGATGAGGATGCAGGACTTGGCGCGTGCCGAGTCCTGGCCGAATGCGAACACGTCGCGCAGCGTCAATCCGGCGAATCCGAGTGCCCCGACTTTCAGGATGTCGCGTCTCGTGCACATGACTAGTGCCTCAGTTGGAATTCCTTGGATGCCATCAGGGCCCACAGCAGATCGCGCGCCGTCTCCTCGTCCGGTCGTCCCCAGCGTTCTCGCTCTGCGTGCGAAGGGGGGCGCGAGAGCGCGAGCCAGTAAAGACCCTCGACGACATCGCCCTCCGGCAGCTTTGCGCCCGCAATGCGCTTCTCGAGCTCGGGGCCGTTGATGAGATGCAGCGCCTGCTTGAGACTGCCGCCGAATTCGGCCCTCTGCGTGCACGCGATGTCGCGTGGGCATCGACCGAACGACTCGAGCGTGTACGAGGTGGCCGTCGGGTCCACATTCTCGATGGCGCGAGGAGCTCCACCACCGGTCGCCGCGATCATGGCGTCGAACACCACCTCCGCCGGCAGCGGTCGCACGACCGCATGCGCGAAGAAACGATCGTCGAGGGCGCCCGTCGACGCAAGACCGTAGGCATTCGATGTGAGCAGGAGCCGCAGGAAGGCGCGCAATTTCGGAGCCTTGCGAAATTCGTCGGCCAGCGCCTCGAGGAGTTCGGGCGACGCCGGTGGATTGCTGGCGCGCATGTCGTCCACGGGATGAACGAGCCCGCGTCCGAAGACGGAGCCCCACAGCCGGTTCGCCCACGCGCGGTGGAACTGGCGATCCTCAACCAGCCAGCGGAGGAAGGGGTCCCTGCGATCCTCGTCCGCGGCGGGCACGTCTCCGTTGGGAAGCCGGGGCGACACGAGTCTGGCCGTGCGCGGATGCAGTAGCTCGCCGCGTCCGGCGTGGACGATGCGGCCATCTTCCCAGCGCAGGCGCGCGTAGAACGCGCTCAGGGAGTGATAGTCGTCCTGGCTGAAGCGCTGCAGCGGATGGTTGTGGCAGTTCGCGCACTGCATTCGGAAACCGTGGAACGCCTGCAGCGTGAATTCCATCGCCAGCCGCGGATCCGCGTTCGCGAAGTATGGGTCCTGCGTGCGAATGAGCGAGCGCGTGAAGTCGGCGAGCGATGCGTCCTTCGCGATCTGCGTCCGAATCCAGTTCGCATAGCTCTTCGGGTACTCCTTGCTCCCCACGAGCAGCCACTCGCCGAACTTCAGAGTCCAGAACGTCTCGAATTCGGGGCGCTGCAGCAGCGCGTCGATGAGCCGCGCGCGCTTGTCGGCCGCGCGATCCGCGAGGAAGGCGCGAGCCTCGGCCGGCGTCGGCAGCGTGCCGATCACGTCGAGATGGGCGCGACGCACAAAGACGGCGTCGTCGGCAGGCGCGGCGGGGACGATGCCCAGAGACGCCCACTTGGCCGCGAGATGCTCGTCGACGACGTTGGCCGTCGCGAATTCTCGCAGGGTGCCCCCAAGCGATGCCCCGGCGAGCACAGCCCGCACGTGTCCGCCGTACCGCACCACGATGGCCGTTTCGCCCTTCGCGACGGCGCGCACAGCCCCCGCGGGGGTCACTGCGGCAATGCCGTCGTCGTTCGAGGAATAAAGCGACTGCTTCGTGACGTCACGCACGGAGCCGTTCGAGTAGCGGGCGGTCACCTTCAGCTCGCGCACGTCGTCGCGGGGCTGCACGATGCGCGCGGGCGCCACGTCGATGTCCGACAGCGTTTCGTCGCGCGTCTTTCGCGGCGCGCCGCCGGCGATCCAGTCGTGGAGCAGACGGTACTCATCCGAATCGGCCTTGAGCACGCGACGGCCGCCGTGCGTCACCTTGTCGGTGGCCTTGAGCAGCATGAGGCTGTCGTCGGGACGTGCGCGGTTGATTCGCCTCGATCGGACGTCGAGCGCGAGCGCTTCGTAATCGGACGCCGGATCGTAGCCTAGGAGGGACAGCTTGAAGTTGTTCTGACCCTTCGCCGCGCCGTGGCACGCTCCAGCGTTGCAGCCGACGCGCGTGAGAACGGGCAGGATGTCGAGCGTGAAATCCGGCAGGGTGCGACCGCCCGTCGCGGCCGGCCGTGCCGCCGGGTCCTGCGCCGCCGCGCCCGTGAGAAGCAGCGCGAGGAGGACGGCAATCCTCATTTGGTCTTCTCGAAGACCGTGAAGCCGCGCCTGTGCGCGAGCGCCGGCAGCTGCGCGCGAACGCTCCATCCCAGCTTGTGCAGGACGGTGATCGACTTCGCCTGCTCGTCGTGGTCGATGCGGATGACCCCCCCGACGTGGTTCAACTCCGCAACGATCTCCGCCGTGTCGCGATTCCCCTTGTTCTCGTAGTTCAGCACCATCTTCTCGTGCGTGTTGATGTTGAGCGACATCTTGGCGTCGGTCGCGACCTTGTTCACGACGTCGAGGTCGATCGTGGGCTCCGCCCACATGAGGACGCCGTTCTTCAGTTCATCGACCCGTGTCATCCCCTTCACCTTTTTCAGGGCATCCGCGAGCGCCTTGTACGTCGCGTCGCCGGTCGCGGTCGCAGGGATCCGCAGCGGATTCCACATGACCGCGGGAACAGACGCCTCTTCGAAGAACTTTTCGAGCTTGAACGCGTCGCCGTAGTCCTTCTTCCAGGCGATTTTGACGAGGCGCGTCGCGGCATTGATCTCGAAGCTCTTGATGTCGGGATTCTCGCCGAGCTTCTTGCCGAGTTCCTCCTCGGGGACGGTTGTTCCGGGGAAGATTTTCATGACGACCGTCTGTTCTTTGGCCTGGGCGAGCGCGGCGGCGGAGGCCGCCACGAGCATCGAAACGATCATGACCAGCTTCCGCATCGCCGCGCTCCTTTCAGCAGTCCCAGCAGTTATACGCTACCGGGAGCGGTTCGCGCCGTCGCGGCGATGCTCGCGGCGCTCGGCGTCGCGCTGATGCCTGCGGCGGTCTTCGTGATGCCGGCGCCGGCGCTCGAAGTTGCGACGGTTGTCGTTCTCACGGCGCTCGATGCGGTCGCGGCGGTTCGCGTCGTCGCGGCGCGAATCGCGGCCCCGATCTTGGGCGAACACGGGCATGGCGCTGAACATCAGGATTGCCAGGGTGATCACCAGCTTGGCCACAATCGATCTCCTTTCCATGGGTCCGGTGATCCCGTCTCCAGTTTATTTCTTGAGCTTTTCGAGGTAGTCGCGGATGGACTTCTGGGCGTACTCCGTGCCGTACTTGAGCTCGCGAAGCAGGATGAAGCCGTCGACGAGCTCCTTCTCGAGGTCGGCCTTGTCCTTCACGTGCGCCTCCATGTCGCGCAGCGTCGCGTCCACTTCGTCGTTGGTGCGCTCGGCGCGGATCAGCATGCGCATGAGGCCGTTGAGCGTGGCGTCCTTGGGGGCGGCTCCCGGCAACTTGCGTTCGGGCTGCTTCGCGGGCTGCTGCTTGAGGAGCTTTTCGATCATGCCCCGGAGTTCGCGAATCTCGGCTTCCAGCGCCGCCACGCGCGCCTCCATGTCGGGCTTCCGTTCCTGGAAGCCCATCGTGTCGTCGATCGTCTTGCAGATGGCGGGCGCATCCGTTTCGTTCGGAGACGTGATCGCCCAGTTGCCGGTGACGATGTTGTCCTTCGCGACGATTGCCGTGACCTGCACGTCCTTGTTGAGCCCGTAGCCGCCGGGTCCTTCCTTCCCGTCGCTCGAGACGGCCAGGACGGATTTGTACTTCATGATCGATTGCAGCACGGGGGCATATCGCTCGTTCTTGTTCGGGTCCTCCCCCAGCAGGACGATGATCGAGCGCAGGTCCGCGCGTTTCGTGCGATGCTCGTCGAGCTTGCGGAGCAGCTGGGCGACGGGACGCGTCAGCTCGTGGACGAACACGATGAGCGTGGGCGCGCCCTTCCACTCGGCGATGTAGTCGACCTCCTGCCCCTTCTTGTCGGAGTTCATGTCGACCACCTTGAAGGCCGCGGTCTTCTCCCCCTTCTGCGGTCCGGAATAGACCGGATCCTGGGTCATCTGGGCGAGCAGCACGGCCAGCGCGAGCGTCATCATGAGTTCCTCCAGCAATCCTCTGAACCGTCGCCTGCGCGAGTCTTTAAAGATTCCGCAATCCGCCGGTTCATAGAGGGGATGCTACAGTGGGAATGGTGGCGTACGAGACGGAAATGCTGGCCGGCCCCGCGCGCTATGAGCGGACGCGCTGGTCGCTCATTCTCGCTGCACGCACCCCCGGCAGCCCGCAGTACCTGGAGAGCTGGAACGAACTCCTCAAGCTCTACTGGCGGCCCGTCTACCGCACGGTGCGTTTCCGGTGGAACGAGAGCGTCGAGTCGGCGAAGGATCTCACCCAGTCGTTTTTCGCAACGGCGTTCGAGGGCGACTGGGTTCGCCAGTTTCAACCGGAGCGCGGAAGATTTCGGACCTTTCTCAAAGCGGCGCTCGAGAACTTCATGCGCAACGAGCGTCGCGATTCCTCGCGCCTCAAGAGGGGGGCCGGAGCGGCGCCTCTCAATCTGGACTGTGCCGACACGACGGAAGGCGGCGCGTCGCGAGACAGCAAAGACGTGTTCGAGCGCGAATGGCGGCGGTCGCTGCTGGAGCATGCGGCCGTGGAGATGCAGCTCGAGGTACGCCCGGACGTTTTCGCGGTGTTCAACGCGTACTTCTTCGATCTCGCGCGTCCCACCTATCGCGACGTGGCGGCAAAAACCGGCGTCAGCGAGTCCGACGTGACGAACCACCTTCACCTGGCCAAGGAGAAGATGCGACAGATCGTGCGACGGCTGGTGCGGGAGAGTGCCGAGAGCGAACTGGACTTCGAGGACGAAATGCGCGCGCTGTTCGGAGCACGATGAAGATCGACGACCGGGCGCTCGAGGAACTGACGGGTCTGTTCATCGAGGAGACCGATGCGGGCCCGCTCGAGTCGATCGCTCGCGAGCGGCGGCTGCTCGGTGCGGACGAGTCCTATGACGGGCCGTTGGGGTCGTGGCTTCTGCGACAGGGGCGCGTGACGGCCTCGGAGCTCACGGGGCTCATCGCGGAGTCGGGGCGCCGCGCCGCGGATCGTCTGATCGAGGACCTGAAATCGGGTCGCGACGTGCGCGTACCGGACAGTTCGCGATTCGGTCGCTACATCTTGATCAGGGAACTCGGTCGCGGAGGACTCGGCCGCGTCTGGCTCGCCTGGGACCCGGAGTTGCGGCGGCTGCTCGCCCTCAAGTTGCTCGCGGCGCCGGGCGAGGAACTCCTGCAGCGGCTGCGCCGCGAAGCGCAAGTCGCCGCACAACTCGATCATCCGCAGATTGCCCGCGTCTATGAGGTGGGCGATGCGCATGGCAGCCACTACATCGCGATGCAATACGTCGAGGGCAGGTCGCTGGAGACGGGTGGGCTGTCCGTGCGGGAGTCGGCGCGGGTCATCCGCGACGCCGCGCGCGTCATCCAGGCCGCGCACGATCGGCAGATCGTGCATCGCGACGTGAAGCCGGGGAACATCATGCTCCGCGGCGAGGAGGTTTTCGTCGTGGACTTTGGACTCGCCAAGCCGCTGGCTTGGAACGAGTCGCTGAGCGCCGATGGCGTCGTCCTCGGCACGCTTCCCTATATGAGCCCCGAGCAGGTGGACGGACGGCCGGCGACGGCGGCCGTGGACGTGTACGGGCTGGGCGCGACGCTCTATCAGCTGCTGACGGGGCGCCCACCGGCCCAGGCGCCCACCGTCACGGAGCTCGTCGAGCGCATTCGGCGCCTCGACCGGCCCTCCCCGCGGTCTCTCAACTCCGCGATTCCGGCGGACCTGGAAGCGATCGTGCTCAAGGCGCTTGAAGCTGCGGAGCATCGCTACCGGAGCGCGCGCGAACTGGCCGAAGACCTGGAGCGTTGGCTCAGTGGCGAGGTCGTGGCCGCGCGGCCTGCGGGCGTAGGGGTGCGGGCGATTCGCGGCATTCGACGCCACTCTCGCGGATGGGTGCTCGCCGCAGTCGTGGTCGGATTGGTCGGTTGGGTGATCTCGATGTCGGCGCGCCCCGTGCCGCGCGGCAACGAGGATGCGGGATTCGTCGATGCCGCGAAGAAGCGGGTCGAGCAGGCTCACAAACATCTCGGGCTGGCGCGACAGCTTGTCGAGGAGGCGCGACTCAATCTCTATCGGAAGGGGGCGACGTTTTCCGAGGCGTTCTTCGTCAGCCTCGGGAAGGCGGCGGACGGCGCTCGGAAGAGCATCGACCTGCACGAGACGAGCGAGGCACATTTCCTGCTGGGCCAGGTCGCGCAGCTTCAAGGCAACTACGAAGAAGCGCTCGCCGCCTACGAGCGTGTGCTCGTGCGTGAACGGACCGGCCCGGCGCTGATTGCGAAGGCGCGTTGCTACGTGGAACAGGCGGCCGATGCACTCGCGGTGGGAGACGAGCAGCAGGTCACCTGGTGCCTTGCGAGCGCGCGACGCATCTTCGACGACGTGCCGGGCCTCACAAGACGCATGAAAGAGGGCGCCATCGAGTCGGAGCTCGTCGAAGGGTGGCGGCGGCTGGCGATCGGGGACCTCGCGTCGGCGACCGAGTTTGCAAACACACGCGCCGCGAAGCACGAGGAGTTCCATGTGATTGAGGGGCTCGCGCGGTTCCGCCAGCAGGACATGCGGGGTGCAATCCAGTCGTTCACGGCAGCCATTGACGCGCGGCCCAACTATTACCAGGCCTTCCTCTATCGAGGCGCCGTCCTGGCTGCAGCCGATCGGCTTGACTTCGCGCTGCGTGAGTATGATCAGGCGGTCGCGATACACCCGCGCTATGTTCGCGCCCTTCTGGCACGCGCGGAGTTGCGCCTGCGGACAAATGACGCGGACGGCGCCATCAAGGACTGGACGGCCGCCACACGGGCGCGCCCGTCGTTGGAGACGGAGTTGCGCGGCAAGATCGAGCTCGCCCGAAAGAATCGATGAGTTTTTGCAGAAGTTTCGTCGCAAATTGCAAATAGGAGATGGGGCGAGCCACGCTGGGCGTTGTTGATCGCCGATTACGGTCGAGCACGGTGGGGGTGGAGCCATGATGAGCCGCATTTGCATACGCGTCGCAATCTTGTTGGTAGCGGCGATATCGGTCACTGGGACGCTCGCCGCCTGCGGTGGGGGCGGAAGTGACGGTGGATCTTCGACAACCGCACCTCCTCCGCCGCCTCCTCCCCCTCCCCCGCCTCCAACTTTCGGCACGGGAGGGAGCGGCGGGACGGCCGGGGCGTTCGACAAGTACACGACTGTCGCCGGCGTGTCGCGCCACTGGATCCTCTATGTACCGTCGTCCGCCATGACGAACATGTCTAGCGCGCCGGTGCCACTGGTTTTCGCGTGTCACGGCGCAGGTGACGTTGCGGCCAATTTCATCGCGGCCACCGGCCTCACGTCGAACGCGTCTACCAACGGGTACATCCTGGTCGCGCCAAACGCTTGGCCATCAACCGCCAGCACCACGGTCGGCTCGGGTAGCGCTTGGTTCCTGACGGCGGGTGAAGGCTGGACGTCGCCCGACGGCAATACGACCAGCCTGATCAATGACATCAAGCTCATCCAGGCGATCTACGCTGAGGTTGGCGCGGCCTACGACGTGCACACCAAGAAGATCTTCTGTTGCGGCTTCTCGCGCGGCGCGGGTCTGACCGGTATTCTGGCGACCACGTCCAACAACTCGAACGTCTCGCAAGGCAGCTTCTGGTCGAGCTTCTTCGCCGCCTACGGCATCGACGCGGGCTACGACTATTATCTGGGGACTCAGGACACGGCTGCGGGGAGTCCCAAGCGACCGGTCTGGCTCATTCACGGGACGAGCGACGGGGCTGTACCGTATTCATACGGCGTAGACTTTGAATCAGATCTGTCCACGGACGGCTGGGATGCGATGCTGACGACGCTCTCGGGGGCACCTCACGACTGGCTGTGGGATCCCTCCTATGGGCACAGCAATCAGGAACTCTACGACTGGTTCCTGGCGAACTCGCTGCCGTAGTGTCGCGCGAAATTGGCAGCGCTGAGCCCCGCCACATCTATTGGCATCCGGGCCTGTAAGTCTCGCATTACAGTCGCAATGTCTCCAGCGTGCCGCCGTGCAAACGGGACGCGGCACCCGTGCAAATCGTTGATGCACAGCATTATGCAGCCGTCCATTATTTCATGCGCGGCATCGGCTTTGCGATCATGCCCTTACACAAATTGTGGAGGGCAGAGTTATGAAACGGTTGCAAGCGGCTCAGGCCATCTTGGTTGTGTACGCGATCATCACCATCGCATGCGGTGGCGGCAGTGGCGGCGGCGGCGGCAGCGGTTCGCCGAGCGCACCTCCGCCTCCACCCCCTCCTCCCCCGAGTGTGGGGACGGGCGGGTCGGGCGGTACCGCGGGGACGTTCGCGAAGACCACCACGGTCGACGGCTTGAGCCGGACCTATACGCTTTACGTGCCCAGCACTGCCATGACGGCACAGTCGAGTGGCCCCATCGGCATGGTCATGGGGTGGCACGGCGCGGGTGACACGGGCAGCGCGTTCATCAGCTGGACCGGGCTCAGCTCCGCCGCCTCGGCGAACAGCATGATCATGGTCGGCCCCGATGCCCTGCCCGGCACGGGCGGGACGCGGGCGTGGTTCCTCTCCACGTCCGAAGGCTGGACGAGCCCGGACGGGACGTCAAGCAGCCTCCGGAACGATTTGCTCTTTCTCCTGAAGATACGCGACGAAGTTGGAGCGCTTTACAACGTCCACACGAAGAAGATGTTCACCTGCGGCTTCTCGCGCGGCGCCGGGTTCACCGCCGCGATCGAAGAATGCGCGGGAAACCCGTCGGCCTTCAGCGGGACGTTCGCCAGCCCGTTCGCGGCGTATGGCATCGACGCCGGCTATGACCCCTTCGGCGGGACGCTGAGCTACACGGGTGCCACCCCGAAGCGCGACACGTGGATCATTCACGGGACGAGCGACGGCGCCGTGGCGTATTCGATGGGGAAGTCCCTGGCCGACTCGATGACAACGGCCGGTTTCCCAGTCACCTTCACGACGATCACGAGTGGACCGCACACCTGGCTCTGGTCGTCCACGTACGGCCACACCAACCAGGAACTGTTCGACTTCTTCCTGGCCCATCCGCTTCCGTAGGTGCGCGATGGGCAAGGCGATGACCTACTGCATGGTTTGCGGCGAACGCATCGATCTCGAGGACGGGGCCGAGCGCCGGATGTGTGCAGGGTGCGGCACACTCCGGTCGACGAAGGCGGACTTCGACATGGAGTACTACTTCGCGGAGCTCGACGCGCCGGTTAGAGCGCCCGCTCTATCAGCCACACCACCCCCGCTGCGGCGGCCGCTCCGGAGAGTCCCCGCACGAAGTATCGGCGATAGAAGTCTTCGCGGCGCCTGAGGAGAACGAGCAGCGGATAAGCGAGCGCGACGATCGCGAGCTGGCCGAACTCGACGCCCAGATTGAATCCGAGGAGCGCCATCGCCGGCCGCGCAAGGTCCATCTCGAGGAGCACGCCGCCGAATCCCATCCCATGGACGAGGCCGAAGGCGAACACCAGCGCCCACCGCCACTTCACTTCCTTGACCGCGACATTCTCGATTGCGACGTAGATGATGCTCGCCGCGATCACGGATTCGACGATCGCCGCCGGCGGGCCGATGATCCGGAGCGCGGTCAGGCCGAGCGTGATGCTGTGGGCGATCGTGAATGCGGTGACCAGCTGCAGCACGCGACCGGCCGACGCGGCCACGACCAGGAGCGTGAGCAGAAAGATGAGATGGTCCCAGCCGGTGACGATGTGCGCGATGCCGAGGACGATGAACGACCCGAGCGATGCCGGCGCGGACCACTCTGCCGTCGTGGTCTTCCCGTTGAATACGAACGTACGCCCGTCGGTCGTGTCGGCGACATGCTTGTGGTCGTGATCGCTCAGGAGCGCGCACGCCATGCGTAGCCGGCCGATCGGACGGGTCGACGTGTACCGCAGTGTGAGCGGCTCGACCTGCACGAGCTCAGGCGTGCATTCGATGTCGTCGCTCCAAAGCCGTACGCGCTCGCGGACGTACGCGAAGACGTCCGCGCCGATCGCCTTCCGATCCGCGGCGAGAAACGTGAACGTGATCGTCACGTCCGAACTGCCTACATCGATGCGCGACGTCGAAATGCTCTCGTCATGAAGCAGGCTGAGCGCGAGCGCCAGCGCGATCATCGCGTCATCCCGTCATGAAACCGGGCGCGCGTCTCGTCGCCGAGCGCGCGCTCGATGTCGGCCGCGAGCCGATGCAGCGATGGGATCTCGATGCCGCTGCGAAGCGCCTCGCGTAGGGTGACGCGCGCTTCGCGGGGGCGACCGTTCGCGGTAAGCGCGCGGGCGTGAAGCGCGAGCGTCTCCCAGTCGCGACGCAGCTTCACCTCATCGTTCATGAACGCCAGGCTTTCCGTTTTCCGCCCGGCATCGAGCAGCAACTCGGCGAGCTGGCGGCGATGTCCGAAAGCGCTCTTCGCAAGCTCTTCGCGGAGCATCTCGATTGCGGCTTCGCGACAGCCCTGTTTCTTCGCCAAGTGCCACGGCTCGCCGGAGAACTTGTAGGCGTCCGTGAAGCAGCGCTCGGCGGCGATGCGGTCTCCGCGAAGCGCGTGCACATCGCCAAGATGGGAAAGGGCAGCGGCGTTCTCCGGGGCGATCCGCGCAGCTTCGCTGAGCACGTCGCGTGCGTCGTCGATCCGACCCGCCCAGAGATGAATCCGGCCGAGGAGGACGCGCGCGCGGGCGGACGCCTCGATCTCGCCGACGTCCTCGACGGAGAAGGCGCGCTTGAGGTTGTGAATCGCCTCTCGCTCCTTGCCGCGGGCGAAGGCAGCCTGGGCGCGCAGCTTGTAGGACGTGACGCAGGGAAGCCGGTCGACCAGTTCGTCGGCGGCGCGTGCGGCCTCATCGACGCGGCCGAGTCCGAGGTTCGAGGTCACGAGGATGGAGAGCGCATCGAAGCTGCGGGGCTTCTCTTTCAGGATGGCGTTCGCCTGCTCGACGGCGCCGCGGAAATCGTGTCGCGCCTCCGCCACGCGGGCGAGGACGCCACGGGCGGCGACATTGCAGAAGGGCAGGTTTTCGAGCGACCGGCGCGCGTGTTCTTCGGCCAGACCGAACTTGCGCTTGGCGAGACAGGCGCCGGCCAGCGCGGCGCGATCGAGCGCGCTCTCCGCCCGCGTGAGTCGATCCGTGTAGAACGAGATCTCCACATCGGGTGCCGGGACAGGCGAGACCCGAAGACGGTATGGAGCCACGCGACCTCCGATCCGCTCGGCGCCGAACGCCCGGGTTACGAGCAGCGTCGCGGCGACGACGGCCAGCGCCGGAAGGGTCCAAAGCGCGGCTCGGAATCGGGGGCGTGCGTGTTCCATACCGTCTCCGGCTGTCTGAACTAGTTGGGTTTGGGAAGGTAAGGGAAGGCGCCGAGCACCGGCTTGTGACCGGGCTGCGCTTCGTTGCCTGCAACGCCGGCGTACGACACGCCGTCGCTGAACGGGGTCATGAGTCTCGAAATCAGCAGGCTGTACGTGATATCCACGACGTCGTCCGTGATCTTGCGTCCGCGGACCGGGCTCAAGACGCTGTTGAGACCCGCGTCGTAACCGCTCACTCCGGTCGTGTCGATGCGCATCACGTCGGGGATGAGTGCGGTTACGACTTCCGTGGCCGTGATGTGTTCGACTCCATCCGCCAAGTCGAGCGCGTCCAGTGTGGCGATCGCTTCAAGCCCGAGGGGGCTGGGCACGCCTCCAGGCAGCAGGGCGCCGAGCTCATCGCCCGGGCCGACGCTGTTCACGGCGTTCAGGAAGTCGTTCGTGTGGAAGAGGCCTTCGTTGATCGCGGGCCGGCCGAGCCGCTCCACCTGCGTGTAGCTCAGCGCGGCGGGGTCGTCGTCGTCGTTGCTGCTGCAGCCGGGGGTGATGAACGACACGAGCGCCAGCAGACCGATCGCCGGAAGAAAGCGTTTCATCGTTAGTTCCTCACCGAAATGGTTTCCCAAACGTCGAAGACGTCGCGCGTGGCGTCGCCGTTCTGGAGGAAGGCGAGCGGCACGCGGACCACAATGGCGTTCACGTTGTAGCCCGCGGTGAAGTCCGCGGCGGTGGCGGCGGACCGGAACGGCACCTCGGCCGGTGCGGGTCCGATGCCGAAAAGGAACGCACGGATCCGGAAAAACTGCTCGACATCGAAGAAGAACGGATCTTCGCGCAGGCCGGCGAACACGGTCAGCGTGGAGCCGCCCAGCGAAATCGAGTTGTTGGTTTCTGCGGGATCAACGCCGCCGGTGCCGGCCAGGGCCAGCGGAGACGTCAAGATCGGCGTCGCGCCGATCGTCGTGGCCGTCGAGACGGTGACGCCATTGCGGATCGCGGTGACCGTAATGGCCTGCTTGTTGGCGGTATCCGGAGCGCCGAATTCGAACCGCAGCGTCACATCCTTGGCCGACGTGACGGAGTCGTCTGCGTCCGTGCGCTGAGAAACGTGGAACTCGTACCGCGCCGTCGTGGAGAAGTGGTATTGCTGGCGCGCCACGGAACGAGGGTTCGTGTTCATGATGAAGATCAGGTCGCCGGCGGCGGCACCGCCGTTCTGGTCGATCTCGCGGAACACGTACAGATCCGTCAGGTTGACGCTGCGACCCTTCGAGGGTGTTTCGCCGTCGTCGTGATCCGAACCGTGAACGCTCAGGAGGCCCAGGGCCCCGACGAGCGCGACGGCCGGAATGATCAAGAAAGCTTTACGCAACACACAATCCTCCCTGAAAAGTGAAAAGGGTTTCCGGTCCCACAGTCGCGACTGACGCGGGACTTACGCTTGGCCGTGGCGGCGCGGATTTAAATCAAATGCGATAAATCCGAAACGTGCCGCCCGGCGTAGCTGGGATGCAGTGCACATCGGATCGGTACGGCTGGACGTGCGACGTCCTAAACACTTGAGTAGCGCGATCGGGCAATCTATCGTGTACGCGATCACAGTCCGTACAAACGGGGGGATTGCCACGCTCGACTCGAGTCCGGGTGACCAGGATCTGGTGGCCCGCATGGCGCGCCGCGACGAGGCGGCGCTGTCGGCGCTATACGACAAGTATGCGTCGGCGGCGATGGCGCTCGCGGTCCGCGTCGCCGGTGACCGTGTGGAGGCCGAAGACGTCCTGCAAAATGTGTTCGTCCGCCTCTGGCAGGAGGCGTCGCGCTACGACGGCTCGCGCGGCTCGGTCGCCGCGTGGGTGATGTCGAGCGTCCGCAACGCCGCCATCGATCGGGTCCGCCGTCGTGATGCGCTCGCGCGCGCAACGCAACAGGCGGCCGTGCAGACGGTGTCGATCTCGTCCTCGCCCGTGGCCGGCGCGTCGGACGAGCACGAGCGGGTGCGCAAGGCAATCGAGACGCTGCCCTCCGACCAGCGGCAGGCGATCGAG
>CAYXVY010000214.1:0-6799 GCA_964468745.1 uncultured Planctomycetales bacterium | reverse complement strand
TCTCGATGCTCGCGCCCAATATCAGCGCCATTTGCGTCATCGAGGGCTCCGTGGAGTTCCGCGGCCGACGCGTGGACGCCGCGCATCGCATCACCTCAAACGACGGGGAGTGTTCCGGTGGCGCCGTTCAGGTGCGCGACGTCGTGATGGCGACGCGCTGGGTGCATCCGCTGCTCACGCGTCAACCCGAGAGCCACGAATTGCGGATGAGAATCGCCGCGATGACCGAGCGCCTGCCCGATGCGGCGCACGCGCGCGAACTGCGATCCCTCGGTGAGATCGCCGGCGCTTATCTCGTGGCCCGCCTGCGCGAAGGCGAGGGAGACGACGCGAGTCGACGGGCGTTCGCGGACCTCGCGGCCGACATCGCGGGACCGACAAGCACTCCGCACTTCATCGAGTTGCTCGCGGATCGCGACGCGGCTGTCGCCGAGGCCTCGTTGCGCGCGCTGACGCGCATCACGGGCGAGAAGCTCGGCCGGGACCGGCAGGCGTGGCTCCGGTGGAAGCAGAGCGACAACCCGACGCGACGGTAGTCCGCGTTGCACCTGCCGTCTCTGCCGGTCGACGGGCGCCGCCTCCTGTCCTATCATGGGCGCGTGAGTCTAAATCTCGCGCAGGTTTTCGTGCGCTATCCCGACGTCAAGGGGGCCGCGCAAGCCGTCGAGGCTTATCTGGCCGCGCGCCTGCCCACGCGGCCGGAGCTCCCGCGCCACGTGTGCGTTGCAACGGGGACGCCGTGGATCGGGATCTTCGCGGCCGGAAACGAATCGCATCACGACCTCGCCGAGTCGGTCTCGCGGTCGCTCGAGGCCCACGCGATCTGGTTCGGCCTCTCCGGGCGCGCTCTTGCCTATCGCTATCGCAAATTCCACCTCGGACGCGGGACAGAGGACGCCGTTGTGCCGTCGGAACTCTTCGGACGCGAGCAAGCATTCACGCTCCCCGCGTACGCGGACGCGGAGAACGAGTTATACGATCGGCTGAAGCGGGACGGCATTCCTGAGCCGTATATCTTCGCGATGGCCGAAGAACTCGGAGCTGGACGCGGCGATACGAACGATGCCGTCGTCGTTGCCGCCGCACCGTGGTCCGAGACGGGAGTTCAGATGGAAGCCTTCACGCACCGGCTCCCGAAGCGCCCCCCGGGAGTGCGCACGCTGTTTGACCAGCTTGACGAGGAGCGGACGACGATCGCCGACGCCGTGCTGGTACGCGGCACGTACGACGAAGCGCGCGCGAGGACGCTGTTTCTCACGCTCCAGAGAATGCTGCTGCGACGGACGATTCCCTCAGGCTGGACCGTGCGATATGAACTCGAGTCGCCGCACGGATCCGCGCTAATCGACCCGATCCTCGCGCTCTTTGCGAGGGAACGCACTGCACAGCGGCTCTCCTATGGGCTGTCGGCTATTTCCTAGTCGCGGCCCGCCACTTCCTCCAGTGCTCGACGGCGTCGTCCGTCTTCATGATGGAGATACCGTCGGAACACAGCACCGGCTCGTGCCCGCCGAACCACGTGAGGCGATCGAGCGCTGTCGAGAAGGACGTGTTCGCCGGCACGTTGATCGTCTGCGAAAGCCAGGCCTCGTCGGCCGGCAGGTCGAGCTTGAATTTTGCGGTCTTTCCGAGCAGTTCCAGGAGCGCCTGCAACGTACCGCTGAAGTCCTCGGCGAGATTGGACTCGCGCAGCCGCTTCCAGAGCGCCGGCTCCGCCGCGGCGCCGATCGACGTGACGCCCACGTTCTCGGTCCAGATCGTGAATGTATTCTCGATCTGAGTGGTCACGTCCCACTGCGCACCCACCTTGTCGAGAATCAGGTCGATCCCGTCGCGCGATCCGAGCCGGCACATCGCCTGCGCCGCGCACACCCGCACACCGAGATCGGCGTCCTTGAGCAGCGGTGCGAGGCGATCGACGGCGCCAGCGCCCCCGATCTCCGCGACGGCCGCCGCCGCGTTCATCCGAACGGCCGGCGACGTGTCCGTGAGCGCGGGAGCGAGTCGCTCGATCGAGTCGCTCGTAAAACCGAGCGCGATCGCAGCCTCGACGCGCACTCCGCTGTGCTCGTCCGTAAGCAGCGCCACGATCGCCCGCGCCGAATCTCGGGCGCGCATTTCGCCCAGCGTCCGCGCGGCCAGCGCGCGCAAGGTTCCGTTTCCATGCTTCAGCAAATCGACAACCGTGGGCGTCGCCGAAAGCAGCCGGAACGCCCCAACGCGCTGAAACACTTCCCGTTGCTGCTCCTCGCCGGACGCCCCCTTGATTGCTCTCACCGCGAGCACATCGACGTCGGCCGCCTTCAGCTCCGGATGGAGGCGCTTCCAGTCGCCGTCACGTGCGGTCGCCGCGAGGAAAGTCCGGGTCCAGACGGCGTCGTCGGGCGTGGCGAGTCGTTCCTCGACGGCTGGAAACGCTTTCCTCAGAGTCTTACTCAGCGACTCCGCCACTCGAATCGCCTCAATGACGCCCTTCGCCCGCGTGGCGAAATCCCCGTCGGCGTCCCGGGCCGCCTTCTCGAGTTCAGGGATCGCCGCCCGGCCGAGCTTACGCAGCCTCGCAGCCGCATCGTCTCGCTCCTCGAGACTGTCCGAACGGAGCCTCTCGACCCATTCGCGCGCGCCGTCCTGCAGCGTCAGCGAGAGGACCATCGCGAGTGCTATCATCGTGCGGTGCCCATCCGATTTATCCTACTGGACGCCGGTGGGACTCTCGTATTCCCGAACTTCCGCCGCATCGCCGAGGAATTCGGGCGCGACGGGATCCGCGTGGACGTCGACGCGCTCGCGAGTGCGGACGCGCGCGTACGGTTCGATCTCGATCGCCCGGAGATCCTTTCGCGCATCGCGACCGAGACCGACGAGATGCGCTGGTTCCGGTATATCGAGAATCTTGCACGGCAGGCAGGCGCCGCTGCCGTCCCACAGGCGGTGGTGGACCGATTGAAGGCGTATCACGACACGGAAAACCTGTGGGAGGACGTTCCTCCCGACGTCCCGGCCGCCCTTGATCACCTCGCGAAGTCGTACAGGCTCGGCGTGGTCTCGAACGCGAACGGAACCGTGCGCGCGAAGCTGCAGCGGCTCGGACTCGCCGCGCGATTCGAGACGATCGTCGACTCGCGCGAGGAGGGGATCGAGAAGCCTGATCCGCGTCTTTTCCGCGTGGCGCTCCGCCGCATGCAGGCGCGGCCCGACGAGACGGCGTACGTCGGCGACCTTTTTCATGTGGATGTCGAGGGGGCGCGCGCGGCGGGCCTGCGGCCCGTGCTGCTGGACCCGCACGGGATGTATGTCGGACGGCCATGTGTGCGCGTCGCGAAGCTCGCCGACGTGCCGGTGGCGTTGACCTCTTTCGACGGGTAGCGGTATAGTTGAGGGGCTTCCACTTTCATGCCCTATCTCGTCGTCAAAGAAATCGGCCAGGAACACCACGTCAACGTTGCCGATGGTGAGGTGTCCGTCGGCCGCTCGCGCCAGAACGAGATCAAGCTTCTCGCGGAGCAGGCGTCGCGCAAGCACTGCAAGATCGTCAAGGCCGAAATCGGGTACAAGGTCGTCGACACGCAATCTTCGAACGGCACGTACGTCAACGGTCTGAAAGTCGACGAGAAGCAGCTGGTTGAGGGGGACGTCATCTCCATCGGGCAGGCCACGATCACGTTCCGTGACGGGACGCCGGATGCGCCCGCGCCGCCGCAGGTGCCTGAGAATCTGACCGCGCCGATCCCTCTGCAGGACCGCAATGTGCAGATCCTGATCAGCACGATCATCAGCGCGTCCGCGCCGCAGGACATCGACGCGTACCTCGCCACCGCTGTCGACAACATCATCGAGATCACGCAGGCGGAACGGTGCATCCTCTTTATGAAGGACGACGGGGGCGAATTGCGCGCGCGCGTGGCGCGCAATGCGGACTGCAAACCGCTCGCGGAACTCGTCGGCATCAGCCGCTCGATTCCGCAACAGGTGTTCGAGTCGAAGAAATCGATCTACGTCCTCGACACGGAGCAGGACCACGACTCGGTGCAGTCGAAGAGCGTGTCGATCTACCATCTCCGCACCGTGATGTGCGCGCCGATGCGCGTGGGCGACAAGCTCGTCGGCGTGATGTACGTCGACAGCCACGCCAAGACGCGCGAGTACAGCGGGACCGATCTCGCGCTCTTCGAGGCCGTCACGAACTATGTCGCCTTGACGATCGAGAACGTCCGGGCGCAAAGCGAATCGCATCGCCGCGAAGAGGAGCAGCGCAAGCGCCTCGAGCACGAGCTGGCGATGCTGCGCTCGGCGCTCGAGAAGCGCAAGCACCTCATCGGCGAGTGCCCCCCCATGAAGGCGGTATACGAAACGATGCGCAAGGTCGCGCCGACGGACGCAACGGTGCTGATCCTCGGCGAGAGCGGCACGGGTAAGGAGGCGATGGCGCACGTCATCCACGACCTGTCGTCGCGCAGCGAGCGCCCGTTCGTTGTGCTGGACTGCGCCGCGATTCCGGAGACGCTGCTGGAAAGCGAGCTCTTCGGATACGAGAAGGGCGCCTTTACGGGCGCGGTCGGCCAGAAGCTGGGCAAGTTCGAGCTCGCCCAGGGAGGGACGATCTTCCTGGACGAGATCGGCGAGCTCTCGCCGGGCCTCCAAGTAAAGCTGCTGCGCGCGCTCGACCAGAAGACGGTGACACGTGTCGGAGGTCTCAATCCCCTCAAGGTGGATGCGCGGCTCGTAGCGGCGACGAACCGCGACCTCGAGGCAATGTCGAAAGAGGGCAAGTTCCGCCAGGACCTGCTCTTCCGGCTCAAGGTGGTGACCGTTGACCTGCCGCCGCTGCGCGATCGCGGGGACGACATCCTGCTCCTCTCGCAGTTCTTTCTCGACGAAGCGAACGCAAACAACGGCCGCACGGTCGCGGGATTCAGCGAGGACGCGAAGCCCGCGCTCAAGCATCACCGGTGGGAGGGAAACATCCGCGAGCTCAAGCACCGCATCGAGCAGGCGGTGATCCTGTCGAACAACCAGTACCTCTCAACCGAGGACCTGAATCTGTCAGGAGAGAGCGGCTTTTTCAAGTCGCTTGAGACCGCGCGCGACATGTTCGAGAAGAGTTACATCGTGAAAGCCCTGGCGAAGAACAACTACAACGTGACGCATACCGCGAAGGCGCTCGGCATCTCGCGCCAGCATCTTCAAAACCTGATCAAGAAATACGCGATCACGAAGTTCACGGATACTGGCGAGTAGGAAGTTTGAAGTTGAAGGTTCGGAACGGTGTCTCATATGTCATGAGGCTATCGCTCCTTGCGCTGTGCGTCGCTCTGCTGCCGGTGACGGCAAGCGCCCAGGATCCGGACGTCGACCAGGTGAAAGTTGACGCGGCGATCAAGCGCGGCGTCGAATGGCTTCGCACGCAGCTCGGCGCGCTCGACATCCAGCAGGGCGGCAGCGGCACGCCCGGCTTTCAGCATCTTAAGCGCCTGAACAGCACCGAGCTCGTCCTCTGGACGTTTGTCCACGCGGGCGTCCTGCAGGACGACGAAGACCTCCAGAAGCTGTGGAAGAAAATGATCGCCGACCGTCTCGAGCACACCTACAACGTCAGCCTGCAGGCGATGATCGTCGAGGAAGTGGACCGCGTGAAGTACCAGTGGCGGCTGCAGCAGTGCGCACAGTTTCTCGTCGACAACCAGTGCCAGAACGGTCAGTGGAGCTACGGCGAGGAGGTGGACCTCGAGCACATCCCGCCCGTCGAGAACAAGGACGTAGCGACGGGAGGCGGGACCCCCAAGCCAGGCACCACGACGGAAAAGCCGGGCAAACCCAAGGTCGCGAAGACGGTAAAGGTCGAGCAGCGGAAGTTCGCGCAGGCGTTCGGCGACAATTCAAACGCACAGTACGCGGCGCTCGGCCTGCGCGCATGTCACGACGCCGGCGTGATCCTTCCCGCTAAAGTCCTCAACCTGGGCGAGCAACTCTGGCGCGGCGCTCAGAACAAGGACGGCGGCTGGGGCTACAACTCGACCGCGAACCAGGAGGGCTCGTACGGCTCGATGTCGGCGGGCGCCGAGGGGAGCCTCTGCATCTACATCTACATGCAGAAGAAGGACTGGAAGCGCGACAAGGACGTCTCGAAAGGCCTCGAGTGGATGACGAAGAACTTCACCGTCGAGAAGAACACGAGCGCGCCGGCGCAGTCCATCGCGACGTCGATGCAGTACTACTACCTCTACGCGCTGGAGCGTGCCGGAATGCTCTACGGCACGGAGACGCTCGGCCGCCACAAGTGGTATCCGGTCGGCGCGAACTATCTGATCAACGCGCAGCTGAAGAACGGCTCATGGGCGGCCGCCCAGTCGCAGTCCGGCCAGAACACGATCTGGGACACGTGCTGGGCGATTCTGTTCCTGCGGCGCGCGACGCGCCCGCTGAAGGACGTCGCGACGGGGGACGCCCGCAAGAAGTAGTCGCGTCGAACCTCTTCGCGGCATGCCTGCTACAGCAGCCCGTACACCGGGTGCTTCGATGTCCTGGCACTCAGCGGGAAAGTAGACAGGAGAATGCCCCGTCCCTCGGAATCGGACGGCCGAGACAGAACGACTCTACCGTCTCCTGCATCCTGTCTACGGTCTCCTGCCCGCGTTATCCTCCGCCGCCGTGATCCACTTCCGCAGGCAACGCGTCCGGCGAGAGCCGCTCAGCCGTCGTCAGCGTCCGCGAGAGGACGATGAGATCGTGCGGCTGATGCGTCAGGTCGAGCACATGGTGCGACAGCGTCGCCACCTGGATGAAATCGACCTTCTCGAGC
>CAYXVY010000213.1:0-8868 GCA_964468745.1 uncultured Planctomycetales bacterium | reverse complement strand
GCAGTCTTCCTAGAGTGCCCCCTTGCGGGGTTGCAACTAAGAACAGGGGTTTCGCTCGTTACAGCACTTAAGCTAACATCTCACGACACGAGCTGACGACAGCCATGCAACACCTGATGAAGGCTCCCCTTGCGGGGTCGTCGGCGTTTCCGCCTCCTACAACCTCCACTTCAAGCCCAGGTAAGGTTCTTCGCGTTGCATCGAATTGAACCACATGCTCCACCGCTTGTGCGAGCCCCCGTCAATTCCTTTGAGTTTTAACCTTGCGGCCGTACTCCCCAGGCGGGACACTTAACGCGTTAGCTGCGGCAGAGAAAGGCAAGCCCTCCCCCACCTAGTGTCCATCGTTTACAGCCGGGACTACCAGGGTATCTAATCCTGTTTGCTCCCCCGGCTTTCGCACCTCAGTGTCAGGGACGCACCAGTCGCTCGCTTTAGCCTCCGGCGTTCCTCTTGATATCTACGCATTTCACCGCTCCACCAAGAGTTCCAGCGACCCCTCACGCCCTCGAGCCAGGTATTTTCGACCGGCGCACCGACGGTAAGCGTCGGTATTCCACGATCGAATTGCCTGGCCACCTACGTGCCCTTTACGCCCAGTGAATCCGAACAACGTTTGCACTCTCCGTATTACCGCAGCTGCTGGCACGGAGTTAGCCGGTGCTTCTTCCTGGGGTTAAGTCAGTGTTCCTCCCCCATGAAAGGAGTTTACAGTCCGAAGACCTTCGTCCTCCACGCGGCGTCGCTGCGTCAGGCTTTCGCCCATTGCGCAAGATTCCCTACTGCTGCCACCCGTAGGTGTTGGGCCCGTGTCTCAGTGCCCATGTGGCCGATCGACCTCTCAGTCCGGCTACCCGTCACAGCCTTGGTGGTCCATTACACCGCCAACTAGCTGATAGGTCATGAAGCGCTCCCCCGGTAACTTGCGTCTTTGGTCCTCAAGAGATGCCTCCCGAGGACGTCTTCCGGTATTAGCCCAAGTTTCCCTGGGTTATCCCGATCCGGGGGGTACGTTCTTCATGTATTACTCACCCTTTCGCCGCTGTACTAGGCAGGTTGCCCCACCGTTCTCGCTCGACTTGCATGTATTAGGCACGCCGCCAACGTTCGTTCTGAGCCAGGATCAAACTCTTCAATCAAGATTTCTCTTGAGCGAAGGCCTGATCTGATATGTCTCTCGCGAAGTTGTATGACTTGCTCGACCCTTGCGAGTCTCGCATGCCATAAAAAATCCACGAGAAGCACCGTGGTTTGTTCGGTGCCGGTTAAAACCCAGTGCGCAATCCTTTCGGATTGCAGGGTCTCAACATCCTCTACCTTCTGCCATTCGTGGTAGACCACTCAGGCTTAGGTAGAGCTCGGCGATATTGGCTCTACCTGATTTTCAGAGAACACGCCTCCGTCGTCGATCCGCCGCTTGTTTTCCCCCCACCTGCGCGGCGGTGACGTAGAGAGCAGGGGGATTATAGACGTGCGCACCTTCGAGTCAAGCACTTATCACCAACTAGATAAACGAATTCCGCGGCGTTATCATGCACGCGTGCTCGTACCGCGCGAGGAGATGAAGTTCGACGTCGGAGCCGCCCGCTTCGATGTCGATCGCGACAAGGATCTGCTCGCCTGGATATTCTCGCAAGCCCTTTTCGGCGAGGCGACGGGCTGCTACTGCGGCGCCGCCCTCTTCACCGCACCGAACATCGACGCGGCGACCTTCCTCTCGCGGCAGGCCGTCGAAGAGTTCGCCCACTTCCGCAACTTCCTCAAGATCTTCCGCATCCTCAAGGCGCGGCCCCAGCCGCCGCATCGCGTGATCCGCTTCCTCACGTCGCACGAGGAGTTGTGGGACCACCACGTCTGCCTCGAGATGGCGATCGGCGAAGGACTCGTGCTGATGGCCTTCGACGCGTTCATCGATGCGATCGATCATCCGCAGATCAAGGCGATCCTCAAGTCGATCGCCGCGCAGGAAGTCGGCCATACCGAGTTCGGCGAGCAGCAGACGTTGAAGGCTTTGAAAGAGCGTCCCGGCCTCCGCCGACAGCTGCTCGGCCGCTGCCTCGTCTCGATCGCGGCGCTGCGCTTCCTGGCGCGTCGAATCTCGAAGTGGGTGCCGCAGCATCATCCCGTCATGGATCTCATGCCGCGATTCCTGACGCACTGCATTGCCGTCACCGAACTGCGCCTGCAGAAGCTCGGGCTGCTGCGCGGAAGTCTCTCCGATCTGGGCGCCGTCGCGCGCGGCTCGCTCATGACGTACGGCATCGTGGCGGCGTGGACGCGCGGCCTCTTCCGCTCGAGGAAGCCGCCCATCCCGCAAAACTATCTCGACGATCCTGTGATCGACGAGTACCTTGGAGGCGCGGAGCCCGCGACCGCACCGGAACCCGAATCCGTCACGACCCCGCACTAAGCCATGCCCCGGAAACCCTCGCCCGTCCGCGAAACGCGCAAACACGCCGCCATCCGCGGCATCGCGCCCGAATTCGTCGACGCGCTCGAGAATTTCCTCGCGCTCGAGTGCCCCTTCCTCTTCGACGACGCGCGCAAGCTCGCCGTCGCCGCGCCGAACGTGGCCGAGTTGCGCGACGCGCTCATCCTCTCGCTCGACGAGCGCGCCAAGATGCCGCAGGCCCGCGCCCTCTGGCCGGGCGTGACGACGGCCGACGCCATCGAGCACGCGCGCATGTCGATCCTCGAACAGCTGACCGGTTTCTTCCGGCGGCAGGAGATCAAGGAGTCGATCACCCAAGAGGAGCGCGAGTGGCTGTACCGGAACATGATGCTGACGCGCGAGACGGACGCGTACCTCAAGCGCGCATTCATGGAGAAGAAGCTGAAGTGGGGCGACTACCCGTCGCCGCAGAAGGGCTTCCGCTCGCTCGGCCAGGAGGCGATCGTGGGTGTGGGGCTGCGCCTGCGCCGCGGCAAGGGAGGCGACATTGTCGCGCCAATCATCCGCGACCTCGGCGTCACGCTCGCGTGGCTGGACGGCGATGTCGACAACGTGCTTTTCGCGCAGGCGGGGAAGAAGGGCTCCGCCAGCCCGATGGAGGGTCGCGACCTGCACACGGGCGACCTCGACCGCGGCGTTCTGCCGGCGAGCGCGCCGCTCGCGATCGCGACGCAAACGCTCGTCGGCATCGCGCACGCGTTCAAGCTCGACAAGAGCGACCGCGTGTGCGTCAGCTTCATCGGCGAGGGCGGGTCGAGCCTCGGCGAGTGGCACGAGGCGATCAACTTCGCGGCGGTCGGCCGGCTCAACATGATCTTCGTGCTCGAGAACAATCATTGGGCGCTCGGCACACACTGGAAGGAACAGACCGCGGCATTCCGGTTCGCGGCGAAGGCGGCCGGCTATGGAATTCCGGGGGTCTCCATCTTCGGCAACGATCCCGAGGAGGTCGCCGCGGCGACCGCCTGGGCTGCTGAGCGCGCGCGCAACGGCCAGGGGCCGACGCTGATTGAGCTCGTCACGTACCGTCGGAGCGGCCACGCTCACCATGACGACGACCGTTTCAACGTGATGAAGCCCGGCTACGAATTCGAGGAGGAGCGGAAGGCGTGGGAGGCGAAGGACCCCGTGGCCCTCTACGAGCCGAAAATCCCGAACGCGGCGGAGATCCGGGGCTGGGCGGCGGACCGCGTGAAGGCGGCGATTGAGCGGGTCGAAGCGGCGCCATGGCCGGAGCCGTCCGATTTCCTCGGACGCGTCTTTGCGGAACGCGCGGAGCCAGCGCGGCCGTGGTCGGGCCAGACGCGAGCCATGGGCTACGACGAGGCCGTGCGCGCAGCGATGGAGGAACTGCTTGAGAGCGACCCGCGCGTCTTCATGGTCGGCGAGGACATCGGCGGGCGCTATGGCGGCGCCTTCGGCGTGACGCGGCAGCTCGCGAAGAAATTCGGGGACGAACGCGTGCTCAATGCGATTCTCGCGGAGAGCGCGATCGTCGGATGCGGTGTGGGCGCCGCTCTGATGGGAAAGCGACCGATCGTGGAGATCCAGTTCGCGGACTTCCTCGCGCCGGGCTTCAATGCGCTCGTCAATAATGCACCGAAGCTCCACTGGCGGTTCGGCAAGGCGGTGCCCATGGTCGTGCGCCTGCCGTACGGAGGAGCGACGGGAACGATGAACCGGCTGCTGGGCGGCGGGCCGTTCCACTCGCAGTGTCCGGAGGCGTGGTTCATGCGCACGCCGGGGTGGAAGATCGTAGCGCCCTCGACGCCGCGCGACGCGAAGGGGCTGCTGACCGCGGCGGTGCGCGATGGCAATCCGGTCCTCTTTCTTGAGGCGAAGGGGCTGTACTCGTTCTTCCGCACCGACCTCCGCGAGGAGGTGCCGGTCGGGCCGGACTTCGAGGTGCCCATCGGGAAGGCCGTCGTTCGCCGCGAAGGGGCGAACATCTCGTGCATCACGTACGGCGCGATGGTGTGGACGGCGCTCGCGGCGGCGGAGGAACTGTCGAAGGAGGGCATCTCGCTGGAAGTGGTCGACCTGCGCTCGCTCGTCCCGCTTGACGAGGAGACCATGCTTGAATCGATCGCAAAGACGACGCGCGCGATGATCCTGCACGAGGACGTCCGCACGGGCGGTCCCGGCGGAGAACTCGCGGCGATCATCGCGGAGAAGGCGCTCTTCCATCTCGACGCGCCGGTCGTGCGCGTGACAGCGCCGGATACGCCGGTGCCGTATGCGCCGCCGCTGGAGTACGCCTATCTGCCGAAGGCCGCGGACGTCGTCGCTGCCGCGCGACGGATGATGGGCTAATAGCCGGCGTTCTCCAGCTCGCGCAGCATTTCCTGCACCCGCTTGCGGTGCGGCCACGGCGCCGGTGCCACGGCGAGCGCGCGCCGATAATCCGCCGCAGCCCCCTTGAAATCGTCCAGCATCTTGCGCGTTCCCGCGCGGTTCGCATACGCCTCCGGGAATTTCGGCGACAGCTCGATCGCGCGATCGTGGTCCGCCAGCGACTCGTTCAGCCGTCCCTGGGTGCGGCGGATGCTCCCTCGATTCGTGTACGCGTGCGGCTCGTTCGGGCCTGCCCGGATCGCGGCGGTGTAATCCTCGACGGCGCCGTCGATATTGCCGAGATCCTCGCGCACGAGCCCGCGCGCGTAGCGCGCCTCGTAATCTGCGGGGGCGAGTTCGATCGCCTTTGAGTAATCGGCCTCGGCCTCCGGTCGCCGGCGCAGGTAGCGATTCGCGTCGCCGCGGGTGATCCAGGCCAGGGCGAGCTTCGGCTCCAGCTCGATGGCGCGGTCCGCGACCGGCAGCGCCTCTTCCGGCTTGCCGCTGCGCGCCAGTACCCAGGCGAACCGTGCAAGAGGCGCCGCGTAGTCCGGGCAGACCTCGGCCGCGTGACGCAGGTCCCGCTCGCAGCGTGCGGCGTCCTTGAGCTGCCAGTGGAGCCGCGCGCGTGCAAGGAGCGCGAGCGTCCAGTGCGGCATGAGGTGCAGCGCCTCGTCCAGCAGTGCGACGGCGTTCGGGTCGTCAATTTCGGTGATGGCGAGGAAGAAAGAGAAAACCTCGGAAGGCGTCGCGACGCGTGCGCGCAGGAGAGCGTCGCCGAATCGCTGAATCTCGCCGTCGATGATCCACCCGGCGATGGCACCCATCAGAAGTTCGTTTGCCGTGTCCTCCGGAGTGCGCGCGAGTCCCCATGCTGTCGCCTTCGAGAGTGGCCCGGCGCTCACCAACGACTGCCGGTGTTTTTGAAGAGCGTCGCGCGAAAGCGCGTCCAGCCCGAATGGATCAGGGTCGGCTGCCCCCCAGAGTTGCCTGTCGCGTAACCGACGCGCGACCGCGGCGCGGAAGAAAAGGCTCAGCCCCGGCACGAATCGTCCGTCGAGTTCGACGGATGCGAGCGCATCGGAGGCGGCGCCCGCGTAGTCGTCAAGGAACAGCCTCGCGTGGCCGCGAACGTAGTACCCTTGCGGAAGACTGCTGTGCGCCGCCACGAAGGCGTCCACGCGTTCGAGTGCCGCCCGCAGGTCGGCGCGCACGGGGCCCGGCTTCAGCGCTTCGCGGTGCAGCCCCTGCTTCACCAGCACCACCTCCGTCCAGAGCGCCGCGAGTTCCTTCAGCGTGGCGCCGCGGTCTCGCTCCTCCGCGAGTTCCTTCTCGCGTTGCGCACGCGTTGCCACCTCGCCTCGCCACTTCGGGATCACGATCCCCGAGACGACCACCGTCGCGACGAGACCGATCGCGAGTCCCAGCAAAACGCTTGCGCGCTTCGCTATCTTCTTGCGAAGTCGATAAAACGTCGACGGCGGGTGCGCGAGAATCGCCTCGCCCGCGAGCCATCGGCCGAGGTCGTCGGCCAGCGCCGCTGCCGTCTCGTACCGGCGTCCCGCGTCCTTCTCCAGGCACTTCATGACGATCGTGTCGAGATCGCCGTCTGTCCGGGGATCCAGCCGTCGCAAAGAAGACGCGTCCTCGGAGGCGATCTTGTTCAGGAGCTTGTAGACGTTTTCGTCGCGGAACGGCGGGCGCCCCGAGAACAGCTCGTAGAGGGTCGCGCCCAGGGCGTACACGTCGCTTCGCGCGTCGGCGCGTTCACCTTTCGCCTGCTCTGGGGACATGTAGGAAGGAGTTCCGACGATCATCCCTGTTTGCGAGAGCGATGACTTGCTCTGAAGCTGCCGCGCGAGTCCGAAATCCAGGATGTAGACCCGTCGTCCCGCGACCATGATGTTTGCGGGCTTGATATCGCGGTGGACGATTCCGATCTCGTGAGCATGCTGTAGAGCGCGTGCCGCGTCTCGGACAAGCTCGACGAGCAAGCGGCGGTCGTCGCGGGGGTGCGCGCCGAGGGTGCGGCCGTCGATGAACTGCATCGCGATAAATGGGCGCCCTTCGTGCTCTCCGGTCTCGTATACGCCGGCGATGTTGGGATGTGAAAGGCGCGCGCAGGTCTGGGCTTCCCGGAGCGCTCGCGCGAGCTCGGAGGGGTCGTCATTCTTCAGCTGCTTCAGCGCGACCCAGCGGCGCAGGTCCGGGTCGAACGCCTTCCACACCTCGCCCATGGCCCCCGCGCCGAGCTTCGCGACGCGCACGTACTTGCCGACGTAGTTCGTGCGGTCGAGCGCGGCCGCGGCCGCGTCGTGCGGGATATCCGGCGTCTGCGGTGGCACCCGCACCGTATCGGCCGTCTCGCGCCGGGTAACATCGAAGTCTTCCACCATGCGAGCGGCGATTATAATCGCATCATGGCTGTCTTCATCCTCCTCTCCATCATTGTCGCGCAGGACGTTGATCTGTCCCGCTACGACGCCGCGTGCGGCGTGAAGGTCGAGCGGATTGACGGGGGACTTCAGGCGGGCAATCTCAAGCTCCAGTGGAAGGGGCCGCTGATCGCGATTGTCGAAGCGGAGGCGCGGGCGATCGCGCGCGACATTTCGCCGGTCTTCATCGTTACCGCCGGCTCGCGCAAGGAGGCGATCTCCGGTGACCGCTACGTCTTTTTCGACAAGCCCGCCGACCGACCGCACAAGATGCACCGAACAGCCCTGTCGATGGAGAAGGCCAACGTGACGTCGTCAGGCCGACGTGTCGAGATTGCCCTCTCGAAGCTGAAGGCGGGGCCGTTTGTCGGCGAGCTCGTCGTCCGGCTCTTTGCCGACTCGCCCCTCATCCAGTTCGAGGCCGCGATGGCGCAGCCGGACGCGGGCGTGGCGATGATCTATGACGCGGTGCTCGAAGGGGCGATCGGAACGGTCGCGTGGAAGGGGCTCGACGATGCGATGGCGCGAGTGAAGGCCGACGGCGACGCCCGGCCGATCGCGGTCCGGCACCGGGTGATCATGTCGGAGTCGGACGCGGGCACGATCGCCGTACTGCCGCCGCCGCACGCGTTTTTCTTTCCGCGCGACTGGACGAACAATTTCAAGTTCGCCCAGGCCGGCAAAGGCGTCTTCGGTATCCGCCAGGATCCCGCGGGTGGCGGCGGCTTCGTGCCATGGTTCGACGCACCCGCCGGGAAGACGCTTCGCATGGGCTTCTTCGTGCTGCCGCATGCGGGTCGCGCCGAGGCCGCGCTTGAGGCCGCGCTCAAGTACACGCGCGGCGACGCGTTCAAGTCGATCGAGGGCCGCGTCACGTTCACGAGCCACTGGCACTCGCGCCTCGCCGTCAGCGAAATGGACGGGAAGCCGAAAGCGCCCGAGTTCGTGCGCGTGATGGACGCGATGGGCGTGAACGTGATCCACCTTGCCGAGTTCCACGGCGACGGCAATCCGGACGACGCGGGCCCGAAGCGGCTGCCGCAGCTCAAGGCAATGTTCGACGTGTGCCGCAAGCACTCGACGGATCGCGTGCTGCTGCTTCCCGGCGAGGAGTGGAATCGTCACCTGGGGAATCCCGCGCCCAAGGAGCACCCGGGGCACTGGATGCACCTGTTCCCCAGGCCCGTGTACCTCACCAAGGTGCGCGGCGAGGGCGTGCCGTTCGTCGAGGAGACGAAGGAGTACGGGCGCGTGTATCACGTCGGCAGCCGCGAAGACATGGTCGAGCTGCTCAAGCGAGAGAAGGGGCTTGCGTGGGCCGCGCACCCGCGCATCAAGGCCTCGTACCGGACGCCCGATGCCTTCAAGGACCTGGACTTCTACAAGTCGGACGTGTGGCTGGGCGGCGCGTGGAAGGCGATGCCCGGGGACCTCTCGCAGTCGCGGCTCGGGGTGCGCGCGCTCGACTGCCTGGACGACATGAACGCGTGGGGCCAGCGCAAGCTGATGCCGGGGGAGGTCGATGTCTTCGAGATCGACCGCACGCACGAGCTCTACGGGCACATGAACATCAACTACCTGCGAGTGGCGAGGAAGCCGACGGTGGACGACTGGTCGGGAGTACTCGAGGCGCTGCGCGCGGGCGAC
>CAYXVY010000212.1:0-1670 GCA_964468745.1 uncultured Planctomycetales bacterium | reverse complement strand
TGCTCGACCGGTTCGCGACCTATGTGCGCGAGGCGGGCGTCGAGAGCCCAGGTCGCCTGACGACGGATCTCCTGCGTGCCTATCTGCTCTATCGTCGCGAGTCGCCGAACGCCCGCGGCAAGAAGGACCGGCCGCGTTCGATCAACTCGCACGTCTTGGCCGTGCGGCGCTTCGTCGAATTCCTCGCGCGCGATGGTATCGTTCCCGCGACGTTCGTCGCCGGACTGGAGTACGTCAAGGCGCCGCAGACGCTGCCGAAGGACGTGCCGACCGACGCGGAGGTCCGGAAGATGCTGTCGTCGATCGACACGACGCGCGCGACGGGGTTTCGGGATCGGGCGATCCTCGAGGTCCTCTACTCGACGGGCATCCGGCGGCAGGAGCTGATCGATCTCAAAGTCGGCGACGTCGATCTGGCGCAGGGGTACGTGCGCGTCGAGTGCGGCAAGGGTGGGAAGGGTCGCGTCGATCCGCTGGGTCGCGTGGCGGTGGACTGGGTGCGACGCTATCTGCTCGTCATCCGGCCCGAGCTCGTGCGCGGGAAGCCGGATCCGGGGTGGCTCTTTCTGTCGAAGTCGGGCGGCAAGCTCGACGGTCCGAGCGTCCGCGACACGGTGATGAAGGCGGCGCGCGCGGCTGGGATGGAGAAGCACGTGACGCCGCACGCGTTGCGGCGGGCCTGCGCGACGGAGCTGATCCGCGCGGGGGCCAATCCCTGGCACGTGAAGGAGATCCTGGGTCACGAGGACTTCAGGTCGCTCGACGCCTACGCGAAGCTGACGATCTTGGATCTCAAGGAGGCGCATCGGAAGCACCATCCGAGGGAGCAATCGCTGGACGGTCCGCACGATGACACGTAGCATCCCGCCGATGACGACACGCTACCGGCTCTACCTCGAGACGTCCTTTTGGAACCGGCTGGCCGATCGCGATCATCTCGACATGCGACGTACCACGTACCGATTTCTCAATCGCGCGTGCCGTCGCCATGACGTCCTCATCTCCCCCTTTGTGATCGAGGAAGTGCGGCAGGCGCCGGATCCCGAGGAGCGCCGCATCGTGGAGCGGCAGTTGCGAGGGACTCGACCGACCATCATCAGCGGCGAGCAACGTGCGAGGGACATGGCGCTTGCGCTGCAGGAGGCGGGGAGCTTCACGGACCGCATGCTTGCGGACCTGACGCACGTGGCCTATGCTATCATGGGTAGCGTAGATGCCTTGGTCACGTGGGATCGGCGGACGCTCGCGCGTGATCGGGTGCGATTGGCGGTGGACGTCTACTGCCGGCGCGAGCGGCGTCCGGCACCTTTGATCGGAAACCCTGTACAGGTGGCTGAATGGCTCGATCTGGCGATGTAACCCTGAAGAACACACGGAAGGTCCGTCGCGATCTCAACGCCCGTCTGGCGAAGGCGAAGAAGGCCGGCCGCCTGGCGGAGGAGATCGGCGCGATCGAGCGCGAGGCCATGCATTGGTGGAAGCAGGGCGAGACGAAGGCGAAGCCTCGTCGCCGCGCCGCACCGTAGTCGTTCGGGAGCGGAGGGCCGATGGTCTGCTCGCGCGTGAGTCTGGGGCGAGCAACGCGGCCGATTCCAAGCGACTTACTCCCGTCCCAACGGGAACACGACGCCGATAGCGGCGTCGTGCACGTCCGCGCGCGTTTGTACGAC
>CAYXVY010000211.1:0-17810 GCA_964468745.1 uncultured Planctomycetales bacterium | reverse complement strand
AATTCGCGACCTTCGGCATCCCCACGACTCCCCCCGGCGGGGGAAAGAAGAACTACGAGCACAGTCGCTCGAACAATGTCTGCTCGGAAAGCGCCACGTCATCGGGGAGCTTCGCGACGCTGACCGGCATCCTTGCTCTCGTCGCCCTGCTCGCAATCATGAAGCGGTGATCGAGCGCCGCGCCGCCCGCACCTCGCTACGGCGGCGTCGCGCGCAGGACCAGCCGGATCAGCCAGTAGGCAACCAGGAGCACGAACGAGCCGACGATCACGTACGTCCACTTCTTCTCGTTGATGTCCGGCAGGTAGTCGTGGTCTGTGACAAGAGTGGCCGCGAGCAGGCCCCAGCCGATCAGGCCGGCGGCGAGGACGAACGGGCCGAAGGCGTGGAGCCGCACCGATGCCGCGAAGTCGCCCCGGCCGGCGGAGGTCACGGACCGCGTCATGCCGCAGCCGGGGCAGGACACGCCGAGCAAATTTTTCGACATGCAGGACGACGGCATCGCGGAAGACGGCCGCCACGTGAAGACGACGGTCAGGCCCGCGGTGAGGGCGACGAACGCGATGGCCCGAAACTTGGACACGTCGTCAGTGTATCTGCGCCAATTACACGGCGCGAGCGCCGTGACGCTCCCAGTGCTTGTTGAGCTCCGTCTGCATGAGCATGGTCGAGATGAGCCCGAGCCCCACGAAGTAGAGGATGATGCAGGGGAGCATGAGATCGGTCGTCGGCTCGCCTTCCTCGACTTGCATATCGGAGAGTGCAGTCGGGTAGCGGTACATCATGTAGAAGCCCCAGAGTCCGCACGTCAGGAACAGGAGCAGGATATCGAGCGCCGGATTCAGCTCCTCGCGGTTCCTGCGGGTATTGATGTCGGTAGCGATGCGGTACCACGCGACGAGATTCCAGATTCCGCACGTGACGATCGTGAGGACGAGGATGACGACGACGTTGCGCACCGGCCCGCACGCGCCGCGCTCAACCGGGTCTGGACGCGCCGAGGCGACGGTTGCTTGGGCTCCGGGCCCCTGCGCGCAGGAGGGACACGCCGCCATCGTGACGGAGAATTCAGCATTGCAGTGACGGCAGTGGGCTATTAGCGCAGCTCCGCAGGACGTGCACCCGCGGGCGGTGTCGTCGAGCGTCGTCGAACAGTACGGACATTGCATGCCGGACATATCGCAAATCCCGTGCCCGCGTTATTTGACGGAATCGAGGCTCCGTCTGAAAGACTCTTTAGGTTGGAGTGTAAGGAGCTTGCAAGGAAGGAGACAGGAGACGGGAGGCGGATCACCGCGATCGCTCAATGCTCCTCCTACATATGAATCGCGTGGCCGAAGAACGCATGCGCGGCCTCACCGATCGCCTCCGAGAGCGTCGGGTGCGGGTGGATCGAGTGCGTGAGCGCCTCGATCGTGAGCTCGCCATTGAGGATCGCGACCGCTTCGGAGATCATCTCGCCCGCGTGCGCGTGCAAGATGTGCACACCGAGGATTTCGCCGTACTTCGCGTCGCCGACGATCTTCACGAAGCCCTCATTCTCGCCTTCGATCGAGGCCTTCCCGATCCCCACGAACGGGAATTTTCCGATCTTGACGTCGTGACCCTTGTCGCGCGCCTTCTTCTCCGTCAGGCCGATGCTGCCGATCTGCGGGTCGCAGTAGGTGACGTTCGGGATGCGGTCGTAGTTGATCGGGGGCGGCGTCTGGCCCGCGATCTTTTCGGCGGCAAGAAGCCCCTCGGCGCTTGCGACATGGGCGAGCATGGGGGTCGGCACAATGTCGCCGATCGCGTAGACGCCGGGCTCGTCGGTCTGCATGAACTTGTCGACCTTCACGAAGCCGCGATCGACCTTCGCGCGCGTGTTCTCGAGACCGACACCCTCGGTCATCGGCTTGCGCCCGACGGCCACGAGCACGACGTCGGCGGTGACGGTCTCATTCGTCACGCCGCCGAGCTTCACGTCGTACCCGTCCTTGCCACGCTTGATCGATTCGGTCTTCGTGCCGGTGCGGATCTTGATTCCACGCTTCGCGAGGATCCTCTCGAGGTCCTTGGCGAGCTCTTCGTCCTCGAGCGGCGTCACCGTGGGGAGCATTTCAACGACGGTGACTTTCGTGCCGAAGGTATTGTAGCACGACGCGAACTCGATGCCGACAGCGCCGGCGCCGATCACGACCATCGACTTCGGCAGCTCCTTGAGCGACAGGATCTCGCGGTTGGTGAGGATCCCCTTGCCGTCGGGCTCCATTCCCGGGAACCACTTCGCGTCGGATCCCGTGGCGAGGATGATGTTCTTCGTCTCGAGCTCGGTGACCGTCCCGTCGGGCCCCTTCACCTCGACCAGGCGCGGGTGCTTGATCTTGCCGAAGCCGACGACGGTCTGCACCTTGTTCTTCTTGAGCAGTCCTTCGACGCCGATGCCGAGCTTCTTGACGACGATGTCCTTGTGCCCCATCACCTTCTCGAAGTTCAGGCGCGCGCCGTCGATCTCCACGCCGAACCGTTTGGCGTTCTTCACCTGCTCGAAGAAGTAGGCGTCGTGGAGGAGGACTTTCGTCGGGATGCAGCCGATGTGGAGGCAGGTGCCGCCGTACTTGCCGTCCTTCTCGACGATGGCCACCTTGAGTCCGAGTTGTCCTGCGCGTATCGCTGCGACATAGCCGCCCGGGCCGCTTCCGATCACGACGACGTCGAATCCATCCAGTTTCGGCATGAGGAGCCCTCTTAAGTCGCCGTATTTAAGGGGGCTCGGGCGGCGGCGTCAACGCCTACAGGACCGCGCGCTTCGAAATCACCACGATCCCGCCCTCGCTCACTGTGAAGCGCTTGCGGTCCGCGTCGAGGTCATAGCCGATCTCCATGCCCTCGGGGATCTGTACGTCCTTGTCGACGATCGCGCGGCGCACCTTGGCGTGCCTGCCGACGCTTACGTTTTCGAACAGGATCGAATCGTGAACCTGGGCGTGGCTGTTGATGCGGACGTACGGCGAAAGGATCGCGTTCTGAACGCGCCCGCCGGAGACGATGGCGCCCGGCGAGATCATCGCGTCCAGCGCGATGCCGAGCCGCCCTCCCGGATGCTCCTGCGCGAAGACGAACTTCGGCGGCGGCGCGCTCATCGGCGCCGTACGGATCGTCCAGTCCCTGTCGTAGAGGTTGAGGTGCGGCGAGACCTGGATCAGGTCCATGTTCGCCTCGAAGTACGCGTCGATGGTCCCCACGTCGCGCCAGTACTTCGCCTCTTTCTTGTTCTCGTCCACAAAGCTGTACGCCGTGACCGACTTCGTTCCGACCAGCTTCGGGATGATGTCCTTCCCGAAATCGTGCGTGGACGAATCGTCGCGCGCATCCTCCTCGAGTACGTTCAACATGACGTCGGGACGGAAGACGTAGATGCCCATGGACGCGAGGCAGAGGTCGGGGCGCCCGGGGATCGCCTCCGGCACCTTCGGTTTCTCCTGGAAGCCCACCACGCGCGACCTCTCGTCGACGCGCAGGATGCCGAAGTTCGACGCCTGCGCGCTCGGCACCTCGACGGCGCCCACGGTGAGATCCGCGCCATGCTCCTCGTGCCAGCGCAGCATCAGGCGATAGTCCATCTTGTAGATGTGGTCGCCCGCGAGGATGAGTACCGCGTGCGGCTCCTCCTCCTGCACGGCGAAGAGGTTCTGGTAGACCGCGTCCGCCGTCCCCTGGTACCACTGCTCGCCCCCGACGTGTTGAGGCGGCAGCGACTCGAGGAACTCGCCGAGCGCCGGATTGAAATTGATCTGCCAGCCGTCACGCATGTGGCTGTTGAGCGAGCGCGAACGGTACTGAACGAGGCAGAGAATTTTCCGCAGCCCGGAATTGAGGCAGTTCGACAGCGTGAAATCGATGATTCGGTAGATGCCGCCGAACGGGACCGCGGGTTTGGCGCGGTCGCGCGTCAGCGGTTCGAGGCGCTGCCCCTTGCCGCCGGCGAGGATGACGACAAGCGTCCGGTTGAGGTCCATCTAGCCGATCTCGACGTTGTCGACTTCGGGAATCGCGGACAATTCCGCCATCAGCGCCTCAACGTCCGCCTTGTCGGGGCATGCCGCGAGAACGGTGATGGTCGCGTGGCCCGTCCCCACGTCCTTCTGGATCCCGAGTTCCTTGATGTAGACGTCGCGCGCCGAGAGGATCGACTCGATGCGTCCCACCTGGCCCCCTCCGTTCTTCGTCTTCACCGTGAACGTCCGAAGGTGCCTGCCGCCGATCATCGAGCGCTCGACGATGTTGAAGACGTAGATCGTGATGAACGTCACGATCGTCGCCGCCGCGGCGCCGATGTACCAGCCCGAGCCTATCGCCATGCCGATGCCCGCGGCGGTCCAGATGCAGGCCGCCGTCGTGAGGCCGCGGACGCTCGTGCCCAGCTTCATGATGGCGCCGGCGCCGAGGAAGCCGATTCCAGTGACGATCTGCGCGGCGATGCGGCCGGGGTCGTGCTGCGATCCCGCCATCCGGATGCCGACGATCGTCATGACCGCGGCGCCGAGCGCGACGACCATGTGCGTGCGCAGTCCCGCGGCCTGGCCGTGGACCTCGCGTTCCAGGCCGATGACGCCCCCGAGCACCGCCGCGCCGGCGATGCGACCCACGTATTCGAGTTCGAGTCCTGCGTCCACGTCTATGATTCTACCCTGCTTCGCCGAGCCACGATATCCCCCTGACAGCTGCAGACCGCTACGCGCCTCGATATCCGACGGCGGCTTGCGGGCTTCGCAGGGCTTCGCCCGCTTTCGCGCGGCTCACTCGAAGAGTACTCTCTGCCGCCGTAGCAGCTTGCGAAACGCCTTGTGCTTCTTCCCCATCTTGACGAGGTGAACGACGGCGCTTCCGGGAATCACCATCGGGATCGTCGAGCACCCCACCACGAGGCCCGTGTATGGCGCTTTCAGCGGCGCGGCCTCGGTGCCGAACGGCTTCGTCGTCACGCCGATCACCTCGCCCTTCCTCACGATGTCGCCGGGCTTCACGTTGTGAATGAAGATGCCGCCCTTATCCGCGCGAACCCAATGGTGGTCCTCAACCATGAATTGGAACGGCGGCGAGCTGCGTGGGAATTCGTACATGCCGAGGTCCGCCATCACGTTCTTGATCCCTGCGACCCCCTGCCTGATCAGTTCCTTCTGAAACTTGAGCGGCTCGCCCGCTTCGTACACGATCGTCGGCACGCCGGCGCGCGACGCCGCGTAGCGCAGCATGCCCTTCTCGCCGGGCATGTCGAAAACGATTTCGCATCCGAACGCGTGGGCGACGCGGCGGACCGACGGAAGGCGCATGTCGGCGCGGACGTGAGGCAGATTCGTGCGTCCGCTCGCCGCCGTGTGCAGATCGATGCCGTAATCGGCGCGCAGGACGACCTTCTCGAAGAGCTCCTCGGCGATCTGCGCGGCCATCGAACCCTTCTCGGTCCCCGGGAAGACGCGGTTGAGGTCTCGCCCGTCCGGCAGGTCGCGCGATTGCATCATGAACGCGATCGGGTTCGCGATGAAGACGAGCAGCAGCGTGCCGCGGAGTTGCATCGGATCAACGTCCGCGCGCATCTGGCGCACCATCTCCACGCCGTTCAGCTCGTTGCCGTGTACGGCGGCGGTCACGAACAGTCGCGCGCCGGGCCGGGCGCCGTGCACGACGCTCAGCGGGATGTAGACGGGCGTGGCCGTGTACATCTCGCTGATCTTGAGCTTCATGTCGCGGCGCTCGCCCGCCATGATCTTCTGCGAGCCCATGTCGAACGGGTGTTGGATGTCGGGAGCCAGGCGCCGCAGGGTGTCGACCATCACGCCCTCGCCTTCGCGAGACGCTTGTTGCGCAGGATGCGGCGGCGCGCGATGCGTATCGCGTACTTCGCGATCATGCGCGCCACGTTGTCGCCGGTCGCCTCCTCCAGCCCCTGGAAGCCCGGCGAAGAGTTGACTTCGATCACCATCGGCCCGTGCTCGCTTTCGAGCACGTCGACGCCCGCCAGCTTGAGCCCGCACGCCTCCGCCGCCCGAATGGCGGCGCTTTCGACTGGCGGAGTGCACTTGAACGACTCCCCGACCCCCCCCCGATGGATGTTCGAGCGGAATTCCCCTTCGCGACCGATGCGCCGCATCGCGCTCACGGCCTTCCCGTCGACCACGAGGACGCGAAGGTCGCGCCCTTTCGATTCCTTGATGAACCGCTGGAGCATGATGTCCTCGCCGAGGCTCCATATCGTCTCGAGCATCGACTCGACCGAGGCCTCGCTCTCCGCGAAGATGACGCCCGTCCCCTGCGTTCCCTTGAGGAGTTTCATGATCACGGGCGTGCCGCCGACGCGTTCGATCAACTTGTCGAGGCGCCGCGGGTAGCGCGACATCAGCGTGTCAGGAACGCGGATCCCCTTCCTCGCGAGCAGCTGCAGGCAGCCGAACTTGTTGCGCGATCGGGCGATAGGACCGTGGTTGTTCACGCACGGCACGCCCATGAGGCCGAATTGGCGGACGACCGCGATCGAGTATCCCGTGCCGACAGTTCCGATGCGCGGGATCACCGCCGACATGTCCTTCAGCTGCTTCCCGTTGTAGAGGACGATCGGCTTCAGCGGCTGGACGAAAAGGACGCAGCGCAGCGGGTCGATAATGACCGGTTCATGCCCCAGCGCGGCCACTTCCTCCCTCAACCGGTGCGTTGAGTAGAGCGAGCGCTTGCGCGACAGGATCGCGATCTTCATTTGAACCGGAGATTATGACACGCCTCGGCGCCCATCGCGCTAACGCCCGTCAATTCGATGGGTCACGACCACGGACCACGGTTTGCCCGCTTCGAGGTTTACGGACCACTTGGGCATCACCACCGTGCTCTGGTAGCTGAGCTCGAATCCGCTTTCGCTCTGCGAAACGGTATGGATGGGGCGCACGTCGAAAGTTGCGTCGGGCGTGGCGAAGAACGCGAGCTTGAGTCCGTGCCAGGCATCCTCGATCACGATTGCGTGCTCGCGGATCTCCTTCGTGTCCGACAGCTCGGCGAGCGGCTTCCCCGACTCCGTTGTCACGCGAGCATCGGGCGCCTTCGGACTGAGTCCCGCGATGTTGAACTCAACGCCGAACGTCGCCGTGACGGGCGCCTGCGCGCGCAGCGAGTATTCGATTTGCACCTCCGCGCGATCGCGCTCCAGCCTGATCCGCTTCTCGATCGTCACGGGGACGCCCCCGACGTGACCGTCGCGCGCAAGCCGAAGCCCTATGAATCGATCATCGCGGATCGGCTCGTGGCGGTACGCGCCCGTCGCGAAGTCGCCGATTTCCTTGCCGTCCGCAAAGAAGTGGTCGACGAGCGATGCACGAGGATGCTCGTCGTACTGGAGGTACGTCTCGAGGTCCTTCTGCTTCGCAACGTTCATGTCGTGGATGCTCTTCACGTCGCCGCCGCCCGACGTAGCCTGCCGGACGCGCGCGTGATACGGCTCGGGACGCCGCGCGAGCGAAGCGGTCAGATTGACGCGCTTCGGGCGATGGTCAAGCTCGACGATGTGACCGCCGATCGACGGCGTCACGAAGAGATTGAGGTGCTCATTGAAGAGTCGTACGTCCTCGCGTCCGTCGAGGTCGAGATCCAGTGACTCGCGCCCCGACCCGCCCTTGTCGAGCTGCCGCTCCGCCTCGATCAGGTGGCTGTAGACGCTCGCGCGCAGGAACGACAAGTAGAGCCCGCCGAAGACGCCATGCCAGTATCCGCAGTTGCACTGCCCCTTGTAGAGCTCCAGCTCCGCGGCGCGTTTCACCGCTGGGGATGCCGTCGATTCGGCGAGCTTTCGCGATACCGACAGCATTCGCCCGTACATCAGGTTCGCTTCCGGGTACTTCACGCGGAAATTCCGCCACGTGCCGCCGGGCATCAGGTGCTTCGCATGCGCGAGCTTGTGATGCGCGTCGTCGTACTCGGGCCGCCCGCCGTTGAGCAGCGACCACTCCCCCATCTCGCGGTACGAGCACGTGGGCAGATAAATCCGGCCGCGGGGCTGCACGCGCTGCATCGCCTCCGAGAACGTGATCATCCGGATTCTGTCCGCATTCTTCTCCAGGGCGGTCAGGAAGCGTTCGAGCCAGTTGTCGCCGTAGACGTGCTGCTTGGTGCCGGGCCAGACGCCGAATTTCTCGCCGTCGTCGGCATAGACGACAACGCGGTCGCCCGCGTCATTCGCCCTTGCGAGCAGATAGTCGATGGTCGCCTGCGGATCCTTGTATGGGATCGCATAGCGGAGCTCTTCGCGCAGCGGAAAGACGCGGAACAGCGACCCCCTGTCCTCCGTGATGAAGTAGCCGTCGAGTTCCTCGTCGCGGAGGCCGCTCGCGCGGAAGTGGAAGTCGTCGAGAACCGTGTACTTCGCGGTCGTGCGGGCGAAGGTCGAGACGAGCGACGGCTCCCAGACGCGCTCCGGCACCCAGATCCCCACGGCGTCGAGGCCGAAGTTCTTCTTCAGGTAGGCCTGGAGGGTCTCAATCTGGCCGACCGCGTCCCGATCGGGCAGCATCGTGAAGATGGGCTCGTACATCCCGCCGCCGACCAGCTCCAAACGTCCCGCATCCGCGAGACGGCGCAGGCGGATGAAGAAGTCGAGCCGATTCTTTTCGAGCCACTCCAGGAGCGGCCCGCTGTAGTGCGCCGAGAACCTGATCCCGGGGTGTCGTTCGACGATCTCGAGGAATGGCTCGTACGCGTCGCGCGTGGCCTGCTGGAAGACGTGGTCGAAATTATCGACGGGCTGGTGGTTGTGCAGGCAGAAGACGAAATTGACGGTCGACACGGGGGCGCTATCGTAGCGGACCTGCCAGCACGCGCTCAAACAATTCGAGGTACGTTTTCGCGCTGCGCGACCACGAGAAGTCCTGCTTCATGCCCTCGCGCTGGACCGCCTGGAAGCGCTTCTTTTCGTCATACAGAACCAGCGCGCGCTCGATCGCCTCGACCAGGCCCTCGGTGGAGAAGGACTCAAAGACGATCCCCGTCTTGCCCTCCACGACGGTGTCGGCAAGTCCGCCCGTGCGACGCACAATCGGCACCGCGCCATATCGGAGGCTGTACAGCTGGTTAAGTCCGCACGGTTCATAGCGCGACGGCATCACGAAGAAGTCGGATCCCGCTTCGACGAGATGCGCGAGCGCGTCGTCAAAGGCAATCGTGACCGACAGTTTTTCGGGGTAGAGCCGGCCCAGCCGTTCCAGCGGCTCGCGGAATCGCGCCTCGCCGGCGCCGAGGATCGCGAACTGCATGTCCAGCTGGGTGAAGTACTCGGCGGCGCGGACGAGAATGTCGATCCCCTTCTGCTCTGCGAGCCGCCCCACGAAGCCAAGGAGGGGGGCGGGGGTCACCGGCAGATTCAGGCGCTTCTGGAGGGCCGCCTTGCACTTCGCCTTGCCCGTGAGCGACCGCGCGGAATACGTCGCCGGTAGGTGCTTGTCTGTCTTGGGATCCCACTCCTCCGCGTCGATTCCGTTCAGGATGCCGTGGACGAAGCGCGCCCGTTCGCGGATCACCCCCTCCATGCCGCACCCGAGCTCGGGAGTCGCAATCTCCTTCGCGTAGGTCGGGCTGACGGTCGTGATCGCGTCGGAAAAGACGAGGCCCGCCTTCAGGAAGCTGAACTTCCCGAAGAACTCGAGCTGCTTCCAGTTGAAGAGCGACCAGTCGAGGCCGAAGACGGGGAGATCGAGCGGCCAGAAGAGCCCCTGGTACGCCATGTTGTGGACGGTGAAGACGGCGCGCGTGCGCGGAAACGCGTCACGGTACACGGTGCGCAGATAAACGCCGGCGAGACCCGATTGCCAGTCGTGCGAGTGCACGATGTCGGGCCGCCAATTGAGCGCCTTGAGCAGTTCCATCGCGCCGCGCGCAAGGAAGGCGAATCGCGTCGCATTGTCCGGAAAGTCCGCCTCCGGCGTCCCGTACAGCCCTTCGCGATTGAAAAAACCCTCGTGCTCGAGGAACCAGTGCCGGCCCGACTGCGCGATGCCGGCTTCGATCGTGCCGCCGTGCAGGGGGACGCGCACGCGGAGCGGCGACGACTGCACCCCGTGCTTGCGCGCCGAGATGTGGAGCGGGGAGATCACGATGACGTCGTGTCCCGCCTTCTCGAATTCCGCGGGGAGCGCCGCGCACACGTCGGCGAGTCCGCCCGTCTTGGAGAACGGCGCGACCTCGGACGTTACGACCGCGATCCGCATCAGAGCCTGACTTCGCGCAGGAACTGGGCGGCGCTCTCCGGCGGCACAGGATTGATGAAGAACCCGGTGCCCCATTCGAAGCCGGCGACGCGCGTCACGCGCGGGATGATCTCGAAATGCCAGTGGAAGTTGTCGAGGGCCGGCACGTTGAGCGGCGCCGTGTGCAGCAGGTAGTTGTACGCCGGCTTCTGGATCGCGCGATCAATCTTGAGAAGCGTGGTGCGCAGCACGCCGGCGAGCTCGCGCAGCAGGCCGTCGTCCATCGACTCGAAGTGCGAGATGTGACGCTTCGGCATGATGTGCGTTTCGAACGGCGAGCACGGCGCGAACGGCTCCAGCGCCACGAAGCTCTGGGACTCAGTGACAACGCGGACCTGGCTCGACAGCTCCTGCCGGACCAGGTCGCAGAAGAGGCACCGGCCGCGGAACTCCTCGTACTCGGCGCACCGGTCGAGCTCCGCCTGCACACGAACCGGCACGATCGGCATCGCGATGAGCTGCGAGTGCGAATGCTCCAGCGTGGCGCCGGCGCGCTCGCCTACGTTCTTGAAGATGGCCGCGTACACGAGCCGCGAGTCGCGCTTCAGGTCGAGCAGGCGCTGCTTGTAGACCCACAGGACCTCGGAGACCCGTCCCTCGTTGAGTTCCGTGAGGTTCAGCACGTGCGATGGGTCCTCGATGATCACTTCGTGCGCGCCCACGCCGTTCATCAGGTCGTAGATACCGTCGCCCCTCTTGTCGAGGTCGCCTTCGACCTTGAGCGCCGGAAACTTGTTCGGAATGACGCGCACGCGCCAGTCGCCGTTGTCGCGCACGCCGAAGATCTCCGGCGGCGTCATCGCCTCGTTGCCCTTGCAGAACGGGCACGTCGAGGGCTTGGACGAGGACGTGACCGTCGCGCGGAATTCCTCGGGACGCTGCGTGCGCTCAGTCGCAATGATGACCCATCGACCGGCGACCGGGTCACGTCTGAGTTCTGGCATCTAGACGTGCCAGTTTATCTTCTCGTAGTCCCTCGAGGGAACGATGAATCGCAGCGGCGCCAGCGAAGGCAGCCGCACCGGCATGCTCCCCGGGCGTTCGATCTCCACAAAAAATTCAACCTCGGTCTCGGGGTCGGCGCCGAGGATTTCGAACGGCACCGCGGCTTCCAGGATTTCGGCGAAAGCGCTGCGCACGGACGGCTCGGCAGGGAAGACTCGCACCGTGCGCTGAGTCGGTTTCACCGCCACGATGCGCACCGTCGTGTCCGCGAGAATCTGTCGCACGTCGAGCCCCGGCCGGAAGTCGAGCCGCACCGTCAGGTCGCTCTCGCTGAAACCGAAAAACAGGTCGGACAGGAACGACAGTTCGCCCGCCATCGCACCGAACTCGCGCGCGAGGTCGTAGTGCCCCGCCGCGATCCACTCGAAGTAGTCGGTGCGATGACCGTCGATCTGCACGTTGAGAATCGCCCACGGGCGGCGATAGAGGTCGTCGCGCCTTATGTTCTTGATTGGCCGGCCGAGGTCCTCGGGCGGCGCGACCTTGGCCTGCGCGCACGCGTTCGAAAGGTGCCGGCGGAACAGCGCGTCGAACTCCGCGTCCTGCGGCGTCGAGTAGTCCTCGCCGAACCACCAATACCAGTCGCTCCCCTCGGCCGTATAGAGTTGCTCCCACGCGATCGGCGGCGCGTTCGCCTGCACGAGTTGCCTGCGCACACGCGCGACGAGATCCCACGCGCGCCTGTCCTCGTCGTGTCCTCCCCAGACGTGGAAGTTGTGATTGATCCACGACCCGGAGAAGATCCGATCGAGGGGTTTCGCCTCGACCGCCTTCACGCCCTCCGCCACCGTGCACGTGCGGATGCGCGGATGGTCCGATAGCCGGCCGTACAGGGCGCGCAGGAACGGCACGGCGTTTCCAGGGTAGTGCTCCCACGGGTTCTCTCCGTCGAGCGCCACGACGACGAGCGAGTCGTCCGGCGCGGCGTCGACGCGCGACACGAAGTCCGCCGCGGCGTCGTTCGCATCCCATGTCTTGTAGGTGAAGCTCACCAGGTTCGAAAGGACCACGTCGCGGAAGACGACGGTCGGGCCGTCCGGCAGCTTGTGCGGCTTGTAGAGGAGATCGGGGCGGTCGACGCGCCCGTGCGGATCGCGCCCGATGTGAGTGGCGAGCGAGCGCGCGAGAATCGCCTCGTCGGTCGCCATCCAGTGCACGCCGGCGCGTGCGGCGCGCGCGCACGTCTCCGGGCTCACCGACCCCTCGCTCGGCCACATCCCCGTCGGCGCACGCCCGAACACCTGGGCGCCCCGCTCGACGGCACGTTTGAGGTGCACGTCCGCGTCGGGCGCGAGTTCCGTCCCGTGCGGCGGCACGACGGCCCCCGGCATCGCCTCGTGAATCGCGGCCGCGTCGCAGAGCAGCGGGACGATCGGATGGTAGTACGGGCTGACCGAGAGCTCCACTTGGCCGCGTTCGGAAAGCGCGCGCCAGCGCAGGATCACGTCGCCGAGCAGTTCGCGATGCCGCGCGAGAACCTTGTCGCGATCCTGCACGGTGAAAAGCCGCTCGCGCGCCTTCAGCGCCGAAAGATCGCTGTCGCGCTCGACGATGAGCGGATGGATCCACGCAAGATTTGCCAGCGTTTCGAGATCGAGCCAGTCCTGGTCGTTCAGCGGATGTTCGCCGTTCACCGTCTCCTGCAGCTCGACGTAGCGCGGGTGCGCGCGGATGAACAGGGGATGACAGTAGAACAGCTGGCGGCGCAGGTACCGTCGCTCGTCATCGGTCAGCTCATTCGGCCGCTTCCTGCAGGCGGCCAGCACGTTGTCCTCGAATCCCTCGCTGTAACCGATGAGCTGGTCGAGCAGCACCGGGCTGAAGTTGACGGTGCAGCGGATCTTCGGGAACTCCTCGAGCAGGAGCGCCATGCCGGTGTAGTCCTTGACTCCGTGCAGGCGAACCCACTGCATCATGAAGCGGCGGGTCGTGGGGTCGAAATACCGCGGCTGGTGCAGGTGCCAGAGGAACGCCAAGTGGACGGTGCCCATGCGAGCGTCCGCGGATTCTACTTTAACGACTCGAGGATGTTGCCGAACTTCCCGCCGAGCTTCCGCCCGAGTTCCGCCACCATGCCCGTGCCCATCGCGATCCAGAGCTCCTTCAGGCCGTCCCGGATTGAACCGCGCACTTTGCCCGGATCGTAGTCGATCGGGAAATCCAGCTCGAACGACCCGCCGAGCAGCGAGGCGATGGCGCTCGCGAACGCGCCGAGCACGCCTCCTGCGAATCGCTTCGTATCCACGACGGCGCTCGTGAGTTTGACGTGCATCGTCGAGCCCGCCGGAGCGAAACGGCAGGTGAACTGCGCCCGTCCCTCGCTCAACGGAAGCTTCGATACCGACGGCCAGTAGGCCGCGAGCAGCTTGATGTCCACGTCGTCGAACGCCCACGTACGCACACCGTCGCGCTGACCGATGAAGACGCGGCCCGCCGTGCCGCCCATGCGAAGTTCGCCGTCGATTCGCTCCGCGGTGCGCAGCACGCTGAAGCGGTCGAGGTTGTCGAACACGGCGTGCTCGACGTTGAGCTTCGCGAGTGCGACGGTACGGAAGGCCTCAGGCCGGCTGGGATCGGTCAGCGTGATCTCGCCGTCCTTGATCGTGAGGTCTGCGATGCGAAACGCGGAGCGCGGCGGCGGCTTGCCCTCCTCCTCGGTGGAGCTGAGCACCGGACCTTCGATCGTGCAGTGCTCGATCTCCGTTGAGCCAAACAGGTGCCGCCATGGGCCCGAAATGATGCGCATGCGCGGGATCGAGACGTTCAAGACGCCGGGCTTTTCGAGCGTGACCGTGTCGAACGTTGCATTGCCGCCGATGAATCCGACAGCCTGCTTGCCGACGCCAAATTCCGCACCGTTCGTTTGGCGCACCTTCGATTTGAGCACCGCCAGCAGGATCGCGTCGCCGAAGTACCACAGGATTCCGAACGCGAGGGCGACGGTGATGAGCGTGCCCAGCCCGAGCTTCAGCCTGAAGCGGCCGGATGCGAGCGGGCTGAGCAGCCACGCGAATGAGACGGGACCCATGCCCTGATGCTAACACGTCACGTGTTGAGGTAGGACCCGCCGTTGACATGAATCGTTTTCCCCGTCACGTAGCTCGCCCGCGACGACGCGAGCCAGGCGACGACCCCCGCGATGTCGCCGGGGGTGCCGACGCGGCCGAGCAGCGTCTGCCGCTCGACGTCGGCGCGCGTTGCGGCGTCGGCCAGGTGCGGCACCGTCATCGGCGTCTCGATCCAGCCCGGCGCGACGCCGTTCACGCGCACACCGAACGGCGCAAGCTCGCGCGCGAGCGAGACGGTCATCGCATGCATCCCGCCCTTTGAGATCGCGTAGTGCGCAGCCTGCGGTTCGCCGCGTTTGCCGGCACGAGACGAGATATTGACGATGGCGCCGCGCCGTAGGAGCTTCATGCCGGGCGCGAGGAGATCGCAGAAGAGATACGCGGCGTCGAGGTTGATCCGCATGAGCCGGCGGTACTTTGACCACGATTCCGTCGAGCCTATGGGGTTGTCCTCCCAGATGCCCGCATTGTTCACGAGGAGGGTGATGGGGCCGAGCGACGCGCAAAAGCGCCGGATCGCGGTTTCGTCCTCGAGCTCCGCGTCCTGGCGCGTGTGCGCGGTCACCGTCGCACCGGCATCTCGCAGCGTGTCGGCAATCGCCTTCCCGATGCCGCGCGCCGCGCCCGTGACGAGGGCGTTTTCGCCCGCGAGGTCGAGCCGCATGCGGCTCAGGATAGCAGCCGCGCTTCCCTTACCACTGCATCTTGAGCACGACGGGGATCCGCTTGCCGCCGCGCACCACGGTCAACGTCGTGGCCTCTCCGGAACCCACCTCCTGGAACAGATGGCCGAGGAAACGCGACTCCGTCGTCAGATCTTTGCGCTGATCCACCTGCACGATGATGTCGCCCGGCTTGAGCCCGCTGTTGAGCTTCTCCTTCACCCAGTCGGGCGGAGTCTTGCCGACCTTGATCGCCATATTGCCCGCCGCCACGCCGGCGGCGGCGCGTTCCGCGTCATCGGCGAGCCCGAGCGGCTCCGTGCCGACCAGTTTGTGTCTCAGGCTCCACGTGAGGACGCGCCATGTGAAATCGCCGTCCCGACGCCAGTCCTTCGCCAGCTCGAGCTTCAGCGTCTCGCGCGACTCGCCGCGCGCAACTTCCGCCGAAACGCTCCCCGGCGACACCGCGTTCTGCAGGACCCACTGGACGTCCGCGACGGAGATGATGGGCTGTCCTTCCATCGAGACGATGTGGTCGCCCGCCTTGAATCCCGCCTTCTCACCGGCGGATCCGGCCGTCACCGACTTCACCGTCGCACGTTCCAGCGGATCCAGGACGACCCCGAGGGCACGCGGCATCGGATAGGCCCAGAGGTGCTCGTCGCCGATCTTCTTGCGCGCCATGCGCAACGACCACGCCTCACCGTCGTTCGCCTGGTGGCAGTGCACGCAGGCGTTTCGGCTGCCGTCGGCGGGCCTGACGTTCCGGTTCCCCTTGAGGGCGGGAATCTGGTCCGGGGTCTTCCAGGGAGGAGCGGCTCCGCGCTTTCCCTCGAGCGTCTTCTTGTTGTCGGGATAGCCGGCATGCAGTTCCAGCGCCCCCTCCATCGCGCGCCGCAGCCCCGCCATCGCGAAGTACCGGCTGGACGTCTTGTCTTCGCGCGAGCCGTAGCGCCCGTATACGGTCTTCTCGGCGTTCAGGAATATGACGGACATCGTGAGCTCGCCGTCGAACTGGAAGAGGGACAGGTCGAGACCCCACGCCTGCACGATGCGGACCGTGACGAACTTTTCGAGCAGCTTCGCCAGCTCAGGGTCCTCGCGACGCGCAACCTGCGCGTCGAAGTCCTTGCAGTCGCCTCAGGGCACTCAGCGGAAGACGACCATGAGCGGACGGCCGGACTTCTTCGCCGCCGCGAATCCTGCGCCGAGGTCGTCGTAGATCCAGTCGCGCGTCGGCTCGGTGTCCTTGAGCGCGCTGCGCAGCTTTTCTTTGTCGTCCTGGAACGCGCCGAGCGCGGCCACAAACATGAGCAAGCAAGTCGCAAGCTTCATCCGTTACCTCCGAAGTCGCGGAGTATCCCCCGGACACCGCGTGAAGATTGCACTTTCCCGTAGCGGGACGCGCCGACGCTCGTCAGAATCCTTACCGATGTCGCGCTACGTGATGAAGCAGAACTGGATGTGCTGGGGCGACGACTACACGGTGCGCGACGAGAGCGGTCGCGAGGTGCTGTACATTGACGGAAAGGTTTTCTCGCTCCGGACGACGCTCGTCGTCAAGGACATGTCCGGAAATGAGCTGGCGACGATCCAGAAGAAGATCCTCGCGCTCGGGCCGACCTACGAGATTTATCGCGACGGGCGGCTCTCCGCGGTCGTGAAGAAGTCCCTCTTCACCCTCTTCCGCTGCCACTTCACGCTCGACGTGCCCGGCCCGAACGACCCGATCGCGGAAGGGAGCTTCTGGGAATACGAGTACGCCTTCTCCCGAAGCGGCCGCGCGATCGCGCACGTCTCAAAGAAATTCTTCAGCTGGAACGACACCTACGGAATCGACATCGCTAAGGGCGAGGACGAGGTGCTCCTGATCAGCGCCGCGGTCGTCATCGATCAGTGCTGTCACGAGGACAAACGATAGGGTCACACGTCGAGACCTGCGACGACGTGTGACTTGTGACTAGAACACGCCAGCCTGGTCCAATGCCTCCTGAAGATTGGCGACGGGCACCACCTCAATGCCGGGCGGCGCTTCAATCGCGCGCATGTTGTCCGCCGGCACGACGGCGCGCGCGAAGCCGAGCCTCGCTCCCTCAATAACACGCGCTCCCGCCTGCGCAACCCCTCTGATCTCCCCGGAGAGCCCCACTTCGCCGACGACGAACGTCTTGGCGTCGACCGCCTTTCCCTTGAAGCTCGACGCGATCGCCGTGGCGACGCCGAGGTCCGCCGCCGGCTCCTCGATCTGGACCCCTCCCACCGCGTTGACGAAAACGTCCTGGCCTCCGAGCGATAATCCGCAGCGGCGCTCCAGCACCGCGATGATGATCGCGATGCGGTTGACATCGAATCCGGTCACGCGGCGCGTCGGCATCCCGTAATTCGAGCGCGTGGTGAGCGCCTGCATCTCGACGAGCAGCGTGCGAGTCCCAACGAAACTCGGCACGACGACCGACCCCTGACGCCCCTTGCGGTCCTGCGACATGAACAGCTCGCTCGGATTCGGCACTTCCCGCAGGCCAGCCCCCAGCATCTCGAAGATCCCGATTTCATTCGTCGAGCCGAAGCGGTTCTTCACGCCGCGCAGCACGCGGAACGACTGGAATCGATCGCCCTCAAAGTAGAAGACCCCGTCCACGAGATGTTCGAGCGTCCGCGGGCCGGCGATCGTGCCGTCCTTCGTAACGTGCCCCACGATGAAGAGCGAAATCCCGTGCCGCTTCGCCGTAAACGTCAGATCGCTCGCGCATTCGCGCACCTGCCCGACCGACCCGGGCGCGCTCGGGATTTCCGGCCGGTAGATCATCTGGATCGAG